>DWWG01000044.1 GCA_019119875.1 Candidatus Dietzia intestinigallinarum | reverse complement strand
TCGGCGGTCTACGTGGCCGCCCCGGAGGGAGACACCGGCAAGTCCACCATCGCGCTGGGGCTGCTGCGCATCCTCGCCGGCACCGTGCAGCGAGTCGGGGTCTTCCGGCCCGTCACCATCGCGCCGCGCTCGAACCACGACGAGCCCGCGCGGGACCGGATCGTGGAGATGCTGCTGCAACACACGACCGTCGACCTCAAATACGAGGACTGCGTCGGCGTCACCAACGCGCGTGTCCACCAGGACCGTGACGCGGCGCTGACCGAGATCGTCGACAAGTACCACGCGGTCGCCCGCCAGTGCGATGTGGTTGTGATCCTGGGGACCGACTACACAGGCGTGCCCAGCCCCACCGAGTTCGAGTTCAACGCCACCCTCGCCGTGAACCTCGGCGCCCCCGTTCTGCTGGTCATCCGTGGCTCCGGCCGCACGCCGGAGGAGATCGGTACCAACGCCCGCCTCACCCTGGACGAGTTGCGTGCCGACCACGCCCACCCGGTGGGCGTCGTGGTCAACCGCTGCGATGACGGACAGATGACGGACATCCAGGCCGAGCTGTCCTCGCTCGACGTGCCCGCCTGGATCCTGCCCAACCAGGACCTGTTGACCGCCCCCACCATGGGTGAGCTCATGGGCGCGGTCGACGGCACGCTCTACTCGGGCGATCCCGCGCTGCTGGACCGTGAGGCCATGGCGGTGATGGTCGGCGGCATGACCGGTGACCGGATCCTTGAGCGGCTCGTCGACGGCATGGTGGTCATCGTCCCCGCCGACCGGACGGACGCGGTCCTGGCGATCCTGGGCGCGCACGCCGCGGAGGGCTTCCCGTCACTGGCGGGCATGATCTGGAACGGTGGGGTCCGGCCGAACGAGGCGATGGACCGGCTGGTTCACGGCATGCGATCCACCCTGCCGATCGTGTGCACCGAACACGGCACCTACGACACAGCCCGTCTCGCCGCGGACACCCGCGGCCGCGTGTACTCAGGGTCGGGCCGCAAGGTCGAGACGGCGCTGAGCCTGATGGAAAAGCATGTCGACACCGAGCAGCTGCTCGCCCGCCTGCGCGTCGACACCCCGGACGTCATGACCCCGCAGATGTTCGAGTACCAGCTCCTCGAGCGGGCGCGCGCCGACCGGCGGCACATCGTGTTGCCCGAGGGCGACGACGACCGGATCCTCCACGCCGCCGGCCGGTTGCTGCGCCGCGAGGTGGCGGACCTGACGATCCTCGGTGACCCCGACGCGATCCGCCGCCGCGCCGACGAGCTGGGCATCAACCTCGCCGGGGCGCAGCTGGTCAACCCGCGCGAGAGCGAGCACGCCGAGCGGTTCGCCGAGGAGTACGCGGAGCTGCGCAAGCACAAGGGCATGACCCTGGACGTGGCCCGCGACCGGATCCAGGACATCTCCTACTTCGCCACGATGATGGTGCACGCCGGGCTCGCCGACGGCATGGTCTCCGGCGCCGCCCACACCACCGCGCACACCATTCGGCCGGCGTTGGAGATCATCCGCACCCGGCCGGGTGTCGAGACCGTGTCGAGCGTGTTCCTGATGTGCCTGGCCGATCACGTCCTGGCCTTCGGCGACTGCGCGGTCGTTCCAGACCCCACCGCCGAGCAGCTCGCCGACATCGCGCTGTCCTCGGCCGAGACCGCGGCCCGGTTCGGCATCGATCCCCGGGTGGCGTTGCTGTCCTATTCGACCGGTGATTCCGGCAGCGGCGCCGACGTGGACAAGGTCCGTGAGGCCACCGACATCGTGCGGTCCCGCATCGCCCAGACCGGTTCCGCCCAGGCCGGCTCGGACGGGGCCGGCCCAGCCGCCGACGCGGCGGGTGTCTCCGCCGGCTCGAGCGCTCCCGGCGACTCGGTCACGAACCTGCTCGTCGACGGGCCCCTGCAGTTCGACGCGGCCGTCGACCCCACGGTGGCGCGTGCGAAAATGCCCGACTCCCCGGTCGCGGGGCAGGCCACGGTCCTGGTGTTCCCGGACCTGAACACGGGCAACAACACCTACAAGGCCGTGCAGCGGACGGCGGGCGCGGTCGCGATCGGCCCGGTGCTGCAGGGTCTGCGCAAGCCGATCAACGACCTCTCGCGCGGTGCGCTGATCGAGGACATCGTCAACACGGTCGCCATCACGGCGGTCCAGGCGCAGGGCTCTCCCGCCGCTGCCGGCTCCGAGGCCACCGACCCCGCTTCCCCGAACGGACGTAACTCATGACCCGCGTGCTCGTCATCAACTCGGGCTCCTCCTCCCTCAAACTGCAGATCCTCGACACCGCCGTCGAGAAGGAACTGGCCTGGGCGCTGGTGGAGCGCATCGGTGATCCCGTCGGATCGCTCACGGTGCGCCGCAGTGAGTGGACCGGGTCGTCGGCCCAGTCGCGCTCCGCGGAGGCCGAGTTCGCCGACCACACGGCCGCCCTGGGGCTGGTGCTCGAGCTGGCGGCTGAGCTGCGGGTCCACCCGACGGACCTCGGGGTCGAGGCGATCGGTCACCGGGTGGTCCACGGCGGCCCCGCCTTCCACGAACCGGTGCTCGTGACGCCCGAGGTGGAGGCGGACATCGAGGAGCTCGAACTCCTCGCGCCGCTGCACAATCCGGCTAACCTCCGCGGTATCCGCGTGGCTCGCGAGCTGCTGCCGGGTCTGCCGCACGTGGCGGTGTTCGACACCGGCTTCTTCCACACGCTGCCCGCCGCCGCGCACACCTACGCGATCGACGCCGAGACCGCCCAGCGCTGGCACCTGCGTCGTTATGGTTTCCACGGCACCAGCCACGAGTTCGTCTCCCGCCGCACCGCCGACGTGCTGGGGCGCCCGTACGACGAGCTCAACCAGATCGTGCTGCATCTCGGAAACGGGGCGTCGGCGTCGGCGATCGAGGCCGGTCGCGCGGTGGACACGTCCATGGGGCTGACGCCGCTTGAGGGCCTGGTCATGGGCACCCGCCCCGGCGATCTCGATCCGGGACTGATCATCCACCTCATCCGCGACCGCGGTATGGCTCCGGAGGATGTCTCGACTCTGCTCAACCGCCGGTCCGGGCTGGAGGGACTGGCGGGTGCGCGTGACTTCCGCGAGTTGCTCGCCGGGGTCGACGACGACGACGAGGCCGCCACACTCGCCTACGACGTGGTGATCCATCGCCTGCGTCGCTATATCGGCGGCTACTGGGCGGTGCTGGGGCGGGTCGATGCCATCACGTTCACCGCCGGGGTGGGCGAGAACGTCGCCCGACTGCGGGCCGACGCGTTGGCCACTCTGGGGGACTGGGGTGTTCAGATCGATCCCGAGGCCAACGAGAACGGTTCGGGTGAGCGTCTCATCTCCACGCCGGACAGCCGGGTGAAGGTGCTTGTCGTCCCCACGGATGAGGAGCTGGCGATCGCCCGCGCCTGCGATGTGGTGCTCGGGCTGGGGCCGGCGGACTGAGCGGCGCGGGAGATCGACCGCGGTCCCCGGGCTCCCGAGGGCCTCTAGAACCCGAGCCCCTCTTGAACTTGGGGCACCTATTGAACCTGAGCCCCTCTTGACGCTGAGCACCTCTAGAACAGGGTGCGCGGCCGGATGCTGTTGGCCTGGTCGACCAGCCGGAACCGCTGTTGCCTGGTCTCGGTGGACCGGGCCAGCGTTCGCAGGACGGTCTCGGCGCCGGTGCGGAGCCCGAACTCGGTGAACGGCACGCCGCGCATGAGCGGCGACGGGGAGGGTTCGTTCCCGGGCAGCGTGATCCACTCCAGGGCGGTGGTGAGCACGGTCAGCCGGATCTGGAACGCACGGTGTTCGCCGGCGGGCAGGCTGGTCACCCGCCTGGCGGCCTCTCGTAGGTGTGACTCCTCGGTCTCCTCCAGTGGCCGCCCCTGGCACAGCAGGAGGATCGCCGTGAGGTTCGCGAGCGAGGAGTAGCGCGAGTTGGGTGGGACGCGGTCCAGTTCGGTGATGGCTGCCGCCACCTCGCCGCGTCGCTGGAGCTGGCGGGCCAGGCCGAACGCCGAGCTGATGACGGAGCGGTCCACCGACCACACGGTCCGGTAGAAGTGTTCGCTGGAGCGTGCCCACCTGTTCCTGTCCCCCTCGGGGCACACGTCGAGGATCAGTTCGGCGGTGGCGGCCAGCGCCAGCTTGGGGCCGTTCTCTCCCGGCATCGCGGACAGGACCTGCTGGAACTTGGGGTATGCGCCCACGGGGTCGCCCTTGAGGAGCGCGATCACACCGTCGTACCAGACCAGTCGCCACTCCGAGCGCCGCCGGTGGGAGTTCTCGTCCAGTAGCGCCTCGGCGGCGGCGAGGTCTCCGATCTCGAGGTAGGCGCGGGTGAGGGACATGATCACGCCGATGCTCTCGCGGGCCTCGGAGTCCTTGTCCGAGTACAGGTCGAGCAGGGTGTCGATCCGCTGTTCGACGGAGGTGTACGAGGTGGCGGCGAGGATGCGGCTCGCCGGGTCGGAGGACTCCATGAGCGGTACGGGCAGTGCGTCGACGAGCTCGGCCCCGGTGAGGGTGGTGTCGCGGGCGTGGCCGTCGACGAGGAAATCGGTGGGCTCGACGGTGTACAGGGTGCCGAAGGTCGACCGCTGGGGTGAGAACACCTGCGAGAACGCCGGGTGCGGCACGCCGGTGCGCAGCGCGAGGACTTCGCGGAGTACGCCCATGAGCTGCCCTGCCATGCCGGTGGCGCTGCGGAACCGCATGTCCGGGTCTTCGTTGGTGGAGCGCAGGATGAAGCGGTACAGCGAGTCGTACCGGCTGAACACCGGCTCCTCGACGGGGGAGGGGATGCCGTCGGCGTAGCGTCCGTCGACCACCGGCAGGCGGATGATGAGCGAGGCGAGGGTGCGGCCGACGGTGTACAGGTCGGAGGCGATGGTGGGGCCCGTCTCGGGGATCTCGGGCGCCTGGAAGCCGGGGGTGCCGTAGATGTGTCCGTAGTCGCCGACGCCGGAGACCGCGCCCATGTCGATCAGCTTGACGTGGTCCTCGGTGAGCATGATGTTCTCGGGCTTGAGATCGTTGTAGACGAGCCCCACCGAGTGCAGGTACGAGAGGGCCTGGAGGACCTCGAGGACGTACGCGATGGCCTTCTCCACCGGTAGCACCCGGCCCGGGGCCGCCCGCCGCACGTCCCGCAGGCTGGGTCCGCCGACGTACTCCATGACGATGTAGCCGCCGTGCGACGGCGAGGTGGCCCAGTCGTCGTGGATGAAATTGTAGATTCGCACGATCGACGGGTGGGACAGTTCTGCCAGGATCTCCCGTTCGGCCACGGCGACTTCCTGCGCCTCGGCCTGGTCGGCGTGGAGCAGACCCTTGAGCACCACCCAGCGGTCGGACACGTTGTGGTCCACGGCCAGGTAGATCCAGCCCATCCCGCCGTGGGCCAGGGCGCCGCGGACCTCGTACTGGTCGGCCACCACGTCGCCGGGTGCCAGTTCGGGGCGGGGCAGCCGCCCTTTCGAGGCGGCGCACTCGGCTTCGATCTCCTCGGGCGCGAGCATGGCCGAGGTGGGGTCGACGGGGATGATGTACGGCAGGTCGACCAGGCCCTCGGCGGCCAGGCTGGGCTTGTCCTCGGGCTTGTCCGGGTGGCGTAGCCGGAACGGCGTCGAACCCCCGCGGTCGCCGGTGGTGGACTCGCTGGTGCGGCCGACAGGTGGGGCGCCGGGGACTGCTTCGGTGGGGGATTCCGGGTCGGTGTCGGCGTCGCCGTCGCCGTGGCGCGCGGCGGCGGGGTCGGTGGTCTCCAGGAACCCCGCCATGGACACCGCGCCGGTCACATCGATGGCGCCGGTGCCGGGCAGCGCGCCGGTCGCCTCCATTCCGCCCGTGGACGGCATCGCGCCGGTCGCCTCCATCCCGCCCGTGGACGGCATCGCGCCGGTGTGCTGCATGCCGCCGGTGCCCTCGGCGGGCCCCGTGGTATCGCCAGGCCCGGTGCCCTCGACGGGCCCGGTTACCTTGACCGCCTGGGTCCGCAGCGTGGCCTGGGTCCCGACGACGGGCTCGTCGTCCTCCGGTCCGTCAGCCCACTTCCGGTAGCTCATCGCGACGGCTCCGGGATATAGGTCGGCGCCGGCATGCCGGGGCTCGGCCCGAGGCCGGACAGCCATGTCGAGTACATGCGGTTCCACGTGCCGTCGCGGCGGATCCGCTCCAGTGTCGAGTTGACCTGCCTCACCAGCCCATCGGTGTTGTTGCGAGGCGTGGACTTGGCGATGCCCACCCCGTACGGCTCTGCGCCCAGCTGCGGCCCCACGATCTCCAGGTACGGGTCCTGCGCGGTGATGCCCACCAGGATCGCGTCGTCTGTGGTGATGGCGTCCACCTGGTTCTGCTGGATCGCCACCAGGCAGTCGGCCCAGGTGTTGACCGACAGCACCGTGATCCGGTCCAGTTCCTCCCACAGGCGGGCTGCCGACGTGGTGCCCGAGGCGACGCACACGCGCTTCCCCTCCAGGTCCTCGATTCTCTCGATCCCGGATCCGCGCACCGCGAGAACGCGCTGGTAAGCCTGATAATACGGCACCGAGAAGGTGACCCGCTCCCGCCGCTCACACGTGATGGACATCGACCGGATCACCAGGTCGACCTGGTCGTTCTCCAGCGCCTCGATGCGGTTGGCGGAGGTCAGTGACCGGTACTCGACGGCGTCGGGGTCGCCGAAGATGTCGTCGGCGATCTCGCGAGCCAGGTCCACGTCGAAACCGGTCAGCTCGCCGGTGCCGGGGTCGCGGAAGGAGAACAGGTTGGAGCCCTGGTCCAGGCCCACGATGAGCCGACCACGGTCGAGGATCTTGGGGACGCGGTCCTCGGGGTCGGCGTCGTCGGGGCGCAGACTCGGCAGCGGGTCACAGGTCTCGTCCTGCGACGGCACGCTCTCCGGGAGGCCGGTACTGATCACGGCGCCCGCGGGCAGCGGCATCACCGCGTCGACCTCGGGAATCCCCGCGCCGACCGAATCGAACGACGTCGAGTCCGCGGAGCTGTCGCCGGGGCGGGCCTCGTCGTCGTCGACACCACACGCGCTCGTCGCCACCAGGGCCGCCACCAGTGCGCTCCCGACCAGGCCCCGGACACGTCCCCGGACACCACTGCCGACCAGGCCCCGGACACCGCCCCGGACACCGCTCCCGGCCGGGCCCCGGACACCGCCCCGCTTCGTCTGACCCACGCTCCGTGTCGTCACAGGTACTCCCTGACCCGCGGCGCTATGCCCACCACCACCGCGAACGCGGCGAGTGTGGACAGCGCCATGATGAGATCCGGACCCGCCGAGGAGGTGCGGCGGGCCTTGTCGATGCGGGTGCGCAGCGTGTCGCGCGCCTCCTCGATGGCGTCCTGCATGGACTGGTCGAACTCGTCGAACGCCGCCCCCGAGTCGCCCTCGTCCTGCCCGGACGAGATGCTGATCGCACCCTGGTAGTCGCCCTGCTGGTACAGCGAGTCGGCGCGGTTCTGGGCGGCCATCCACTGGTCCAGGGCGCTGATCGCGTCGGTGACGGCACCGCCGTCGTCGAGACTCACCCGGCCGCCGGAGCCGGAGCCCTCGTCGTCCAGATACACGGTCAGAGTGTCGCGCACGCCACCCAGGATGGCGGCGCGCTCACCGGCCGAGCCCTCCGGATCGGTCCTCCGCACCAGGTTGAGCGTCTCCTGCGCCCGCACCTTCTGCGCGTTGATCCGCTGCCGGGTCAGCTCGTTCATGGGCGCCGCCCCCTCCGACAGCCCCCGCGCGTTGTCGTTCGCGGCCAGGAACCCGGCGATCATCGTCAGCAGGAACGTGGCCACCATCAGCAGCGACGCCAGCCCCAGCGCCGGATTCACGCGCCGCCCGGTCAGCCGCCACAACCACTGCTGAAACAACACCAGCACACCGATCGCCAGCATGAGCAGGAAGAACGAACCCCACGGAGGCGACGACCACTCCCGGTCCGACTCGCCCACCGACGTGGACTGCCGGTCGTACAGGTCCGCGGCCGCCGGCAGGATGGTGTCCTGCATCATCGACGACGCCGACGCCAGATACGCCGCGCCCACCGGATTGCCGACCCGGTTGTTCGTGCGGGCGGTCTCCACGAGGCCGGTGTAGGTGGCCAGTTGGGCGTTGATCTCGGCGAGCTGGTCGATCGACTCGGTGTCGGTCCGGTCCAGTCCCTGCGAGGCGGCGATGATCGACGCCGCCGACGTCGCGATCGCCTGCAGATAGCGCTCCCGCAGTTCGGCCGGTTCGATGCCGCCGGCGATGAAGGCCGTGTTGGCGGCCGAGTCGGCGATGGTCAGCGAACTGTAGAGCGACTGCGAGGCGTTGGCGACGGGCTCGACCTCGGCCAGCAGTGTCTCGTGGTGACTCTGCCGCTGGGTGATGGTGCCCGACGCGACGATCCCGCCCGCCAGCACCGCGATGATCGACAGCACCGCGAACACCGACATCCGGCCCGGGGTGGTCAGGACGTCGTTCCAGAACCGGGCCGCGCGGCGACGCACGTGACGACGGGGCTGGACCAGCGTGGAGGACTCCTCGCCGGCGGTGGTGTCCTTGCGCCGTGGGAGGGTGGGGGCGGTCATCGCGTGGTTCACCTCCCCGGTTCAGGCCCGCCGGGCCACAGGATCCGACGGAAGTGTGTCCCAGGTTAGTGAAGTGGCGCCCCGGAGTCGGGCAGACTGGTCGGCGAGTAGGAAAGGTCGCGCCCCGGAAGGTGGGGCGGGGTGCGAGGAGGAGGTGGTCGGCCGGTGGTCGCGAGCGAGGGTGACGGCAACGGCTGGGTGGTGTCCGAATCCGGGGACCGCCGGTGGGGGCGTTTCGGCGCCGCCGGGTTGCTGCTGCGCGCCGCCGACCCCACCGATCCGGACGTCCCCCTGGTGTTGCTGCAGCACCGCGCGGTGTGGACCGCCTCCGGTGACACGTGGGCGCTGCCGGGTGGAGCCCTGGACTCTCATGAGGACGCGGCCGCGGCGGCGCTGCGGGAGACGGAGGAGGAGGCGGAGATCCGCCCCGCCGACGTCGTGGTGCGCGCCGAGCGGGTCACCTCACGGATGCCCGGCACCGTGTGGCACCGACCGGGGCTGGACATGCGGCACGCGGCGCTGATGTTGAGCCGCCTGCGCCCGGATCAGAAGCACACCGAGGTGGAGGACGACCGGGGCGTGGAGGACGACCGGGGTGACGGCACCGGTGTCGCGGCCCCGGGCACCGGTGCCGCGACCCCCGGCGCCGGTGCCGCGACCCCCGGCGCCGCCCGCCGACGGCCGGGGATCCCGCCGCTCGTGCAGGTCTCCGGGGACCCGGTCGAGTGGACGTACACGACCGTCGTCGCCGACGCGCCCCGTCCGCTGGCCACCGTGCCGAACAACGAGAGCCTCGAGCTGCGGTGGGTGCCTGAGACCCGGGTCGCCGACCTGCCGCTCATGCCCGCCTTCGCCGCCGCGTGGGCCGACGGGCTGCGGACCGAGCCCGTTGAACTCGTGGTGGATGTGGCCAACGTGCTGGGTTCCCGGCCCGACGGCTGGTGGAAGGACCGGGCCGGCGCCACCACGCGGCTGCTCGACGAGCTCGGCGAGGGGATGCCCCGCACGCTTGAGATCCCGGCCGCCGCGGGAACCGACTTCAGCCGCTCACCCGGCGGATCCCCCGTGTCCTCGGCGCGCGCCGGGAACTCCGTGTCCGGGGACGCGCCCGCGCCGGCCCGGTTCGGTTGGGTCGCACGCGCGCACGCCGTGATCGAGGGCGCCGCCCGGGCCGCGGAGCACGCCGGGCCGTTCGTCGTGCGCCGTGCCACGGGCGAGGGCGACGACTCGATTGTCGAGCTGGCCACCGAGCTGGCGGGCGGGCCCCGACGAGTGGTGGTCGTGACGGCGGATCGGGGACTGCGTGCCCGGTTGCCGAGGGGCGTCGTCGTCGTCGGACCCCGCGCCCTCCTCGGCTAGGAGACCTGCCCGGAGGGGTGTGCAAGTCGGCCCAGACCTGAGGGAGTCGGCCCCGACCTGAGCGAGCCGGCCCCGACCTGAGGTTGTGTGGCCTGTCGGTCGCCGAGACGCCGCATAGGGTCGGCTCGGTCGACAGCGAGAGTGCATAAGCCGAGGTCCGAGCCTGGGCAGAGACCGGCCGGACAGTCACCACACCCGCGCCGACCCCCGCGTCGCGCTGATCGGTGGGCCGCCCCGGACGCGCGGGGGCACACTGGTCCCATGAGTCCGAGTCCCGAGATCCTCGTCGGCCCACTGCTGCGGTACGTCGACGCCACCGAGGCCACGGTCTGGGTCGAGGTGTCCGCGCCGTGCCGGGTGACGATCCGGGCCGGCGACAAGGAGATCACGGAGCCGAGCTGGGGCGTGTTCGGGCACCACTTCGCCGTCCTGCACCTGCGTGAGCTGCGCGAAGGCACCGAAACGCCGTACGAGATCCAGCTCGACGGACAGACCGCCTGGCCACTGGACCCCGACCGGCCCAGCGTGATCCGCACACCCCGCGACGACGACACCGTGCGCCTGGCCTTCGGCTCCTGCCGCCGCGGTGAGAGCCAGACCCCCAGGGCCCTGCGCACGATCGGCGCCGACGCGCTGGTGGCGCTCTCGCACCGGATGGCGCACACCCCGCACGACGAGTGGCCCGACGCCATGCTGCTGCTCGGCGACCAGGTGTACGCGGACATCCCCAGCCGGGAGATCTCGGAGCGACTGGCCGAACGCCGGCGCGCGGGTGGGGGACCGCAGGCGGTGCGCGACTCCGAGGGCGCCGGCGGGGACCGGGACGTCTCCGGCGAGATCTGCGACTTCGAGGAGTACTCCTGGCTGTACCACGAGTCGTGGCGCGACCCCGACGTGCGCTGGCTCCTGTCGACGGTGCCCAGTTGCATGATCCTCGACGACCACGACCTGCGCGACGACTGGAACTCCTCGTACGCGTGGCGCCGCGAGATGACCGCGCAACCCTGGTGGCGTGACCGGGTGATCGGGGCGTTCGCCAGCTACTTCGTCTACCAACACCTCGGCAATCTCGCGCCCGACGAGCTCGAGGACAATTCCGTCTACCAGGCGCTCCGGGCAGCGGACTCCGACGCCGAGCGCGAGCGGATCCTCTCCGAGTTCGCCGTGGCCGCGGACTCCGAGCGCGGTGCCTCCCAGTGGAGCTTCTCACGCGATTTCGGCCGTGTGCGCGTGGTGATGCTGGACGTCCGGGCCTCGCGGCATCTGGATCCGGCCGACCGCCGGGTGATGGACCACGCGGAGTGGGAGTGGACCCGCCGCGCATGTCTGGACGCGGACGTGGACCATCTGCTGATCGGCTCGTCGTTGCCTGCGTTCATGCTTCCGGCGCTGCATCATGTGGAGGGCTGGAACGAGGTCGTTGCGCGCGACCGGCCCGACAAGCCGCTGACGGCGCGGGTGGGGGAGTGGGCACGGCTCACGGTGGATCTCGAGCACTGGGCGGCGTTCCGCAACAGCTTCGATGACCTCGTGGGGCTGCTCACGGAGGTCGCCGCGGGGACAGACTCCGAGGGGACAGACGCCGCGGGAACCGACGTGGCGACGCGGCGCGGGACCCCGCCGGCGTCGATCCTGCTGCTCGGCGGCGACGTCCACTGCTCCTACCTGGAGGAGGTCGAACTCACGTCGTCGCAGGTGGCGGGTTCTCCGACGCGGGTGCACCAGCTGGTCATGTCGCCGTTCCGGAACCCGTTGCAGAAGTCGATCCGTGCCGTGAACAGGCTGTCCGTGCGCGAGCCCGTGCCCACGCTGGCGCGCCGCCTGGCCCGCTCGGTCGGGGTGCGCGAGCCCGATGTGCGCTGGCGGCTGACGGACGGCTTGTGGTTCGACAACGGGGTCATGACTCTCGTCCTGCGGGGCCGTCGTGCGTCGGTGCAGGTTGATCATGCCGTCGTGGAGTGGCCCGCCCGTGGTCTGGGTAA
>DWWG01000004.1 GCA_019119875.1 Candidatus Dietzia intestinigallinarum | reverse complement strand
GACGGGGCAGTCGATGGCGGATTCACTGCTCGAGCGGCACGTGGCCGACACCGGCGACTACCCGGCCTCGGTGGGGCTGTCGATCTGGGGCACCTCCGCCATGCGGACCTCGGGCGACGACATCGCGGAGGTGCTGGCGCTGCTGGGTGTGCGCCCCCAGTGGGACGAGGCCTCGCGGCGCGTCAACGGGCTCGAGGTGATCCCGCTCGACGAGTTGGGGCGCCCGCGCATCGACGTGACGGTGCGCATCTCGGGCTTCTTCCGCGATGCGTTCCCGCACGTCATCGCCATGATCGATGATGCGGTGCGGATGGTGGCCGAGCTGGACGAGCCTGACGAGCAGAACTTCGTGGCCGCCCACACCCGGGCCGATCTGGCCGAGCACACCGATCAGCGGAGGGCCACCACACGGATCTTCGGCTCCGCCCCCGGCTCGTACGGGGCGGGTCTGCTGCAGACGATCGAGGCCGGGAACTGGCGTGACGACCGCGATCTGGCGGAGGTGTACACCCGCTGGGGCGGCTACGCGTACGGGCGCGATCTCGACGGTGTGCCGGCGGCCGACGACATGCGCACCAATTACCGGCGCATCGCCGTTGCGGCGAAGAACATCGACACCCGAGAGCACGACATCGCCGACTCGGACGACTATTTCCAGTTCCACGGCGGGATGATCGCCACCGTGCGGGCGCTCACCGGGGCCGAGCCCAGGGCGTATGTCGGCGACTCCACAGTGCCGGACACGATCCGCACCCGGACACTGGCAGAGGAGACGAACCGGGTTTTCCGCGCCAGGGTGGTCAACCCGCGCTGGATCGCCGCGATGCAGCGGCACGGCTACAAGGGGGCCTTCGAGCTGGCGGCGACGGTGGACTACCTGTTCGGGTTCGACGCCACCGCCGGGGTGGTCCACGACTGGATGTACGAGTCGCTCACCCGCGAGTACGTGCTGGACGAGACCAACCAGGAGTTCCTGCGGCGGTCCAACCCGTGGGCGCTGCGCGGGATGATCGAGCGGCTGACCGAGGCCGCCGACCGCGGAATGTGGGCCAACCCGGACCCTGCGCTCATGGATGAGATGCGGCAGCTCTACCTGGACGTCGAGGGCGATCTCGAGGACGCGCACGGTGACTGATCCGGAGTCCCCGGCTCCGCCGGTGGCAGAGTTTCCGGATCCGGCCGCCGTGGGCGCTGCGGAAGGCTCTCCGGCGTCGGACAATTGCGCACCATCAGCGGGTTGGACACCATCAGCGTTGCGACACGCCGATGGCGATCTCGCTTATGGTGCGCAAACCAGCGGGGGATTAGCTGATAGTGCGCAATCCAGCGGGACTCTCGCTGATGGTGCGCAAACCAGCGGGGGTTTCGCTGATGGTGCGCAGATCGAGGGCAGGAGCGGCGTCGAGAGCTCGGGCGGGCGGCCCACGCGGCGGCGCCGGGTTCACGTGGTGGGCATCGGCTCCGGCGGATGCGACCAGATCACCGTCGAAGCGGTGCAGGCCCTGAACTCTGCCGACTACGCGCTGGCGGCGGTGAAGCGTCCGCCGGCCGGGGGCGAGGATCCACTGTTCACCAGACGCGTCGAGCTCCTCGGCAGGCACGCCCCGGGGCTCGAGCTGGTGGGGGTTCAGGATCCGGAGCGGGACCGCTCGTCGTCGTCGACCTCTACCCACGGCGGCTACCGCGGCGTGGTGCTGGACTGGCACGCCGCCCGCGCGAAGGCCTGGGAGCAGGTGCTGCTGGACCGGCCGGGCGATGTGGCGATCCCGGTGTGGGGCGATCCGGCGTTCTACGACTCGACGCTGCGGATCCTCGACCGGATCGCCGGGCGGGGGCGCGTGCAGATGGACGTGCGGGTGCTCCCGGGCATCTCCGCGCTGCAGGTGCTGGCCGCGCAGCACCGGCTGGTCCTGCACGAGATCGGCGCGACGATCACCGTCACCACCGGTCGGCGTCTGCGCGAGGTGGTGGCCTCCGGGGCCGACAACGTGGTGGTGATGCTCAATTCCGACCTGCCGTTGGAGGGGCTGGAAGACTGGCACATCTGGTGGGGCGGGAACCTCGGCGACGTCGGCGAGACGCTGGTGTCCGGGCGGGTCGGCGATGTCCTGGCCGATCTGCGGCAGGCGCGGGAGCGTCTGCGGGCCGAGCACGGCTGGGTGATGGACGTCTACCTACTGCGGCGCGTCGAGTCAGATTCTTGACGCCACCACGTCGGGATTTCGGGTGGTGGGCCGCAGTGACGGCGTCAAAGTCCGGGTGGAGGCGCCCCGGGAGCCCGGCCGCGTGTCGTTCGTTCTCGCAAGATGATGCTGTGATGTGCTGATGCTATGATGTAGTCATGCGAACAACCCTCGACCTCGATCCGGCCGTGCTCTCCGCGGCCAGAGCGAAGGCGAAAGCCGAGGGGATCTCTCTCGGTCGAGCTGTGTCAGAGTTGGCTCTCTCCGGGCTCCGTCGCCCGCACTATGACCAGGCCTCACGCTCCGGTTTCCCGGTGCTCCGCGGCGTTGCCGGGCATACGGTGACAGACGAACTCGTGGCCGAGTACCGCGACGACGACCCGAGCACCGACCGTGCTTCTTGACGTCAACGTCCTGCTCGCCCTGAGCTTGGAGCACCACATTCACCACCATCTCGCGCACGACCGATTCGCAGAGCTCGAGAGCTGGAGTACGTGTCCGGTCACCGAGTCCGGACTGCTCCGACTTCTCATGACCGAGCAGGTCGTGGGTCGAAAAGTCGCCGGAAGTGAGGCCCTCGCCCAACTCGATGCACTCCGTCGAGTGCAGGGATGGACCTTTCTCGTCGACTCCGTCTCTCTCGCCGAGTCCCATATAGATACCCGGGTGCTGATGGGCCGCCGGCAGGTAACCGAATTGCACCTTGTTGAACTCGCGGCCTCACACGGTGTCAGTCTCGCTACGTTCGATGCGTCGCTCAAGACCGCACTCGTGCCGGACGATCAGCACTTGGTCACTGTCTGGAGTTGATGATGCGGTGCTGGAGAAGCTGCTCGTGACGGTCCTCCGGCGTACGACGGGGGCAGCTGACGCACTTGTCGCCATCCGTGGCCACATAGATGAGGCAGCACGAACTGCGGCGCACGAAGCGTCGGGAGCGTTGCGGCCCGTCGACGTCGACAAAGCGTGGAGACAGCATCGGCGGCCGGCAGACGGTGCGGGCGAGATCGGCACCGAGGGCCGCGCCACGATCGGCGTCCGGGCTGGCAGACACGCCGTCGGCGGCAGGGCCCCCGGCGGCCGCGCCTGCAGCTGACGATCCGGTGTCTGCGAGGGCGGCGCGGCCCGCCTCAAGCGCCCGGTTGCCGACGGAGTCCGTGGCGATCGCCCACAGCGCCCGGGGTGTGGCCCCGGAGACCTCGGCCAGGACGGTGATCACCTCGGCGTGCGCCCGGCAGAGTGCGTCGGCGAACTCCTCGACCGAGCCCAGGAGCCGGTCCGACCGGGCGGCCTTGAGATAGCCGTTCGGCTGCAGTGACACGGTGAGGTGCTCCGGCCGCGGATCCGGGGCTTCGCCGGCCGTGGCCAGCATGGTCAGCGGCGCCGCGACCAGTGACGAACTGGCCGAATACCACCACAGGGTGCCGTTGACGCGGGCGTCGTCATGATTCCAGCGCCGACCGGTATCGGCCACCCGCCGGGCGAGCCACGCCGGGTCCGTCAGCACCAACCCGGGCAGAACCTGCGGCGCGTGCTCGATCGTGCGGGCGAAATCCCCGAGAGGGCCCGACACGCGCTCGTACGCTGAGGTCACAGCTCCGGGCGTGCGGACCTCGTCGTCGTCGGACTTCTCACCCGCCCGGGGGCGCGGCACCTGCTCCGGTCGCGACATCTCACTCATCGGCCAGCCCCCACACGTCCAGGGTGCGGCCGCCCGCGCGGCCGGAGCGCACCTGCCCGCGGACGCCGAACACGTCGGCGAGCAGCGCGGGCGAGAGCACCTCCTGCGGCGGGCCGTCGGCCACCACCTGTCCGCGCTGCAGAACCGCCATCTCATCGCAGTACTCGGTGGCCATCCGCAGGTCGTGCAGGGTCAACAACACCGCCAGGCCATCGGCGGCCAGCCTGCGCAGCAACGCCAGCACGGACAGCTGCTGGTGCAGATCCAGGTGATTGGTGGGCTCGTCGAGCAGCAGGACCTCCGGCTGCTGGGCGAGGGCCCGCGCGATGGACACGCGCTGCCGCTCGCCGCCGGACAGGGCCAGCACATCGCGCTCGGCCAGCTCCGTCATCCCGACCTGCGCCAGGACGGAGTCGACCACCTGTGCATCATCGGGGGCGAACGGCTCGAACATCCCCCGCTTGACGGTCCGGCCCAGTCGCACCGACTCACGCACGGTGATGCCGCCCAGCGAGACCGGCTCCTGCGTGCTCACACCCACGGTGCGGGCCAGGGCGCGGCGCCGCAGTGACGTGATGTCCGCGCCGTCGATCGTGACGAGACCCGCCGAGGTGGGCAGCGCGCGGTAGCAGGTGCGCAGCAGGGTGGTCTTGCCGCTGCCGTTGGGGCCGACCAGCGCGGTGACCAGGCCCGGCGCGACCGTCAGGCCCACCCCGTCGAGGATCTGACGGCCCCCGAGGTGGGCGTCGACGTCGCGTGCGGTCAGAGTGGTCATATCGAAGCCTTTCCGTAGCGGCGCCACAACATCAGCAGGAACACCGGGCCGCCCACGATGCCGGTGACCACCCCGACCGGGAGTTCGGAGCCGTCGGCCACGGAGCGGGCGGCGATGTCGGCCAGTACCAGCGCCACCGCCCCCAGCACCGCGGCCGTGGGCAGCAGCCGCACCGACGTGCGCCCGGTGAGGTAGCCGGCCAGGTGCGGGACCAACAGGCCGATGAACCCGATGGTCCCGGACACCGCCACCGCGCCGGCGGTCAGCAGCGAGACCAGCAGCAACATGAGGATGCGGAACCGGGGGACGTTGACCCCCATCGCGGTGGCGCCGTCGTCGCCGGTCAGCAGCAGATCCAGGTGGCGGCTGCACAGCATCACGACCGTCCCGGCCACGGCGAGGATGCCGAGCGGGGCCCACAGCATGGTCCACCCGGCGTCACCGAACCCGCCGGCGAGCCAGCGCATGACGGTGCCGAGTTGGTGATCGTCCCCCAGCACCAGCAGCACGAACGTGTTGAGCGCCCCGAACACCATGGTCAGAGCGGCGCCCACCAGGACGATCGCGGTGGTGTCGTGGGCGCGGCGCGCCACCAGGACCACACCCGTCAGCGGCAGCAGCGCGCCGAGAAATGCGGCCATCGGCAGGGTGAACACGCCCCACACGCCGGCACCCACACCGAGAACGGTGAGCACCACGACGCCGAACCCGGCGCCCGAGGACACGCCCAACAGGTACGGGTCGGCCAGCGGATTACGGGTGACCGACTGCGCCACCCCGCCGGCCACCGCCAGCGAGGCCCCCACGGCGGCGGCCATGAGCGACCGTGGCAGCCGGGACTCGATGACGATCGCCTCGCGCGCCCCCGTCCACCACGGCTCGAACAGGCCGGGGGCCACGCGGTGCGCGACGATCGCCCACACGTCCCCGATCGGGATCGACACCGACCCCAGCGAGACGCCCAGCCCCACCGAGAACGCGAGCAGCGCCACCAGCGGGATCAGGATGAGCACGAGCGGTCGGCGGCGCGGCGGTGCTGACGGTGTGGCGGGCCGGCGGTCGCGGCCTGAGGCCTCGGCCACGGGCTCGACGACGGTGGTCACCTGGAGCCCCCGAACGCCTGCGGGTACAGCCCGCGGGCGATGGTGTCCGCGGCCGTCACGATGCGGGAGCTCTCGAACAGATCGTCCAGCGGGATCACCACGAAACGGTCCTCGCGCACGGCCGGCGTGGTGGCCATGATGGGCTGCGCCTTGAGGTAGGCGATCTTGTCCTCGGCGCTGGTGGCGCCGTAGTCCAGCACCACAATGGCCTCGGGCTGCCGCTCGCCCAGGATCTCCCACGTGGTCTTGACATACGGCTTGGCGCCCTCGACGAAGATGTTGTCCGCCCCCGCGTACTCGCCGACCAGCTGGCCGACGCCCACACCGCCGATGGTCATCGGCACGTCCTCGCCGCTGTCGTAGAAGAACGTCGGGGTGCCGGTGATGCCGGCGTCGTCGAGGGTCTGGCGGATCTCGGTGAGGTCGCCGGTGATCTGTTCGGTGAGCTCCCGCGCCCCGTCCTGCACCCCCAGCACCTCGCCGAGCTGCGCGTAGTCGGTCTCCAGCATCCCCAGGTCCGGGAAGCCCTCACCGCAGTACTCGGAGAACAGGAACGTGGCGATCCCCTCGGCCTCCAACGCGTCGCGGCTGCGGCCCTCCTTCTCGTCGAACGCGCTGCGCATCCCGCCGACCACCATGTCCGGCTCCAGGTCGATGATCTGTTCCCAGGTGGGGTACTCGTCGGCCAGCTCGGGGATCGCCTCGACCTCCTCGGCCACCTCGGGCAGGGTCTCGGTGGAGCGGTCGACGTAGGCGCGGCCGATGATCCGGTCCCCGGCACCCATCTGGACCAGGGTCTCGGTGACGTGGTGGTTCATCGTGATGATGCGTTGCGGCGGCGCGTCGTACGTGGCCTCGCGGTCGCAGTTGGTGATGGTCACCGGCTCGGCGAACGGCTCCACCGCGCCGCTGCTCTCGTTCGCCTCGCCGCGGGAACAACCCGCCAGGGCGAGCCCGGCCACCAGGGCAGTGGCCAGCGCGGCCGTGGGTGTGCGTGGGAACATGATCAGACCTCGGATCGTGTCGTGAGGGCCACGATCCGGGCAGGCCTGTGGGTGGGGACAGCACGGCCCCACACGGCAGGATCCCGATTCGCAGTCCTCGGCGATGTACTCGGAAATCGCGTACATCCGGGCAGGTAATCGGGCTCGCGGCCACCTGGGCGGCCACACACCGTTGCGGGTCAGCGCCGGATTCTCACCGGTCTTCCCCTGCGTGTTCCGGATGTCTGCAGTACGTCCACAGGGTAAGCACAGGTCCGTCCCGGGCGGTACATCGCCCCCTGCATCGAGCCCGCCGGGCTCACCGGGTGGTGTCCGCCGGCGCCCCCGACGCCGCCTCCGTCCAGGCGGTGACGAGCCTGCGCACCGTGGTGGGGTCGCGGACGGCCAGGCGCACGTGTCGCGGGTCGAGCCCGGGGAAGGTGTCGCAGCGTCGGACCGCCACGCCGCGTGCGCGCAGCTGCGCCCGGAACTCGTCCGGATCGTGTCCGTCCGGCGTTCTGGCCAGGAGGAATGGCGCGGCGGGCGGGACGGCGACCTCGATCCCGGCGACCCGGAGGGCTCGGCTCATCGCCGCGCGGTCGGCGGCGAGCTGCCCCCGGATCCGCGCGAGGTGGCCCGTCGCCTCGTCCGAGCAGCAGGCGGTCACGGCCTCGAGCTGGAGGGTGCCGAGCGGCCAGTGGACGCGGTGCGCGGCCAGGTCGGCGAGCACCGTCGGGTCGCCCACGGCGTAGCCGGCGCGCAGTCCGGCCAGCGCCCAGGTTTTGGTCACCGAACGCAGGACCACCAGCCCCGGCAGGTCCGTCCCGGCGAGGGTCGAGCCGGCCTCGTCGTCCACCACGTCGCAGAACGCCTCGTCCACCACGGTGACGCGTCCGGGTCGGCACAGTGCCGCGACCGTCGCCCGTGGGTGGAGGACGGACGTGGGGTTGGTGGGGTTGCCGACGACGACGAGGTCGGCCCCTTCGGGAACGAGGCCGGGGTCGAGGTCGTACGGCTCGCGCAGGATCACCCGCGTGACCGGCACCTCGGCCTGCCGGAGTTCCACCTCGGGTTCGGTGAACGACGGGTGCACCACGGCGGCGTGCAGCCCACGTCGGGCGGCGTGCCGGGCCAGCAGGTGGAAGCCCTCCGCGGATCCGGCCAGCGGCAGGACCCGCGCGGTGCCGGGGCCGTGACGGTCGAGTTCGTGCGGCGTGAGGCCGTGCCGCCGGGCGACGGCTCGGCGGGCCCGGGCCTCGTCGGCAACGGTGGGGTAGGCGGCCAGGTCGTCGATGCGTCGACGCAGTCGCTCGGCGAGCCATGCCGGCGGTCGGTCGCCGTGGACGTTCACCGCGAAGTCGAGCTCGCCGGGGCCGACCTGGGTGTCTCCGTGGATGCGGAGCGTGTCGAGGTCGTCAGCCATCGCGCCGCACCGTCCTCCCGCGGGCGACCCGGCGCGCTGTGGGGCGCCGTTCCGGCGGCTCCGAACCGGCCAACAGCAGCCCGGTGATCATGAGGGCGGCGGCCGCCAGTTGGACCCGGTCGTGGAGGCGCACGGCACGGCCGATGTCGGCGGTCGTGACCTGCCGCCCGTCGCCGAGGACCGCGCGCTGCTGCACGCCGTACGGGTACGGGGTCGCTCCGCCGAGCCGCACCCCGAGGGCGCCGGCGCACACCGACTCCACCACCCCGGCGTTCGGGCTGGGGTGGGCGTGGGCGTCGGAACGCCAGGCGCGCAGCGCCCCGGACGGACTGCCGCCGATGGTGGCGGCGACCCCGATCCCCAGCAGCCCGGCCAGCCGCGCCGGCAGGTATCCCAGGGCGTCGTCGAGCCTGGCCGAGGCGGTTCCGAAGTGCTGGTACCGGGCGCTGCGGTGGCCGACCATCGCGTCCAGGGTGTTGGCGGCACGGTGGGCCACGGCACCGGTGGGCCCCGCGACCGCCGCCCACACCAGGGTGCACACGGCCGCATCGGAGGTGTTCTCCGCGACCGATTCCACGACCGCGCGGGCCAGGTCGTCCGCGTCCAGGGCGTCCGGGTCGCGACCGCAGAGCCAGGGCAGGAGTCCGCGTGAGCCGTCGACGTCGCCGGAGCCGAGCAGCTCGTCCTGCCTCCGGGCCACCCGAAGCAGTGACGTCCCGCCGAGACAGGACCACACCACGGCGGCGTTCCACGCGACCGTCCCCGCCGTGCTCGCCGCGAGCAGTCGGCTCACGGAGCGTGTGGCGGTGGCGGCGCCGCCCACGAGGAGGCCGGTGAACACCACCCCGGCGACGTTCTGAGCGGCGCCGGACCGGCTCGTGTCCAGGAGTCGGCGCTCGAGGGCCTGTGCGACCCGGCCGAACCCGGCGACCGGGTGGAGCCGCCGCGGGTCGCCCAGCACGCGGTCCACCGCGACGCCCAGGCCGAGGCCCACTGCCCGCGCGGGCAGTCCGGCGCGGCGGTGGACGCCCCTCCCGCCGTCAGCCGGCGAGATAGCGGACATGCACCCCTCCCTCGTCGTGGAAGACCCGCGCGCCGACCCCGTACACGCTGCGGATCATCTCCTCGGTGATCACCTCGGACGGCGGGCCACCGGTCACGGCACGACCGCCGGTCAGGACCAGAAGGTGGTCACAGTACGCCGCCGCCAGATTGAGATCATGCAGCGCGGCGATCACCGTCGCGCCCGCCCCGCGGACCAGCGCCAGCAGATCCAACTGGTGGCGGATGTCGAGATGGTTGGTCGGCTCGTCCAGGATCAGCACCTCGGGCTCCTGGGCCAGCGCCCGCGCGATCTGGACCCGCTGCCGCTCGCCGCCCGACAGGGTCCCGTACCGCTGATCCAGACGGTCGGACAGGCTCGTGGTGGTGGCCGCCCGGGCCACGGCCTCGTCGTCCCCGGGCCGCGGACCGGACCAGGCCGCCCGGTGCGGGATGCGGCCGAGCTCGATCACGTCGCGCACCGTCGGGTTCTGATCGGTGGAGACCTCCTGCTCGACAAACGCCACCCGCCGCGAGAAACGCCTGCGGGACATCCGCCGGATATCGGTGCCGTCGAGCAGCACCCGTCCCGCATCCGGGCGCTGGAGACCCGTCATCACCCGCAGCAGCGTGGACTT
>DWWG01000043.1 GCA_019119875.1 Candidatus Dietzia intestinigallinarum | reverse complement strand
TCCGAGGAGATCGACGCGCTCGAGGTCATGGCGATCGACTCGATCACCTACCTGGTCTCCACCCGCATCGTCGCCGGGATGATCGCGGTCGTGCCGCTGTACTCGCTGGCCGTCATCGCGTCATTCCTGGCCAGCCGCTTCGCGACGGTCGAGATCTACGGTCAGTCCGGCGGCGTCTACGACCATTACTTCTCGACGTTCCTCATTCCGACGGACATCCTCTGGTCGTTCGTCCAGGCCATCGCCATGGCCATCACGATCATGCTCATCCACACCTACCACGGGTACAACGCGGCAGGCGGCCCCGCCGGCGTCGGCTCGGCGGTCGGCAACGCGGTGCGCACGTCGCTCATCGCCGTGGTCACGGTAACCCTTCTCGTCTCGCTGGCGATCTACGGCGGAGACGGCAACTTCAACCTGTCGGGATAGGAGAGACGATATGGCGAGGACGGTGAGCCAGAGCGACACGGTGCCCAAGCGCATCGCGGGCGCGGGGCTGGCGTTGGTCATCGTCGTGGTGGTCGCGCTGTCCCTGCTCCTGTTCGTGCGGGCGTTCGACAGCCGGGTCCCGATCACGGTGCGAAGTGACCGCGCGGGACTGGTGATGGAGGAAGACGCCAAGGTCCGCTCCCGCGGAGTGGAGATCGGCAACGTCACCCGGATCACCCAGGAGTTCGACGGAGCCACCCTCGAGCTCGAGGTGGATCCTGCGGCGCTCGAGGCGATCCCCGCGAACTCGCCCGTGACGATCGGATCCAACACCATCTTCGGTGCCAAGTCCGTCGACTTCGGCGCGCCCGCCACACCGGACGCCACCACACTGCAGGCCGGCGCCATCGTCGAGGCCACCAATGTCACCACCGAGATCAACACCCTGTTCCAGGACCTGACGGACCTGCTCATCGCGATCGAGCCGGAGAAGCTCAACGCCACCCTGGGCGCGATCTCGGGTGCGGTCGACGGACGAGGCGAACAGGTCGGCCAGACGATCACCGACCTGAACGCCTACCTGGAGGAGATCAACCCGCAGATCGAGACCCTCCAGCGCGACCTCGCCAAGGGCTCACGCGTGGCCAACCTCTACGCGGACGTCACCCCCGACCTCATGCGCATCCTCGACTCCGGCACGGACGTCGGCAACAACATCGTCAACAACCAGGCGCGCTTCGAGCAGCTGCTCGCCGCGGCGATCGGAACCGGTGAGACCGGCAAAACGCTGCTGTCGGAGAACGGTGACCAGCTGGTCAAGGCGCTGGCCGACCTGCGCGCGTCGACCAGCCTGCTCGCCGAATACTCGCCGATGCTCACCTGCCTGATCGTCGGCCTCAACCAGGGCGTCGAGGGAGCCACCTCGGCGTTCGGCGGCAAGGACCAGCCCGGCCTGGTGTTCAAGTCCGGCTTCCAGCAGGGCGCGCGGGCGTACGAGTATCCCAAGGACCTCCCCAAGGTCAACGCGAGCACCGGGCCCCACTGCTACGGGCTACCGTTCCCCGACCCCGACGTGCACGCGCCGTTCGTCGTCACCGACACCGGCTCCAACCCAGTGGAGGGAATGCCCAACGTGTTCACCTCGCGCCCCGGACCCCTCTTCGGTCCACTCCCATCTCCTGAGCCCGGGGCACCCGCGCCGCCGACGCTGCTGCAGGTCATGCTCGGCATGAACCAGGAGACCCCGTGAGTGCCGGGCGCGCGGCAGCGCGCGAGGGCCGGGCCACCGCGGTCAAACTCGGGATCTTCACCACCGTGATGGTCCTGGTGCTGGCCGGGCTGGTGGTCGTGTTCAGCGAGTACCGCTCAGGCGACTATGAGCGCTACAACGCGGACTTCACCGACGTCTCCGGGCTCGAGTCCGGGGACAAGGTCCGGATCGCCGGCGTCGAGGTCGGGCAGGTGAGCAAGGTCGAACTCGCCGAGGAGAACACCGCCCGCGTGCGTTTCTCGGTGGCCGGGAACCAGATAGTGCACCAGAGCACCGAGGCGGTGGTGCGGTACGAGAACCTCACCGGTGACCGTTATCTGGAGCTCAAGCGAGGCGAGGGAGACCAGGCTCCGCTGGAGCCCGGTGGGACCCTGCCCCTGTCGCAGACCGCTCCGGCGCTCGATCTCGACGCCCTGCTCGGCGGCTTCCGCCCGCTGTTCAAGGCGCTCGACCCGGCTCAGGTCAACCAGTTGTCCGAGTCGATCGTCAAGGTGTTCCAGGGCGAGTCCGGCACGATCCAGGACCTGCTCGCCTCGACGTCGTCGCTGACACAGGCCCTCGCGGACCGTGACCAGCTGATCGGCGACGTGATCACCAATCTCAACGCGGTTCTCACGACCGTGGACGACAACCAGGAGAACGTCGACTCGATCGTCGACGACCTGCAGCAGCTCGTCTCCGGCCTGGCGGCCAACTCCGAGCCGATCGCCGAGTCGGTCAGCCGGCTCAACGACTCGAGCGCCAACATGAGCACCCTGCTGGCCGACGTTCGGCCCTCGCTGCGCGAGGACATCGCACAGATCGATCGTGTGGCGACCCTGATCAACGACGACGAGGAGTACGTCGAGAACGTGATAAACCGCCTGCCCTCGGATTTCGAGAAGATGGGCAGGCTCGGTGTGTACGGCAGTTTCTTCCAGTTCTATCTCTGCGGTGTGATCGTCGCGATCACCAACCCGGCCACCGGCCAGCCGGTGTACCTTCCGCAGTTCGAGCAGACGACGGGACGGTGTTCCTTCCCTGATGAGTAAGAAGAAGGACGACGGCGCGCCCCCCAAGGCGCCCCGGGGGCAGCTCCGGTTCCGTGACCGTGACCCCAAGGTGATCGGGGTCTGGGGAGCGGTCGGCGTGGTGGCACTGATGGCGGTCTCGTTGAACTATGACCGCATCCCGTACATCAACGGCATGCACGGTGCGACGGTCTACGTGGCCGACGCCGCGGGCCTGAACACCGGTGACGAGGTGCAGGTGGCCGGGATGCAGGTCGGGACGGTCCGCAAGATCGAACTCGACGGTGACAAGGTCCGGGTCCGGTTCGACATCGACACGGACGTCGAGCTCGGCTCCGATACGTCGGCGCAGATCAAGACGGACTCGATCCTCGGTCGGCGCGCACTCGGTGTGTACTCCGACGGCCGCGGCGAGCTCGCCGACCGCACGATCCCGCTCGAGCGGACCTCTGTGCCGTACTCGTTGACCTCGGCCCTCGGGGACCTGTCCGACACCGTCGAGGCCATGGACACCGACTCGGTGCAGGAGGCCCTGGACGTCCTGTCCGAGACCATGGAGGACTCCGCTCCGGAGGTGCGGGGCGCGATTGACGGCATCACCCGCCTGTCCCGTTCGCTCAACGAACGCGACGAGGCGGTCCGTGAACTGCTCGACAAGGCCGCGGGGACCACCGACGTGCTGGGGCGCCGCAGCGAGCAGATCAACCAGCTCATGGTCGACGGCAACACCCTGTTCACGCAGCTCGACCTGCGCCGGCGTGCGCTGAGCGAGCTGATCGTCAACATCGACGAGCTGGCCCGTCAGCTGTCCGGCGTGGTGCAGGACAACGAGGCCCAGATCGGTCCGGCGCTCGACAAGCTCGAGCAGGTCTCGGATCTGCTGATCCGGAACAAGGACGACATCGATCTGGGACTGCGCCGTATCGTGCCGTTCTCCACCGCGCTCAGTGAGGCCGTCGCCTCCGGGCCGTGGTTCAACGCCTACGTGTCCAACCTGTCGCAGGGGCAGTACCAGCAGTCCCTCCTGCGGGACCTCATGCCGCTGATCGACGACCGCGTCCAGCCCGAGCCGGGGCTGGTCACCGAACCCACACTGCCGGGGTATCCGGGCCTGACGACCATGGACGAGTTCCCCGGGTGGGGCGAGAAGAGGTTGCCGCGATGAACCGATTCCTGTCGGGCACCGCCGCGAAGGTGGTAGCCGTGATAGCCGTGATCGTCCTGGTCGCCGGTGCGGTGTTGTTCTTCTCGGTACACACCAAGACGATCACCGCGTTCTTCCCGACCACCCAGGGCGTCTACGAGGGCGACACGGTCCGCGTGCTCGGCGTGCGGGTCGGCCGGATCACCGACATCACGACCGAGGACGGGATGTCCAAGGTCACGATGAAGGTCGACCAGGACGTGCCGGTGCCCGAGGACGCCAATGCCCTGCTCGTGGCACAGTCGCTGGTCGCCGAGCGTTTCATCCAGCTCACCCCGGCCTACACGGGCGGCGAGGAACTACCGGACGGCGGGACCATCCCCGTCGAGCGGACCGCGGTGCCCGTCGAGTGGGACGGCGTCAAGGAGCAGCTCATGAAGCTGTCCACGGCGCTGAGTCCGGCGCCGGGTGAGGAGACCGGGCCGATGGGCGATTTCGTGGATTCGGCGGACGCGATGTTCGAGGGCAACGGACACGAGATCCGGGACGCGCTCGCCGAGGTGTCCCACACGATGTCGATCATGTCCGACGGTCGCGAGAACCTCTTCACCACGCTCAAGAACCTCCAGCTGTTCGTCACCGCGCTGTCGCAGAGCGAGGAGCAGATCGTCTCCTTCGGCGGTCGGCTCGCCAGTGTCTCGCAGGTGCTCGGCGACCAGACCGGCGACATCGACGCCGCTCTACGTGACCTCGACCTCGCCGTGATGGACATCAACCGCTTCCTCGAGAACAACGGCGACCGGCTGTCGGTGGGCGTCGACAAACTCGGCCGCGCCACCGAGGTGGTCCGTGACCGACGGGCCGATCTCGAGGGCGTTCTCCACGTCGGCCCCACCGCGATGGCGAACTTCTACAACATCTACCGCCCGTATCAGGGCACCCTCAACGGTGTACTGACGATGAACCAGATGGCCAATCCGACGAACTTCATCTGCGGCGCCATCGCCGGTCTCGCCAACAACACGTCCGAGTCGGACGCCGAGCTGTGTGCCCAGTACATGGCACCCTTGTTCAACTCGCTGACCTCCAACTATCCGTACGGGGTGGTGGCCCCTCCCATCACGCCCACCGCCGAGCCGGACCAGATCTGGGACATGCAGAAGCCGGGTACCCAGACCCCGCCCGGTGTCCAGCCCCCGTCCGCCCAGCCGGACCCGCTGGTCAACGTCGTCAACAAGGGTGACAACCTCACCGACACCCTGCTCGTGACGGGAGGCGCGTGATGACCAGCGGACACTCTGACGGTCGCGGTCTGCGATCGCGGATCCTCGGTGCCGGCGCACTGAGCGGCGTCGTGCTGCTCGCCGGGGCGGGCTGCGCGTGGGACGGGCTCAACTCGCTGCCCCTGCCGGGAGCGCAGGGCAACGGGGACGGTGCCTACGAGGTCACCATCGAGATGCCCAACGTCACCACCATCACCCGGAACTCGCCGGTGCGGGTCAACGACGTCAACGTCGGCTCCATCTCGTCGATGCGGGTCGAGGACTACACCGCGATCGTCACCGTCTCGCTCAACGAGGACGTGCGGCTTCCGGCCAATGCGCACGCCAAGATCGGGCAGACCAGCCTTCTGGGCTCGCAGCATCTCGAGCTGTTCCCGCCGCCGGACGGCGGTGCGGAGGGCACGCTGCAGGGCGGTGACGTGATCCCGATCGAGCGTGCCGGCGTCTACCCGACCACCGAGCAGACCCTGTCCGCACTGTCCGTCGTCCTCACCGACGGTGGGCTCGCGCAGTTCGAGACCATCGCGCAGGAGCTCAACACCGCGTTGGACGGCCGGCAGGTGGACGCCAAGGAGGTCATCACGCAGCTGGAGACCACCGTCAGCGGCCTCGACGAGCAGCGCGCCGACATCATCGCCGCGATGGAAGGTCTCGATCGGCTCGCCCGACAGGTCGACGAGCAGAACGACACGCTGGCCCGCGCGCTCGCGCAGATGCCCGAGGCCGTCGCCCTGATCAACGACCAGAAGCAGGAACTCACCACGGCGCTGGTCTCCCTCGGCGACTTCGGCAACAAGGCCAACCAGATCATCGACGCCGGTGGTGGGGAGAACCTCGCCGCCAACCTGCGGGATCTCACCCCGGTACTCGAGGCTCTGGCCAACTCCGGCCGCGACCTCACCCGGGTGATGAGCACGCTCATCACGTTCCCGTTCCCGCAGGCCGGAATCGACAACTTCCTGCGCGGCGACTACGCCAACCTGTACATCCACGCCGATGCGACGATGCCACGCCTGGGCGAGACCCTGTTGCTGGGCACGGAGTTCGGCAACCGCATGGCCGGGCTAGAGGGCTACGTGGGCCTGGCCCCGGGATCGGCGGTCAGCCCGGACCCGTTCTCACTGGATGTGGAGCCGACCGCCCCGCAGGCCACGGATCCGTTCGCCGCGCTCGACCCCTCCGGGGCGGACCCGGATGACGGTGGAGCGGCAGAGGCGGATGGTTCCGACCCCCAGAACGAGGAGGCCCCCCGATGACGCGGCTCGTGCGAATCCAGCTGACGATCTTCGCGGTGGTCACCGTCCTGGCGCTGGCGGTCATGTCGATCGTCTACCTGCAGGTGCCGCGTGCGCTGGGCTGGAAGCGCACCGACGTGGCGCTCGAGATGCCCGACACCGGTGGCCTCTACCAGAACGCCAATGTCTCCTACCTCGGAAGCACCATCGGCCGAGTCGACTCGGTGACCCTCAAGCCCGGCAAGGTGGTGGCCGAGCTCCACTTCGATTCGAGGGCCGACGTGCCCGAGAACGTGCGCGCCGAGATCCGGAGCGTGTCGGCGGTGGGTGAGCAGTTCGTCGAGTTCGTCCCCGAGGGCACGCCGGAAGGCCGGCTGGCCGACGGCACGGTGATCGGCGAGAACCGCGTCGACATGCCACAGAGCATCGGGCCGGTGCTCGACCAGGCCACCGTACTCATGGCCTCGATCGACGACGCCAAGATGCGGCGTGTCATCTCCGAGTCGTTCGACGCGTTCAACGGTTCGGCCCGCGACCTGCAGCGCTTCCTCGACTCGGCACAGCTCCTGCTGGAGGAGGCACAGCGCAACACGGACGTGACGCGAAAGCTCATCGCGGACGCCGAGCCGGTCCTCGACTCGCAGTTGCGCTCGTCGGACTCGATCCGGGCCTGGACACGGAACCTCGCCGATGTGACCGACCAGCTCCGCGAGAACGAGCCCCAGCTCACCTCGTTGATCCAGCGCGGCCCCGATGCCCTGGGCCGGGCCACCAAGGTGCTCAACGAGCTGCAGCCGACGATGCCCGTCCTGGTGGCGAACCTGGTCAGCGTGGGCGAGGTGGGGGTGGTCTACAACCCCGCGATCGAGCAGTTGTTGGTGATCTACCCGGCACTGGTGTCCTCGCTGCTGACGGCGATCAACGGTGCCAAGGACACCGGTGAGATCAAGGTCGACTTCAACCTGCAGATCAACGAGACACCGCCGTGTACGACCGGGTTCCTGCCCGCGGAGGACCGGCGGTCCCCGGCGGACCTGTCGGTGCCGCCGTTGATCAACGGCATCTACTGCAAGATCCCTCAGGATTCGGACATGACCGTGCGCGGTGCCCGCAACCTGCCCTGTATGGAGTTCCCCGGCCGCCGCGGTGCCTCGCCCGAGGAATGTCGCGCCAACAATTATGTGCCCGAGGGGACCAACCCCCCGAACACGAGCGAGGTTGGCCCGCCCGGCAACAACCCGAACGCCTATAACGTGGTGCCGTCGGGCACCAGCGGTGAACCGGAGATCACGACGTCCGCCGCGGTGTACGACGCCGAGACGGGCGAGTACTTCGGTGCGGACGGCAACACGTATCGTCAGCTGAACCTCGGCACCGATCACCGGCTCGCCGAGAATGCCGACCTGGCCGACATCCTGACGAATGGAGTGACCTAGTGCCACAGTCTGACCAGACCCCCACCGGTGGTGGGAGGACCGGACTGACCGTGGTCGCAGTGATCGCCGGCGTGTGCCTCGTGGCGGCGATCGTCGCGACCGGACTGTGGGTGAGTGAGCGCACCAGTGCCGCGTCGGTTCGTGCCGACCGCGCCTCCGTGGCCGAGCTCGACGGCGCCTACCGCGATTTCGCGACCGAGGTCATGACCAAGCTCATGACCATCCGCCAGGAGACGCTCACTGAGGACGTCGACGAGATCGTCGGCCTCATCGAGGGCGACTTCTCCGAGCAGTTCGCCCCGCGGCGCGATTCCTATGAGGATGTCGTGACCTCCACCAACGTCGTTGCCGACGGAGTGGTGTCCGCCGCGGCCGTCGAGCATTCCTATCCGGACAGGGCCGAGGTGATCATGGCCATCGACCAGACCATCGGCAATCCCAAGGCCGATGACAACCAGGAGCGCCAGTACCGCGTCCGCGTGACGGTCAACCGGCACGAGGACGGCGTGATGAAGGTGTCGGGGGTGAACTTCATCCCGTGAGCAAGTCAGACGACAAGGCGGCCGAGAACACGGCCGGAGACACCACACCCGTGAGCAGCGACCCCGACTCCGGTGCTGCCGAGAGCTCGGCCCCCGAGACGAACGTCCGCGCCGCCCGCCGCGCCCAGCGCGAGGCCGAGCGTGCAGCGCGGGCCCAGCGCAAAGCCGATGCCGCACGCCAGCGCGCGTTGGAGGCGGCCCGGGCCGGCGGCCTCTTCGAGGGCATGGAGGCGAGCGCGTCCCCCGGGAAGACGCCGGCCCCGGGACCCACGGCACCGTTAGTAGGACCCGGCCACAACCCCGGCCCCACGCCGGCCTCGGGACCTCAGGAGACCTCCCTGTACGCCGCGCCCCTGTACGCCCCGCCAGCCCGGGAACCGATGGACCCAGCCCGCCAGCAGACCCTGACTCTGATTCTGGCGGCCGTGTCGGTGGTCCTCGTCGTCGTCGCCGGTCTGGCCACGTGGCAGTACCTCGAGGCACGCGAGGCGACGGCCGCCGAGGAACAGATGGCGAACGCCCCCACAGCGGCGACCGACGCGGCGCGCGAGGTCGCCACCCAGATGTTCACCTATGACCATCGCACCGTCGATGAGGACCTCGCCGCCGTGCGCGAGAAGCTCACCGACCCCGCGCTCGCCGAGTTCGTCGAGCAGTCCATGCCGACCGTGGCCTCGGCGGCCAAGCAGCAGGAGGCCACGGTCTACGCCACCGTCGCCGCCGCCGCGCCGCAGGAGGTCGTGGACGAGAACAACGTGACGGTGCTGGTGATGCTCAACCGGATGGTCTCCACGAAGGACAACCCCGAGGCGGCCAGCTCGGCGTCGCGACTGAGCCTGCAGATGACACGCGACGGCGACACCTGGAAGCTGGCCGAGCTCAACGCCCTGTAGCACCGGCGGCGGGCCCGGGGCAGCCGCGCGGCGACCTGCGTCTGTGACGCGTGTCAGTTGTCAGCTCTCGGACGTCGCGTCGAGCGTGTTGAAGAAGCGGCGCGCCCACGCGTGGACGTCGTTGCCCAGCACCTGGCGGCGAAGCGCGCGCATCCGGCGCCTGCGCTCCTCGGGCGGATCGTCGACCGCCGCGGCCATGATCGCGTCTTTGACGCCCTCCAGGTCGTGCGGGTTGCACAGGTA
>DWWG01000042.1 GCA_019119875.1 Candidatus Dietzia intestinigallinarum | reverse complement strand
TGCTGGGAGTACGTCGCCGGACGGCCCGGTCGACGAGGTGGCCACACAGGCGAACACCAGCGCGAGGAGGCGAGCACCATGACGTCCATCGAGATGCCGGGCACGGCAGGGCACCCCTCGGCGACCCCGGGCGTGGCCGGTGCGTCCGCCACGCCCACCCAGGCGCCCACCCGGGCGCCCGGCCGCACGACCCGCGAGCCGTACCTGCGGCTGCACTGGGAGGACGATCTCACCGGCGCCCGCGGCTACCTGGTGGTGGACACCCTCGTCGGGGGGCTGGCCACCGGCGGCACCCGCATGCGTGCCGGCTGCACCATGCGCGAGGTGGAGGACCTGGCCCGCGGCATGACCCGCAAGACCGCCGCGTTCGACCTCCCGGTCGGCGGCGCGAAGGGCGGGATCGACTTCGACCCCAAGGACCCCCGGGCCGTGGACGTGCTGACCCGCTTCTTCCAGGCCATGCACCCCTTCCTCGACCGGCACTGGGTGACCGCCGAGGACCTGGGCGTGACCCAGCAGCTCATCGACGAGGTGTTCGCGCGGCTCGGGATGCGCCAGTCCTACCACGCGGCCATCGAGCGTTCCGCGGACTGCGCGGCCACCGCCGAGCGCATCTACCGCGGCCTGGGCGCGCAGGTCCCCGGCGGCATGCTTGGCGACGTGATCGGCGGCTACGGAGTCGCGCAGGCGTGCCTGGCCGCCGCCAGCGTGCGCGGCTGGGACATCGAGCGCACCCGCGTGGCGGTCCAGGGCGTCGGCACCATGGGCGGGGGAGCCGCCTGGTACCTGCACGAGGCGGGGACGCGGGTGGTGGCCCTGGCCGACGCCGCCGGCACCCTCTACGACCCCGCCGGACTCGATGTGCCGGCGCTCCTGCAATCCCGCGACCGTTACGGCGAGATCGACCGGGACGCCGTGCCCGCCCGGGTGCAGCGGCTGGACCGGGACGCCGTTCTCGGCATGGACGTGGACGTCCTGGTCCCGGCCGCGATCTCGTACGCGATCACCGCCGAGAACTGCGCGCAGATCACCGCCCCCGTGATCGTCGAGGCCGCCAACGCCGCCACGACAGCGGATGCAGAGCTCGACCTCACCGCACGTGGCATCGCGGTGGTGCCCGACTTCGTGGCGAACGCCGGCGCGGTGGCGTGGGCGTGGTGGCTCATCCTCGGGGAGGTCGACGAGCGCGCCGAGACCTCGTTCCTGCGGCTGGGCAGGGCCATGACGTCGAAGGTCGCCGAGCTGATGGCCGACTGGTCCCCGTCGGACGGGCCGCTGCGGTGGGCGGCCGACGTCTCCGACGTGGTGCGGGACGTGCCGACCGTCGTGGTGCCCTGAGGACCAGGCCGGGCCGGGGGACCGCCTCGTTCCGTCAGGCCTCGGGGCCGGCGGTGTCGCCGTCACCCGCACCCGCGGTGGCGTGCTCGTCGGTGCCGTTGCCGTTCCCGTTGCCGTTGCCGTTCCCGATCGCCGAGTGCAGGCTCACCCGACGCGGTGAGTCGTCCGTGCCCAGCAGCAGGTCGATGGTCAGGCCGAGGCGGTAGTTGACGTCGGCGGCGGTCGAGCGGCGCGTGAGCCACGAGACCAGGTTGGACATCCACACGTCCGAGATCACACGGGCGATGGACAGTTGGACCTCGTCCGGCGTGCCCTCGGCCATGGCGCGGGCGATGATCCGGTCCATGTAGAAGCCCACCTCCTCGACCTCGTTGGCCACGGAGGCGTCGGCGAACATGAACGCGCGGGTCATGGCCTCGGTCAGGTTGGGGTCGCGCTGCATGGCCTTGGTGATCATCTCCACCACGACCTTCATCCGCTCCTGGGCGGTGTCGCCGGGCGGGGAGGTGCGCTCGGTGCGCTGGTCGAGGCGCCGGAACTCGCGGGCCAGGGCGGAGACCAGCAGGTGCACCTTGGAGGGGAAGTAGCGGTAGAGGGTCCCCACCGCGACCTCGGCCTTCTCGGCGACGGCACGCATCTGGACGGCCTCGTACCCGCCCTTGGCGGCGAGTGCCAGGGTGGCGTCGAGGATCCGCCGGCGGCGTTCGCGCTGCGACGACGTGGTGGGCTCCTCGGAACGTGCGCCGGTGGTCGAGGCGCGTCCGCCGGAACCGGTTTCGGTCGAGCTCTTGGTCATTGGGCGTACCTTTTGTGCTGGGCGGCCGGGGGACCCGGTTGTGTGGATCAAGTGGTGCTGGTGCATTCTAGGACACACTTCCTAGAACAGGTTCTATTATGTCGGGAGGGTGCGATCCGTGGTGATCGTGCCACGACCCGCATCCAGCCGCGCCGAGGAGTCATACGTGAGCATCGCCACCACCCCGGATCAGACCGAGATCCAGAACTCGATCAAGGCCTGGGCGAAGGCCGCCGATCCCGTGACCACCGTACGCGCCCAGGAAACCGATCCGGACGCGTGGAAGGCACTGTGGCCGCAGCTCGCCGAGCTCGGCCTGTTCGGCGTCGCCGTCGCCGAGGAGCACGGGGGCGCCGGCGCCGAGATCGTCGACCTGGCCTGCATGCTCGAGACCGCCGCCTCCCGGATGGCGCCCGGCCCGGTCCTGTCGACGGCGGTGGCCGGTGTGCTCGTCTCCCGTGCCGGCGGCGCCGTGGCCACCGCCCTGGGGGAGACGATCGCCGAGGGCGGACTGTCCGTGGGCATCTGCCTCGGGATCGGCACCGCCCCGCTCGACGGCTCCGGCGCCGTGACCGGTGACCCGGGTATCGCCTACGGCGGCACGGTCGACGGCGGCCTGCTGCTGCCCGTCGAGGTCGACGGCGCCACCCGCTGGGCCCTGCTCGAGCCCGGCACCGAGGGCGTGGAGATCACCCCGTCGACCCCGTACGACATCTCGGCCTCGATCGCCCGCGTGTCCCTGCGGGACGTCGCCATCCCGGCCGACCGGATCCTCGACGGCATCACCGGAGACCACGTCCACCAGCTGTTCGTCACCCTCGCCGCGGCCGAGGCCGCCGGCACCGCCGACTACACCCTGAACACCGCGGTCGAGTACGCCAAGATCCGGGAGCAGTTCGGCCGCACCATCGGCTCGTTCCAGTCCATCAAGCACCTGGCGGCCGACATGCTGTGCCGCACCGAGCAGGCCCGAGCCCTCGCGTGGGACGCCGCCGTGGCCGCCGAGGACCTCCCGGCCGCGGACTCCGAGCTGCCCGTGGCCGCCGCTGTCGCCGGCGCGCTCGCGTTCGACAACGCGGTGACCAACTCGCAGGACTGCATCCAGATCCTCGGCGGCATCGGCTTCACCTTCGAGCACGACGCCCACTTCTACATGCGCCGCGCCGCCGCGCTGCGTCAGGCGATCGGCGGCGCCGCCCGGTGGCGTCGCTCGCTCGCCGACCTCACCCTGGCCGGCAGGCGCCGCCACCTGGACATCGACCTGTCCGAGATCGAGGGGATCGACGCCAGGCGCGAGGAGATCAAGGCGCTGGTCGCCCGCGTCGCCGCGACCGAGGGGGACGAGCGCAAGCAGGCCCTTGCCGACACCGGCCTGTTCATGCCGCACCTGCCCGAGCCGTGGGGGCTGGGCGCCTCGCCGGCCGAGCAGCTCATGATCGACGAGGAGCTCGAGGCCGCGGGCGTGGCCCGCCACGACATCACCATCGGCGGCTGGGCCGTGCCGACCATCCTGCAGGCGGCCCCCGAGCACGCCGACCGGCTGGTCCGCGACACCATGGCCGGCAAGATCAAGTGGTGCCAGCTGTTCTCCGAGCCGGGCGCCGGTTCCGACCTGGCCGCCCTGCGCGCCACCGCCGAGAAGGTCGACGGCGGCTGGAAGCTCAACGGGCAGAAGGTCTGGACGTCGCTGGCCCGCGAGGCCGACTGGGCCATGTGCCTGGCCCGCACCGACAAGGACGCCCCCAAGCACAAGGGCATCACCTACTTCCTGGTCGACATGCGCTCGGAGGGCATCCGCACCTCGCCGCTGCGCGAGATCACCGGCGAGTCACTGTTCAACGAGGTGTTCCTCGAGGACCTGTTCGTGCCCGACGAGTTCCAGATCGGCACGGTCAACGACGGCTGGAAGATCGCGCGCACCACCCTGGCCAACGAGCGCGTCGCCATGGGCGGCGGCTCCTCGCTCGGCGACGCCGCCGAGGAGATCATCGGCCTCATCGAGGCGGCGGGCGTCACGGACGACGCCCTGGTCCTGGACGAGTTGGGCAAGCACATCGCCGACGGAGTGGTGGGCAGCCTGCTCGACCTGCGCACCGCGCTGCGCAGCCTCGCCGGCTCCGGCCCGGGCGCCGAGTCGAGCGTCCGCAAGATCGTCGGCGTCCGCCACCGCCAGGACATCGCCGAGTTCGGCCTGGAACTCACCGGCACCGGCGGTGTCGAGTTCACCGAGCAGGGCCGCAAGTTCCTCATGGTGCGCTGCCTGTCGATCGCCGGCGGCACCGAGCAGGTCCTGCTCAACGTGGTCGGGGAGCGCATCCTCGGCCTGCCCCGCGACTGACCCCTTTTAATCCTAAGGACTGATTCCCCCGTGGACTTCACCCGTACCGAGACCCAGGCCGCCGTCGCCGAGGCGGTCGCCGGCGCCCTCACCACCGCGGCCCCCGCCGAGGAGCTGCTCACCGCGCTGCCCAGCCGCAGCGTGGAGGACGCCGGCTTCGACGAGCGACTGTGGGCGTCGTTCGCCTCCTCCGGTCTGCTCTCCCTCGGCCTGCCGGAGGCGCTGGGCGGCGACGACCTGTCCGTGGCCGACATCGCCGTGGTGCTCGAGGAGGTCGGCCGCGCGGGCGTGGTGATCCCCGCGCTGGAGACCCTGGGCTTCGGCGTGCTGCCGATCGTCGCCCTCGGCACCGCCGACCAACGAAAGACGCTGCTGGAGGGGATCGAGGACGGCCGCATCCTGACCGCCGCCGTGGCCGAGCCGGGCAGCCCACTGCCCGCGGCGCCCACGGTGCGACTTCAGGGCGGGACGCTGAACGGCACCGTCACCTCCGTCCGGTACGCGGCCCAGGCCCGATCTGTGCTGGTCCCGGTGTCGACCCCCGAGGGTGACGCCGTCGTCGTCGTCACCCCCGACGCCCCGGGGGTCACCCTGACCCCCACCCTCGGCTCCCTGGGGGTGCCGGAGTACGCGGTGCGGTTCGAGGCCACGCCGGTCGACGACGACGACGTGCTCCGCGGTGGCGGCGACGAGTCGGTTCTGAAGGTGTTCCACCGCCTCGTCCTCGCGGCGTGCATCGCGCACGGTGACGGCCTCATCTCGGGCGCCATGGACATGACCGCCGACTACCTCAAGGAGCGGGAGCAGTTCGGCAAGCCGCTCGGCTCGTTCCAGGCGGTGCAGCAGGAGCTGGCGGATGTCTACATCGTGTCGCGGACGCTGCACGTCATCGCGCAGTCGGTCGCCTGGCGGATCGCCGAGGGGCTGACCGGGGCGGACGACCGCTACGAGACGGACCCGGTCATCGGCGCCTACTGGCTGGCCTCCGAGGGCCCGCGCGCGGTGCAGGTGCTGCACCACCTGCACGGCGGCGTCGGCGTGGACGTCACCTACCCGATGTTCCGGTACTCCTCGGCGGTCAAGGACCTGGCCCGCTTCGTGGGCGGCCCGCGCCTGCAGCTGACCGCGCTCGGTGAGGCCGTCGCCGCCGACCCCGTCGACGCCGTGACCCCGACCGGTGACGACGCGGCGGCGGAGGAGGGAGAGGCGTTCATCGACCTGACGCCCGCCCAGCGTGCCCTGCAGGCCGAGCTGCGCGAGTACTTCTCCACGCTCATCTCGGCCGACGAGGCCGCCGACATCGCCACCACCCGCCACGGGAAGACCTACGAGGAGATCATCAAGCGGATGGGCCGCGACGGCTGGCTCGGAGTGGGCTGGCCCACCGAGTACGGCGGCAAGGGCTTCGGCCACATCGAACAGCAGATCTTCACCAACGAGGCCACGCGCGCCGACGTGCCGCTGCCGTCGGTGACACTGCAGACCGTCGGCCCGACCCTGCAGAAGTACGGCACTCAGGCGCAGAAGGACAAGTTCCTGCCCGGCATCCTCGACGGCACCGTGCATTTTGCGATCGGCTACTCCGAGCCGGACGCCGGCACCGATCTCGCCTCGCTGCGCACCACCGCCAAGCGCGACGAGGCCACCGGCGACTGGATCATCAACGGCCAGAAGATGTGGACCACCGGCGGCCACCACGCCGACTACATCTGGCTCGCCGCCCGCACCGGCACCCCGGACTCCCGCCACCGGGGCCTGACGATCTTCATCGTCGACACCTCCGACCCGGGCTTCTCCTACACCCCGATCATCACGTGCGACGGCGCCCACCACGTCAACGCCACCTACTACTCGGACGTGCGGGTGCCCGCCGACATGGTGGTCGGCGAGGTCGACGGCGGGTGGAAGATGCTCACCACCCAGCTCAACCACGAACGCGTCATGCTCGCGCCCTCCGGGCGTCCCGGCGGCTACTACGACGAGCTGGCCGCCTGGGCCCGCGGCACCGGCCCCGACGGCGTGCGCCACCTCGACCGCACCGAGGTGCGCGAGGGACTGGCCGAGATCTTCGCGATCGTCCGACTCAACGAACTGCTCAACTGGCAGGTCTCCGCGATGGGCGACAACCCGTCGATGGGCGACTCGGCCGCCTCCAAGGTCTTCTCCACCGAGAAGATCCAGCACGTGGGCCGGATCGTCGAGGAACTGCTCGGCCGCTTCGGCGACCCGACCGATCCCGCCACCGCCCGGCTGCAGCGCTGGTTCGACATGATGAACAAGCGCAACGTGGTGATCACGTTCGGCGGCGGCGTCAACGAGGTCATGCGCGAGCTGACCTGCATGGGCGGTCTCGGCATGCCCCGCACCGCACGCTGACCCGCCGGCTGCGACACGCCGGCCCTCCCACCCAACCGACGAGAAGGCACCCATGAGTGACGACACGGCTACCGACGCCCGGGGCACCGACGCGCAGGCCGACCGCATCCTCGCCGCGGCCGAGGAGATCCGGGCCGCCGGCGGCAGCGCCCCCCGCGCGGGCCGCGACCCCATCAACACCCCGATGATCCGCAACTGGACCGAGGCGATCGGCGACACCAACCCGATCTACTCCTCCGAGGAGGCGGCCGTCGCGGCCGGGCACGGCGGACTCGTCGCCCCGCCCGCGATGGCACAGGTCTGGACCATGCGCGGCCTCGGCAAGGCACGTGAGGCCGACGATCCGCTCGGCAACATGACCGACCTGCTCGACGCGGAGGGCTTCACCTCCGTCGTGGCCACCAACTGCGACTCGACCTACCACCGCTACACCCGGCCCGGCGAGGAGGTGACCATCTCCTCGGTCCTGACCGACGTGGTGGGGCCCAAGAAGACGGGCCTGGGCGAGGGCTGGTTCTTCACCACCCGCAACTACTGGCGGGTCGGCGACGAGGTGGTGGCCGAGATGGACTTCCGGATCCTCAAGTTCCGGCCGCCCACACCGGATGCCGCGGCGCCGGCCGCCTCCGACCGGATCGTCGCGAGCTCCGGCTCGGCCACCGACGACCTGGTGGTGGGCAAGGTCCTGCGCCCGTCGGTCTCGCAGGACACCCGCTTCTTCTGGGACGGCGTGGCCGCCCACGAGCTGCGCATCCAGAAGCGCGAGGACGGTTCGCTGCAGCACCCGCCCGTGCCGGCGCTGTGGAAGGACAAGACCGAACAGACCGACTACGTGGTCTCCTCCGGCCGCGGCACGGTCTACAGCTTCGTCACCCACCACGCCCCGCGCGTTCCGGGCCGCACCCGGTTCCCGTTCGTGATCGCACTGGTGGAGCTGGAGGAGGGCGTGCGCATGCTCGGCGAGCTGCGCGACGTCGACCCGGCGGAGGTCGAGATCGGCATGGAGGTCGAGGTCGAGTTCCTCGACATGCCCGGTGACACGAGCGAGGACGCGGCCTTCGGTACGGAGCCGTGGACCCTGTACGCGTGGCGGCCGGCCGGCGCCCCGCCGATCGCCCGTCAGATGCCCGAGTTGAAGGAAGAGGCCGCCAAGTGAGCGAGAACAGTGCAGTGACCGGCGCGGTCTGTCCCGCCGAGCCGCCCGCCGTCCGGGTGGGCGACACCCTGCCGGAGCTGGCCGTCGAGGGGACCCCGACGTTCATCGTGGCCTCGGCCCTGGCGACGCGCGACTTCCAGGACGTCCACCACGACCGGGATCTGGCCCATCAGAAGGGCTCGAAGGACATCTTCGTCAACATCCTCACCGACACCGGTCTGGTGCAGCGGTTCATCACCGACTGGGCCGGGCAGAAGGCGCGGATCACCTCCATCAAGCTGCGCCTCGGGGTGCCCTGGTACGCCTACGACACGCTGACCCTCACCGGTGAGGTCACGGACATCGCGGCCGACGGGCTGGTCACGCTCAAGATCGTCGGCACCGACTCGCTGGGCGCGCACGTCACCTCGACCGCGACCCTCTACATGAACGGAGACCCGCAGTGAGTTCTCTCGCGGACAAGGCTTCGATCGTCGGGATCGGCGCCACCGACTTCTCCAAGGATTCCGGTCGCTCCGAGCTCAGGCTTGCGGCCGAGGCCGTGCAGGCCGCCGTCGCGGACGCCGGGCTGCAGCCCTCGGACGTGGACGGCCTCGTCTCGTTCACCATGGACACCAACACCGAGATCGCCGTGGCCCGCGCCGCCGGCATCGGGCACCTGAACTTCTTCTCTCGCATCCACTACGGCGGCGGCGCGGCGTGTGCCACCGTGCAGCAGGCCGCGATGGCCGTCGCCACCGGCGTCGCCGAGGTCGTGGTCTGCTACCGCGCCTTCAACGAGCGCTCGGGGATGCGCTTCGGGCAGGTCAACACCGCGCTGGTGCAGCAGGTCAACTCCTCGGGAACCGACAACGCCTTCTCATATCCGCACGGGCTGTCCACGCCCGCCGGGTTCGTGGCCATGGTCGCCCGGCGCTACATGCACGAGTTCGGCGCCACGAGCGAGGACCTCGGTCGCGTGGCCGTGGTGGACCGCAAGCACGCGGCCGTCAACCCGGCGGCGTTCTTCCACGGCAAGCCCATCACGCTGGCCGACCACCAGAACTCCCGCTACATCGCCGAGCCGCTGCACCTGCTGGACTGCTGCCAGGAGTCCGACGGTGGCCAGGCGATCGTGGTGACCACGCCCGAGCGCGCGAAGGACCTGCCGCACAGGCCGGTGTCGATCGCCGCCGCGGCCTCCGGCTCGGGGCCCGATCAGTACATCATGACCTCGTACTACCGTCCCGAGCTCGCGGGCCTGCCGGAGATGGGCATCGTGGGCGATCAGCTGTGGAACCAGTCGGGGCTGCGGCCCGAGGACATGGACATGGCGGTCCTGTACGACCACTTCACCCCGTATGTCCTCATGCAGCTCGAGGAACTGGGTTTCTGCGGCCGCGGCGAGGCCAAGGACTTCGTCCGCGAGCCGGGCGCGCTCGAGGTGGGGGGCCGCCTGCCGCTGAATACTCACGGCGGCCAGCTGGGCGAGGCGTACATCCACGGTATGAACGGCATCGCCGAGGGCGTGCGCCAGCTGCGTGGCCAGTCGGTGAACCAGGTGCCGGGTGCGGAGAAGCTCATCGTCACCGCCGGCACGGGCGTTCCGACCTCGGGGCTGGTCCTGACGGTCTGATCGACTGCCCGCGCCCGCCCAGCGCCCCACCCCCAGCACCCACCCGCG
>DWWG01000041.1 GCA_019119875.1 Candidatus Dietzia intestinigallinarum | reverse complement strand
CGATCACCGGGTCATGCCGTGATCACAGGCCGGGGATCTGGATGAGCCCGTTCTGTGCGGCGAACACGGCGGCGGCCACGCCCGCCCCGACGGCGAGGAGCCCACCCACGGCGAGCGAACCGGTGTCGCCGTCGAGCGAGCCGGTCACGCTACCCAGCAGGTCGTCCTCGGCAGGCAGCTCGAAGTTTGTCGTCTCGCAGCCGAAGGTGAAGTTGTCGATGGCGACGTTCTCCGCGGTGTTGTCGCGAGTCTTCTGGACGCCGTACTCGGTGACGACAGCGACCGGGTTCAACGCGACGATCTCCTTGAGCGTCATTCGCTTACCGCGCTCGACAGGCTCTCCGCCGTCTGCTCCCTTGAGGTCACGGGTGACCCAGAACTGGTTGGACTCGTCGGGGTTGGCCTCCGCCCAGCCTTCGGCGGGCTTCGGGGACCACACGATGGTGGCGAAGCCGTCCTCGTAGCCGGCTTCGTCCTCCTCGGAGTCCGCGAGGCTGGCGTCGTTGAGCCGGATCTGCAGCGCCGGGGCCTGTCCGTCGGTGGAGTAGTCGAAGTTCATCCGGAGGTCGCCGTCCTCTCCGACGAGTTCCGAAAGCTTCTTACGGTTCGCGTTCTTGTACAGCGACGTGCCATTTTCCGTGTCGGTGGGGAACGTCAGCGCGTAATCGCCCACCCCGTCCGGAGCACCTGTGGGGGCCTCGTCGATCACTGCGGGGGTCTCGTCGGTGGGGGTGCTCCAGGCGGAGCCTTCCTCGTTCACGGACGTCACGACGTGCTCGCCGCACGAATCCCCGCCCAGCGACCCGGTGCCGAGCGAGCCGAGGAGATCGGCCGACCCCGGTGCGGCGCCGACGACCGGCGCGACGACCGCGGACCCCGCGGTGAAGGCGACTGCCGCGGATGCGGCCACAACTACCCGACCAAAAGACTTCATGTGATTCCTCTCGGAGTCAGCGCTGACCGCCGGTCAGCCCCTGTATCTATGTCGCCGTTTATCGCGCGACTCGGCGACCTTAGCAGGATCATCGCCGTCTGTGCGAAGTAAACATACGGGGTTCACTTATGTCGCACTCAGGTGATAACCGGGCTGCAGCGCGGGGCGCCATGACGGCCGGCAGTCGGCTGAAATGTTCGAGAATCGATGTGACTGAAACACTTTGAGCACGCCGTTCGCGCCGACCGCGGCCCCGTCCGGGGCTCGCCCCTCGCGCACGGCACGGGAGCCCGGTCGGCGGCGGCCACCCGTTCGGGTGGGCGGGTTCAGGCGGTAGGAGCTAACCGCGGGCGTGTGCCCGCAGCTGCTGCGCGGTGGCGTCGAGGAGTTCGGACCACGCGGTCTCGAACTTGGCCACGCCCTCGGCCTCGAGCGTGGTGAACACGTCGGCCGGGTCGATGCCGACCCGCTCCAGTGCGCGGAAGACCTCGGCGGACTCTGCCGCCCTGTCGATCACGGAGTCCTTGTTGACGCGGCCGTGGTCGGCGAAGGCTTCCATGGTGGCGGCGGGCATGGTGTTGACGGTGCCCGGGGCGACGAGCTCGCTCACGTAGAGCGTGTCGGGGTAGTCGGGGTTCTTGACTCCGGTCGATGCCCACAGCGGGCGCTGCGGCCTGGCCCCGCGGGCGGCGAGTTCGGCGAAGCGGGCACCGGAGGAGAACACCTCGCGGTACTCGGCGTAGGCCAGTCGCGCGTTGGCCAGTGCGGCCCTCCCCTTGAGGTCTCGGGCCTCTGCGGTGCCGAGCGTGTCGAGCCGGGCGTCGATCTCCGTGTCCACCCGGGAGACGAAGAACGAGGCGACCGAGTGGATGGAACCGAGGTCGTGGCCCGCCTCGGCGGCGGCCGCCAGCCCGTCCAGGTAGGACTGCATGACCTGCACGTAGCGCTCGACGGAGAAGATCAGGGTGACGTTGACGCTGATCCCCTCGGCGATCACCCGCCGGATCGCCTCCAGGCCCGCGAGCGTGGCCGGGATCTTGATGAGCAGGTTGGGGCGGTCGACGATCCGCCACAGCTCGACGGCCTGGGCGACGGTGGCGTCCGCGTCGTGGGCCAGGCGCGGGTCGACCTCGATCGACACCCGCCCGTCCACCTCGCCGGTCGCGGCGAACACCGGCCGGAGCACGTCGCAGGCCGCGCGGACGTCGTCCGTCGTGGTGGTGCGCACGACCGTGTCGACATCGGCGCCCTCCGCCGCGAGTGCCGCGACCTGGGCGTCGTAGGCGGTCCCCGCACTGAGCGCGGCCTGGAAGATGGACGGATTGGTGGTCACGCCCACGACCGAGCGGGTGGCGGTCAGCTCGGCCAGCTCCCCCGAGGAGATCAGGTCGCGGGACAGGTCGTCAAGCCACACGGAGACGCCGGCATCGGACAGGGCGGACAGGTTCGGGTTCTGGTTCATGGTGTCCTTTCTGCGGTCGCATCCGGGCCACCGCGGGGGTTGTCAGGGGTGATGAGGACGGGGCGGCTCACCCGTCGAGCTCGGCGATCTCGAGCGTCGACCCGTACTCGGCGGCGCGGGACCGGTCCAGGCCGGGGTCGGTGATCAGCAGGTCCACCTCGTCCAGGTCGGCGACCCGCGCCAGCGTGCGGGTACCGAACTTGGTGCTGTCGGCCACCACGACCGTCGAGGCCGATGCGGCGATCATCGCCCGCTTGACCGGCACCTCCAGGGTGTTGGTGTTGGTGATCCCCGCCGCCGGGTCCACCGCGTCGGCGCCGAGGAACGTCCAGGTGGCGGAGAAGTCCGAGAAGAAGTCCGCCGCACGCGGCCCGGTCAGGGTGTACACGGAGTTGAGCAACTCGCCGCCGGCCAGGAAGAGCCGCACCCCCGGGACCGCGGCCAGGGTCGTGGCGATGCGCAGGTCGTTGGTGATGAAGGTCAGCTCCGGGACGTGCCGCAGGGCCACCGCCACCTGGAACGTGGTCGAGCCACTGTCGAGGATCACGCTGTCGCCCTCACGCACCCGAGACGCCGCGCGGCGGGCGATGGCCACCTTCTGGCGACGGTGCTCGAACTCCTTGATCGCATAGGGGATCTCAAGCGCCGCACCACCGACGGGCCTGGCCCCGCCGTGCGTGCGCTCGGCCTGCCCATCCCGCACCAGGCAGTCCAGGTCACGCCGGATGGTCGAGGAATCGACCCCCATCTCCCGCGAGAGCTTCGTGGCCTCCACGTACCCGTCCCGGTGCAACCGTCGCACGATCTCCCGGCGTCTCTGCTGGACCGACACATCTCCCCCTGCACCTCGCGTCTCCCGCCACGTCTGCCGCCACCCTAAACGATTATGTGCATTCGGCACCTCGGTTTGCACACTTACTGATACTTTCACATCTGTCTGCACGAATCCGTGCATAGATCATCTGAGTGAAAGAGTGGACACACATGCTTCGACTCGGCCTCAAGGCCTCGGCGGAACAGTTCGACCCCCGCGAGCTGGTGGAGATCGCCGTGGCCGCCGAAGCACACGGAATGGACTCGGTGACCGTCTCCGACCACTTCCAACCGTGGCGGCACAACGGCGGACACGCCCCGTTCTCCCTGGCCTGGATGGCCGCGGTGGGCGAACGAACCGAGCGGATCCAGATCGGCACCTCCGTGCTGACCCCCACCTTCCGCTACAACCCCGCCGTGATCGCCCAGGCGTTCGCCACCATGGCGTGCCTGTACCCGGGCCGCATCATGCTCGGCGTCGGGACCGGCGAGGCCCTCAACGAAGTGGCCACCGGCGGCCTGCACGGACCGTGGCCCGAGTTCCGCGAGCGTTTCGCCCGGTTGCGCGAATCCGTGCGCCTGATGCGCGAGCTCTGGACCGGCGAGGAGGTGACCTTCGAGGGCGAGTACTTCCACACCGAGGGCGCCTACATGTACGACGTGCCCGAACAGCCCGTGCCGGTCTACATCGCCGCGGGCGGACCTGTGGTGGCCCGCTACGCAGGCCGCGCCGGGGACGGCTTCATCTGCACCTCCGGCAAGGGCATGGAACTGTACAACGACAAACTCATCCCGGCCGTACGCGAAGGCGCGGCCAAGGCCGGACGTGACATCACCGACATCGACCGGATGATCGAGATCAAGATCTCCTACGACACCGACCCGGACAAGGCGCTGGAGAACACCCGCTTCTGGGCACCCCTGTCACTGACCGCCGAACAGAAACACAGCGTCGGATCCTCACGCGAGATGGAACAACTGGCCGACCAGCTCCCCCTCGAGCAGGTCGCCAAACGCTGGATCGTCGCCTCCGACCCCGACGACGCCGTGGAGCAGATCACCCAGTACACCGACGCCGGCCTCAACCACCTGGTCTTCCACGCCCCCGGCCACGACCAGCAGCGCTTCCTGGAGCTGTTCCAACGTGACCTCGCGCCGCGGCTGCGCGCGCTGGCATGAAAAGGACCCCGACCATGCCGACTTCCCCTCACCACGGCCCCTGCTGGACAGCCCTGGCCGACCACCAACGCGACACACGCTCCCTGAGCCTGACCGACCTCTTCGCCGCCGACCCCGCCCGCGGAACAGACCTCACCGTGACCGCCGCGGACCTGTACATCGACTACAGCAAACACCTCATCACCCGGAAAACCCTGTCGCTGCTGCTCGACCTCGCCCGCGAACGCGGAGTCGACACCCGCCGCGACGCCATGTTCGCCGGCGCCCCCGTCAACACCACCGAGAACCGGCCGGCCCTGCACACCGCCCTACGGCTGCCCCCGGACCGGGAACTCGTCGTGGACGGCCGCAACGTCACCACCGACGTCCACGACGTGCTCGGCGCGATGGCCGACACCGCAGACCGCATCCGCACCGGCCGGTGGACCGGCGCGACCGGCCACCCCATCCGCAACGTGATCAACATCGGGATCGGCGGATCAGACCTCGGCCCGGCCATGGCCACACGCGCCCTACGCCACCACAGCGACGGCCCGCAGGTGCACTTCGTCTCCAACGTCGACCCGGCAGACCTGACCTCCGTGCTCGCCGAACTCGACCCGGCCAGCACCCTCGTCGTCGTCGTCTCCAAAACCTTCACCACCCTCGAGACGATGACCAACGCCGCGGCGGCCAGAACCTGGATCACAGGCGCCCTCGGCGCCGACGCCGTGGCCCGACACTTCGTGGCGGTCTCCGCCGACACCGACCGCGCCGCACAATTCGGCATCCCGGCCGAGAACGTGTTCGGATTCTGGGACTGGGTGGGCGGCCGCTACTCCGTCGGCTCCGCCGTGGGCCTGAGCCTCATGCTTGCCATCGGCCCACAGCGGTTCGCCGAGTTCCTCGCCGGCATGCACAGCATCGACGAGCACTTCCGCACCGCACCCGCACACGCCAACGCCCCCATCTTGCTGGGACTACTCGGTCTCTGGTACGCCAGTTTCCACCGCGCCGACACCCACGCCGTGCTGCCCTACTCCCACGACCTCGCCCGCCTGCCCGCCTACCTGCAGCAACTGTCCATGGAATCCAACGGCAAATCCGTCCACACCGACGGCCGGCCGGTGACCATCGACACCGGAGAGATCATCTGGGGCGAACCCGGCACCAACGGCCAACACGCCTTCCACCAACTACTCCACCAGGGCACCCGACTCGTCCCCGTCGACTTCATCGGCTTCGCACAGCCCACCGACGACCTGCCCTCCCTCGACGGCCAGGGCACCATGCACGACGTGCTACTGGCCAACATGCTCGCCCAGTCCAAGGTCATGGCCTTCGGCCGACCCGCCGCCCACGTCGCCCGCGACGGCACCCCCACCGACCTGATCAGCCACAAGACCATGCCCGGCAACCAACCCTCCACCACGATCATCGCCCCACGCCTGACGCCTTCGACCCTCGGCCAACTCATCGCCCTCTACGAACACCAGGTATTCGTCCAGGCCGCACTCTGGGACATCAACCCCTTCGACCAGTGGGGCGTCGAACTCGGCAAGACGTCAGCACTCGAACTCGCCGGAGCGATCACCGGCACCACCACCGGCACCACCGGCGACACCTCCACCGACGGACTCATCGCCGCACTGAGACGCGCCCGCACCACCGGGTGACGCGCCGGACCCGGCGCGGCCGACCGGTGTCGCTTCGCTCCCGGCGACCCTATGGTCGATCCACATCACGTCGCAGGTCACCCCGCCGGGAAAGGACGGAGCCATGACGGCCACACGAAGCACCAGCACAGCCCGACACCGTCAGCCCGTGCAGTACGCAGCACTCGCCTTCGGTGTCGTCTTCCTACTGGTGGGGATCGCTGGTTTCATCCCCGGCATCACCACCGCATACGACACCATGCAGTTCGCCGGGCACGAGTCGGAGGCCATGCTGCTGGGCCTGTTCCAGGTCTCGATCCTGCACAACATCGTTCATCTGCTCTTCGGCGTCGCCGGCGTCCTGTTGGCCCGGACCGCCCCGCTGGCGCGGCTGTACCTCCTGGTCGGCGGCGTCATCTACCTCGCCCTGTGGATCTACGGCCTCGTCACGGACCACGAATCGAGCGCCAACTTCGTGCCGCTCAACACCGCCGACAACTGGCTGCACCTCGTGCTGGGAGTGGCGATGGTCGGCCTGTCCTTCCTGTACCGCGGCACGATCCCGGCCGGCCGGGACACGACCGCGGGCGACTGACGCCCGACTGCCCGACTCCCCACCGGCCGGGGATCAGCCGCGTCGAGCGGCCGTGGCCTGCCAGCGGCCGTCCCGGCACGACACCGCGATCGGGTACTCGAACGCCTCCGTCACCAGTTCCGAGGTGAGCACGTCCCGGGCGGCGCCGGCGGCGTGGATCCGACCGTGGGAGATCAGCATCGCGTGGGTCGTCGACGTGGGCAGTTCCTCGAGGTGGTGGGTCACCAGAACGGTCGCCAGCTCCGGCTGCGTGTCGTGCAGGCGGTCGAGGGTGGCGAGGAACTGCTCCCGGGCCGCCACGTCGAGGCCGGTCGACGGTTCGTCCAGGAGCAGCAGGGCGGGGTTGGGCAGGAGCGCCCGCGCGATGAGCGCCCGGCCGCGCTCGCCCTGCGACATGGTGGGCCA
>DWWG01000040.1 GCA_019119875.1 Candidatus Dietzia intestinigallinarum | reverse complement strand
TGCGGTGGAAGAACCTCGGCCTGGTGATCGTGGACGAGGAGCAGCGCTTCGGTGTGGAGCACAAGGAGCACATCACCTCCCTGCGCACCCATGTCGACGTACTGACCATGTCCGCCACGCCGATCCCGCGGACGCTCGAGATGTCGCTGGCCGGGATCCGCGAGATGAGCCAGATCCTCACCCCGCCCGAGGAGCGGCTGCCGGTGCTGACCTACGTGGGCGCGTACTCGGACAAGCAGGTCGCCGCCGCCATCCGGCGTGAGCTGCTGCGCGAGGGGCAGGTGTTCTACGTGCACAACCGGGTGCGGACCATCGACTCCACCGCCGCGCGCATCCGCGACCTGGTGCCCGAGGCGCGCGTGGTGGTGGCGCACGGGCAGATGGGGGAGGAGCAGCTCGAGCAGACCGTCGGCGGGTTCTGGAACCGCGAGTACGACGTGCTGGTGTGTACGACCATCGTCGAGACCGGCCTGGACATCTCCAACGCCAACACCCTGATCGTCGACCGGTCCGACCAGCTGGGGCTGTCGCAGATGCACCAGCTGCGCGGACGCGTCGGCCGGTCGCGCGAGCGCGGCTACGCCTACTTCCTCTACGACCCGGAGAAGCCGCTCACCGAGACCGCCTACGACCGGCTGGCCACGATCGCCCAGAACAACGATCTCGGTGCCGGCATGGCCGTGGCGATGAAGGACCTCGAGCTGCGCGGGGCCGGGAACGTGCTGGGCGCCGAGCAGTCCGGGCACATCGCCGGCGTCGGCTTTGACCTCTACATCCGTCTTGTCGGCGAGGCGGTGGAGGCGTACCGGGCGATCGCCGACGGCGAGAAGGTCGAGGTGGAGGAGGAGCTCGGCGAGGTCCGTATCGAGCTGCCCGTCGACGCGTTCATCCCGCCCGAGTACGTCGACGGCGACCGGCTTCGCCTCGAGGCCTACCGCAAGCTGTCGCAGGCTCGGGAGCCGGGGGACATCGACGCCGTGGTCGAAGAGCTTGTCGACCGTTACGGTCCGCTGCCGCCCGAGGCCCGGCGCGTGGTGTCCGTGGCGCGGCTGCGGCTGGTGGCGCAGAAGTACCGCGTGCGCGAGATCGTGCTGGCCGGTTCGCGGCTGCGTGTGGGGCCGCTCGACCTGCTCGATTCCCAGCAGATGCGGCTCAAGCGCATGTACCCGGCCGCCCAGTACCGGGCCACGCAGAAGACCGTGCTGCTGCCGTTGCCCAAGGCGGCAGGCGCGCGTGCGGGTGCGGGGGGCGAGAAGGCCCGCGACGACGAGATGCTGCAGTACGCCGCTGATTTCCTCACCGCGATGGCCGGCGACCCGGAGGGCTCCAACCCGGTGATCCAGCCGGAGACGGCAGCCGCGCGATGAGCCGTCCGGCTGCGCATCCGAATCGGCGCGTGGGCGGTGTGGATCGCTTCCACGGTTGTGCACTCGCGTCGTCGACGGCTGCTCGCTTATGCGCCTCTTCGGGCACCACGATGATGCACAACCGGGCAGGGTGACTGCATGACTCGCGACACCGGCTCGGCAGCAGATCCGGACCCCGCCGCCGCCCGTGCCTCCACCCCGGACTCCGCCGCCGCCCGTGCCTCCACTCCGGACCCCGCCGCCGACCGTGCCTCCGCCCCGGACCCCGCCGACCGTGCCTCCACCCCGGACGACGCCACCGAGCGCGCGTCAGCCCCACCCGGCACGCCGGGGCCGAACGCGGAATCGTCTGCGCTGCCGAGCCCGGACCGCCTGACCGAGGCTGTGACGCTCATGGCCCGCATCCGCCGCGAGGGGCGCTGGGAGTCCGCCCAGACACACGCGTCGCTCCTGCCGTATCTGATCGAGGAGTCCTGGGAGCTGGTCGACGCGGTGGCCGACGACGACCGCGATCAGTTGGTCTCCGAGCTCGGTGACCTGCTGCTTCAGGTGCTCTTCCACTCCGCGATCGGCGCCGACCACGAGACCGAGCCCTTCGATGTCCAGGATGTGGCCGGCGCACTTCTCGACAAGCTCCGTCGTCGTGCGCCCTACTGGTTCGCCGAGGACGGCGCGGACGGGTTGGACGCGGCCGAACAGGATCGCCTGTGGCAGGAGGCCAAGGCCGCCGAACGCCGTGCCGCTGAGAATTCCGGACGTGCGGCTCGTGGGGTCGTCGACGACATCTCGTGGGACCAGCCCGCGCTCGCGCTGGGGCAGAAGGTGCTCGGTCGCGCCCGCGCCGCCGGGTTCCCCGACGAGTTGGTGCCGGAGCAGATGCGCCTGGTTCCCGTCGATCCCGTGGGCGTCTTCCACGAATCGGGCTCCGCGGAGGTGGCCTACCGCCGGGTCGTCCGTGAGTTCGCCGATCAGATCCGCGCTGCCGAGGCGCGTCTTGCGGTGCCCGCCTCGGAGGCCACGCCCGCCGACTGGCACCTCGCCTGGCGCACCTGAGCCACCCCTCTCCTGATCCGGCGGCGACAGAACACTGGACTCCGGTGCCCCCAGGGAGCAGCGCCCGCCCCGGGCACGAGCGCATGCCTCGGGCATGAGCGCCCCACAGGGATCAGCCCGCCCCAGGCAAGAGCGCCCGCCTCCCGCGGGGTTTCCGTTTTGTAACGGCCATCACATTTCGCGGGCCCGGCTGTGCGGCATCATTTCCGGACCGCGTGCATGAAATTGCGGCCGGGACAAACCTGAGAAGCCGTCCGCGCTGTTGGTCCAATTCGCCGCCCCGCCACCGGGCTGATTGGTCGATTCCCACACCTGAACAGCCACTACGCACTCTTTCCTGCAAATAAGTTCCGCTCTTACTTGGAGGGTTCAACAACGACGACCGTTGACCCGATTCTCAGGTTTCTCGATTGTGCCCTATGCTCTGGACGTTGGTCTGACAACAGAAAAGGGAAGGGGACGGATGGATTTGCTCGGAAGTACCACTGCGTTGAGCGCGACAGCTGTCGTGCTTCTTTTGCTGCTCTTCTACGGCGGCACCATGGTCATGTCGATGCGTATCGCCCGGAAGGACGAGAACGCGGACAACTACATGACGGCCGGGCACCAGATCGGCTTCGGTATCTCGGCGGCATCGATGACCGCCACCTGGATCTGGGCGTCGTCGATGTACGCGTCGGTGAACTCGGGCTACCTCTACGGTGTCTCGGGCCCGATCCACTACGGGCTCTGGGGCGCCCTGATGATCCTGTTCATCTACCCCTTCGGTAAGCGCATCCGGAAGGTCGCACCGCAGGCGCACACGCTCGCGGAGGTCATGTTCGCCCGCCACGGCCGGTCCTCCCAGCTCATGCTGGCCGGATCCAACATCCTCGGTTCCGTCATCTCGCTGACGTCGAACCTCATCGCCGGTGGCGCGCTGATCTCCATGCTGAGCCCGTTCAGCTTCATCCAGGGCGTGGTCGTGATCGCCGCGGGTGTGCTGATGTACACGCTGTGGTCCGGGTTCCGCGCTTCCGTGCTGACGGATTTCGCGCAGGTGATGGCGATGCTCGGCGCGGTGATCATCATCGTGCCGGCGATGTTCTTCTTCCTCGGCGGTACGGAGCTGTTCTCCACGGGTGCGCAGAACCTGACGCCGCAGCAGCAGAGCTTTTTCTCCTCCGAGGCGTTCCTCAACCAGGGTGCGCCGTACATCGCGGCGGTGCTGGCGTACGCGATCGGTAACCAGACCATCGCGCAGCGCCTGTTCGCGGTGCGTGAGGATCTGATCAAGCCGACGTTCATCACGGCGACGGTCGGTTACGGTGCGACGATCATCGGCATCGGCATGGTCGGCGTGCTCGCCCTCTACGCCGGTATCGAGCCGGTGGGTGGCGATCCGAACAACATCCTCCCGCAGGTCGCGGCCGAGTACCTGCCGGCCGGCCTGGTCGCGGTGTTCTTCATCATGATCATCGGTTCGCTGTCGTCGACCGCGGACTCGGATCTGGCCGCTATGTCCTCGATCGCGATGTCTGACATCTACGGCCAGGGCATGCGTGGCCGCGGTAAGGTGCCGCATCCGCGCCTGATGCTGACGATCGGCCGCATCACCATGATCCTGGCGATCGTGGCGGCGCTGATCTTCGCGAACATCCAGTTCAACATTCTGGATCTGCTGGTGTTCGTGGGTGCCCTGTGGGGTGCGCTGGTGTTCCCGGTGATCGCGAGCTTCTACTGGCCGAAGGTCACCAACATGGCGTTCACGGTGTCGGTGCTCGCGGCTCTCGCGGTGTTCATCCCGACCCGTTTCGGCTACATGCCGGACACGGGGTGGGTGCCGTGGGTCATCGAGGCGCTCGCAGTGGTCGGTATCGGTGTGGTGCTGGGCCTGATGGCGTTCGGTTTCTTCGGTCTGCGTCCGGCGTTGATCGTCGGCACGATCGCGGCGGTCGCCAGTGCGCCGTTCGCGCTGGACTTCCTGCGTGACTACGACACGCTGACCGCCTCGCTCGTCGCGTACTCGGTGAGCACGATCGTCTGCTACCTGATGTCGTTCCGTAACCCGGTGGACTTCGACTTCGCGAAGATCGCCGCGCGCACGGAGGACTACGACACCGAGGAGGTCGCCGAGGAACTGGCCGAGGAGGCGGACGAGGCTGCCTCCGTCACCGCCGGCAAGCAGTCCGACGACGACAACGACGACGACGACCCCGTTCGCGTCTAGGAAAGGACACGTATGTCACCGATCCTGCTCACCATCTATGTGCTCATGTGGCCGGTTATCGTGGCCGGCGTTCTGGCGGTGCTCGTCCGCGGCTTTGCCAAGGAGGCCGCAGAGGCCAGGCGAGACGGGGTGCCGATCATCTGACGGCGTGTCGCCCTGATGGGCTGCAGTCCTGATGGCCTGGCGCTCTGATGGGCTGCGGTCCTGACGGTGTGTCGCACTGACGGCGTGTCGCCCTGAAGGCGTGACGCCCAGATCGTCTGACACCGCGGCAGGGGCCGGGTGGCGGAAGCGCTCGTACGCGAGTGCTGAACCGCTGCCCGGCCCCTGCTGCATAGCGCCCCTGCTGCATAGCGCCCCTGCCGCACCGTGCTCCTGCCGCACGGTGCCCCTGCTGCATGGTGCTCCTGCCGCATGGCGCCCCTGCCGCCCGGTGCTCCTGCTGCATGGCGTTCCTGTCGCACGGCGCCGCTGCTGCGTGGTGCTCCTGCCGCACGTCGCCCCTCGCGCCGCGTTTTGTCGTCATCGCTGCGTTCCTTGTTGCCACCACTGCGGCGACACGCCGGATTTCCCGCAGTGGTGTCGCCAAACTTCCAGCGCCAGCGCCGACGCCGATGCCAACGCCGATGCCGACGCCGCTGGCGTGCCGGGCGCCGACGCGGGGTCGTGTCAGGACGGCCGGCGGACCATGACGGTCGAGGCCTGGCCCGGCTGCGTGGGAACCCGGCCCACGGCCTCGAATCCGAAGCGCTCGTACAGTCGTCGGCTGCCCGGGCTGGTGGCCTCGAGCGCAGCCAGTGGCGTGTCGGACGCGTCGATCCTGCCGACGAAGTGCGTGAGCAGTGCCGAGCCGACCCCCATGCCGCGGGCTGCCGGGCTGGCGGCGATGTCGTGCAGGTACCAGTGTGGCTCGGCCGGACGGTACGACTGCACCGCGAGGCCGTGGCCGATGCCCTTCCCGCCGGGCAGTCTGCTCGCGATGCGGCGCAGGGCCCGCCTGACCGGGCGCAGGGTCCGCCGGACCGGGCGGAGGACAGCCGCGGGGCGCGACTCGGCACGTGGGGCGGCCCAGAGCAGGGCGCCCACCACACGGTCTCCGTCCACGGCCACGTCGACGAGCTCGGGGTGGCGGTGGAGCCGTCGCCGGTAGTGCGCCTCGAGCTTGCGCGGCCGGGTGGTCGGATCCGGCAGGGACACGGCCCACGCGGGGTCGTCTCGGAACGCCTCGGCGAGGAGCTTCGAGGCGATCGGGGCGTCTGCCGACGTCGCGGGGCGGATGGTCACCATGTCGATCAACGTATGCGCTCGTATGCCCGGGCGTCGAGATAGGGGAGGCGGCGGGGGCTGCCCCGGCGGAGGAGCTGGAGGCTGCCTCGCCGGAGGGAGGCGCAGGTCTGCTCGCCGGAGGAGCGTGGAGCGAACCGCCGGAGGAGCCGGGGGCGACTCGTCG
>DWWG01000039.1 GCA_019119875.1 Candidatus Dietzia intestinigallinarum | reverse complement strand
CGTAAGCACGTCGAATTCCGAGAGGAGCGCTGACCCGTGGCCAAGAAGTCCAAGATCGCGCGCAACGAGCAGCGCAAGGCGAAGGTCGCCCGGTTCGCCGAGCGCCGCGCCGAGCTCAAGGCAATTATCAGGAACCCCGAGAGCACGGACGAGGCACGCATGGATGCCCAGACCGCGCTCAACAAGATGCCGCGTGACGCCTCGCCCGTGCGCGTGCGTAACCGCGACGTGGCCGACGGCCGCCCCCGCGGCTACCTCCGCAAGTTCGGCCTCTCCCGCGTCCGCATGCGCGAGATGGCCCACCGTGGCGAGCTGCCCGGTGTCACGAAGTCGAGTTGGTGAGTAGGTAATCATGGCTAAGGCACGTAGCACCCCGTCCAAGAAGGCCAGGGCCCAGGAGGGCCGCCGGCCCAAGAAGAACCCCCTGAAGGTCGCCGGCATCGAGTCGGTCGACTACAAGGACATCAACACCCTCCGCACGTTCATCTCCGACCGCGGCAAGATCCGTTCACGCCGCGTCACCGGCCTGACCCCGCAGCAGCAGCGTGAGGTCGCCGTGGCGGTCAAGAACGCCCGCGAGATGGCTCTGCTGCCCTTCACCAGCCGCTGAGTTCACCGCCCGGCGCGGTCGATCCGCGCCGGCTCGTCCTGCGCGTGGCCGCCAGGTCGCCGACTCAAGGCAACAGCAACCCGATCGGGGCTGTGCCTCCTGACCCAGGAGCGCACGGCCCCGATCGGCGTTCCCGCTGACCCCTTACACGGTCCCCCACCGCCCCGATCGGTGTTCCCACTGATCCCCTTTCGTTCCCGCTGATCCCCTTACGCACTCCCCCACCGCCCGATCCGAGGAGGCCCCCGTGGCCGGTGTCCTGAACGGTTTCGCCGTGATCGTCGTGCTCGTGGCACTGGGCTGGATTCTCGCCCGCACACAGGTCCTCGGACACGATGCCCGGCTGGTACTCAACCGGCTGGTGTTCTTCGTCGCCACCCCGGCACTGCTGTTCGACTCGCTGGCCCGAACCACCCTCGACCAGGTCTTCACCGGCGTGTTCGTGGTGTCTGCGATCTCCGCGATCATCGTCGCCGTCCTGTACACGGCCATCGCGCGGATGTGGCTCCACCGGCCGGCGTCCGACCTCGTGATCGGCGCCCTGTCGGCCGGCTACGTCAACTCCGCCAATCTCGGCATCCCCATCGCCCTGTACGTCCTCGGCGACCTCGGGTTCGTCATGCCCCTGCTGCTGTTCCAGGTCGTGGTGCTCCAGCCGATCGCGATCGCGGTCCTCGAACGCGCCCAGTCCACGGGCCCGGGATCGGACCAGCCCCACGCGGACGGCGGTGCGCTCCGGGGCGCGATCACCGCCGTCCTGCAGGCCGTGCGCTCCCCGATCGTGTTGGCCGCGCTCGCCGGCGTCGTGATGGCGGCCGTGCCGTGGACCCTGCCGGAGACGCTGCTCGAGCCGGTCAAGCTCGTCGGTCAGATCTCCGTGCCCGGCGCGCTGCTGGTGTTCGGCATGTCCCTGTACGGGGTCAGGATCCTCGAGGCCGGGGCGTCACCACGCCGCGAGATCGCGTTGGCCAGCGTCCTCAAGCTCGTCGCGCACCCGCTGCTCGCCTACGGCCTGGGGGCCGGACTGCTCGGCATGCAGGGTCACGAGTTGCTCACCGTGGTGGTGGCGGCCGCCCTCCCGACCGCGCAGAACGTCCTCGTGGTGGCCACCCGCTACGGTCACGGCGTCCTGCTGGCGCGGGATTCGGCGGCCATCACCACACTCGGTGCGCTGCCGGTCCTGCTCCTGGTCTCCGCGCTGTTGGCCTGACCCGTTACCGTCGCGATGTGATGGAGTAGTCGTCATGACGACGGCGAGGCGGGTCACGCTGCGGGACGTCGCCTCGGCGGCGGGGGTCTCGGTGCCACAGGCGAGCCTGGCACTCAACGGCCAGGGTCGGGTCGCCGCCGGAACGGTTCGCCGCGTCCGGGAGGCTGCCGACCGCCTCGGTTACCGACCGAACCCCGCCGCCCGCGCACTGAGACTGGGCCACGGGGGCGCCCTCGGTCTCATCACCCGCAATCTCTCGAACTCCTACTTCCTGGACGTCCTGCGCGGGATGGAGGCGGTGGCCTCGGCGCGCGGATCTCACGTCGTGGTGATGGACTCCGGTTACGACGCCGAGACCGAACTCGCCGCCGTCCGACGCATGGCGGACGGGCAGGTGAGCGGGCTGGGCATCGCCCCGGTCGGCGGGACCGAGGCGGTGGACTGGTGGCGGGCGAACCGGCCGGAGCTGCCGATAGTGTTGCTCAACGTCTCACCCGCCGCCGGTTCCACGACCGTCGGTCCGGACAACACCGCCGCGGTGACGCTCGCGGTAGACCATCTGGTCGAGCTCGGACACCGACGGATCGGGTTCGTCTGCGCCCCTCCCGCGGACGCCGCGGACACCGACCGGACGGACACGTTCCTGGCGCGCTCCGGCGAGCTGGGCCTGCGGCCGGAGGTCCTGGCGACCCGCCTGCACTTCGATGCCGTCCGCGACCTCGTCGCGGCCGAGCTCGCCGACCCGGAGGGGATACGCACCTTTCTCATGAACTCCGACTACACGGCCTCGGCCGTGTACCGTGCCGCGCTCGACTCGGGTCTGCGGATCGGCCGCGACGTGAGCGTCGTGGGGCACGACGACCTGCCGACCTCGAGTCTGCTCGCGCCGGCCATGACGACCGTCGCGTTCGATCGGCGGTCGGTCGGCGAGATCGCCGCGACCGAGCTCCTCGACCCCGGCTCCGGACCGCGTACCGCGCTGGTCCCCGTCCATCTCGTCGTGCGGGACTCCGTGGTGAACCTGCGCTCCTGAGCCGCCTCGCGGACGCTGGCCGGCACCGAGGTGAACGCCCGGGAAACAGTGCCGTAACGAGTCTCATCACCCCTTGCCAAACCGATTTGGCACCGCTTAGCTCGTACCCGGCGCCGCACCACGGCGTCGGGCGGCGCCGAGCGGTTCGGGCCGACGACCACTAAGGAATCAACGATGACGCTCTCACGCACCGTCCGGGGCCTCGCCGCGACCGTCGCGGCCGGACTCACCCTCACCGCCTGCGGCAACGCCGACATCTCGGGCGAGGAGCCGCAGACCACCGCCACCGGCGAGGCCGGCACGGTCATCACCTACAACAGCCCGGCGGAGTGGGGAAACTTCGGGGAGGTCCTCTCAACCTTCTCCGAGGAGACCGGCATCTCCGCCCCCAACGACCCCAAGAACTCCGGTCAGGCTCTCGCCGCGCTGCAGGCCGAGGCCGCCGCGCCGGTCGCCGACTCCGCGTACGTGGGCATCGCCTTCGCCGAGCAGCTGGTCGCGGCGGATCTGCTCAGCCCGTACACGCCGGAGGGCGCCGAGGCGATCGACGAGGACCTGCGCGACCCCGACGGCCGGTGGCACGCACTGCACACCGGCGCCGTCGCGTTCATCGTCAACAAGGACCACCTCGGCGACGCCGAGGTTCCGCGGTCGTGGGAGGACCTCACCAGGCCGGAATACCGTGGGAAGGTCGGCTACCTCGACCCGACCCAGGCCGCCGTCGGCTACTCGGTCGCCACCGCGGCCAACGAGGCGATGGGCGGCGACCTCGACGACTGGGGCCCGGGGCTCGAATACTTGAGCCGCCTCAGGGAGAACGGGGCCGTGACCCCCGCCCAGACCGCCACCGCGCTGGTCGGCCAGGGCGAGATCCCGATCCTCATCGACACGGACTTCAACGGGTACAAGCTGCGCGACGAGGGCATCGACGTCGAGGTGGTCATCCCCGACGAGGGCAGCCTGCTCATCCCGTACGTCGTTGGTCTGGTGAACGGCGGCCCGAACCGGGAGAACGCGGAGAGACTGCACGACTTCTACTTCTCCGAGGCCGGCCAACAGCTCTTCGCCCGCGGGTACATGCGCCCGGTCATCGGATCGGTGCCCGAGGAGATGGCCTCGCGGATGCTCCCGGACGACGACTACGCGCGCGCCGTGACCGTCGACTACGTCAGGCAGGGCGAGGTCCAGGAGGACTTCAACGCCGCCTTCGTCGCCGAGGTGGGTCGTTGACCGACCGGTCCCGGCTCACCGGCGCGGTGGCGAGCGGTCCCCGATGGGGGTGGCTCGCCGCCGTACCGGGGGTCGTCTTCCTCCTGGCGTTCGCGCTCTATCCGCTCGTGGCCCTGGTGCTCAACGCCACCGGGCTCGGACGTACCGGCCTCCGTGAGAACGCCGGCCTCACCGCCGACCATCTGGTCCGGGCACTGACGTCCGAGGCGGTCCACCGCGCAGTGATCAACTCGCTGCTCGTGTGCGTCTCCGCGGTCGTGATCGCGATCGTCCTGTCCGTCCCGCTCGTGCTGCATCTCGCCGATCGCTCCCGCGCCGGCCGCAACACCTCCACCCTGGACTCCGCTTTCACCCTGCCCGTGGCCCTGCCGGGGACGATCATCGGGTTCTTCGCCGTGGTCCTGCTGGGCAACACCGGCCTGCTCGCGACGTGGATACCGGGCCTGGCCGGGACCGCCTATGTGCTGCCGGGCCTGATCGTGGCCTACATCTACTTCTCTCTGCCGCGGATCATCGGGCCCCTGCGCGGTGCCGCGGAGAACCTCGACCCGGCGGCCCCCGAGACGGCGCGCTCGCTGGGCGGCGGCCGGGCGCGGGTCTTCGTCACGATCACTCTGCCGTTGCTCCTGCCCGCGATCATCGAGTCCGCCGGTACCGCACTGGCCGTCGCCCTGGGCGGGTACGGCACCATCGCCGTCCTCGCCCGCGGTGACCGGCTCCTCCCGCTCGAGGTCGTGGACGGCCTCAGCTCCGCCGGCTTCAACATCGCCGCCGCCTCCGCGAACGCTCTGATACTCGCGGTACTGGCCGCCACCTTCCTTCTCGCGGGGCAGTCCATCGCGCGAGCCACCGAGAGGATGGTCTCCAGGTGATCGCATCCCGTTCCTGGCTGTGGGTCATGCTCGCCGTCGTCCTGATCCCGATGCTCGCCACCGTCGTCGTGGCCACCAGCGTGAGCTTCACCGGGGGGCCGTTCACGGGCGGTGTGACGTTGGACTGGTTGGCGCTCGGCTTGGAGTTGCTCGCCCCGACGCTGCTGCGCAGCGCCTGGGTCGGACTGGTCGTGGCCGGCGCGAACCTCCTCGTGGGCGGACCGTTGGCATGGTGGGCCTCGCGGTCTGCCTCCCGTGTCGCACGCGCGGTGAGCTACCTGGCGACGGTGCCGCTGGCCGTACCCGGTATCGCGATCTCTGTCGCGCTCATCGGCACCTACGCCGAACTCCGCCCCAGCGGGCTGCTGCTGATCGTCGGACACATCGTCTTCACGCTGCCGTTCACGCTCGCGGCGCTGACACCCGTACTCGCCTCCGAGCGTCTGGCCGAATGCGAGCAGGTGGCGTTGACGCTGGGGGCCTCACGGGTTCGGCAGGTGCTCACGATCACCGTCCCCTGGTGCACGGTGGCGGTCGTCCAGGCGGTGGCCATGTCCTACGCACTGAGCTACGGGGAGTTCAACATCAGCTTCTTCGTCAACGCCCCGGCGAGCCCCACCGCCCCGTTCGCCCTGTTCGACGCCTACCAGACGCGACGTCTGGAGCTCGCATCGGCGATGTCGGTGTGGTTCATCGTCTCCCTCCTCCCGGTGTTCGCGGTACTCGTCGCCCTGCGCGCCCGGATGCACGAAAGGTCCCTCACATGATCGACTCCCCGGGCCTGGCCCTCGAGCGGCTCACCATCCGGTACGGTGACACGCTCGCCGTCGACGGGATCACCCTGGACGTCCGCGAGGGCGAGATCCTCGCCCTTGTGGGCCCCAGCGGCTGCGGCAAGACCTCGGTCCTCCGAGCGGTCGCCGGGATGCTCGAGCCCGCCGGCGGCCGGATCCACATCGGCGACGCCGACGTCACCGAGCTCCCGCCGGCGCGCCGCAAGATCGGTCTGGTCCCCCAGTCGTACGCGATGTTCCCGCACATGTCCGTCCGCGGAAACGTCGAGTACGGGCTCCGCGCCCGAGGTGTCGGACGGGTCGAGCGGACCCGCCGGACCGACGACGTGCTCGAGCTGGTCGGGCTGACCGACTACGCGGGTCGCCGTCCCGGCGCGCTGTCGGGCGGGCAGCGCCAGCGGGTCGCACTCGCCCGGGCCCTCGCCGTGGACCCCACGGTCCTGCTCCTCGACGAACCGCTCTCCGCGCTGGATCCCCAGCTCCGGCACGGGTTGCGTCGCAGTCTGGCCACCAACCTGGCCCGTGCCGGGTGCACCACGGTGATCGTCACCCACGACCAGCAGGAGGCACTCGCCCTGGCCCACACGATCGCCGTTGTCCGGGAGGGGCGCCTCGTCCAGCACGGCACTCCGGAGGAGCTCTGGAACCGCCCCGTCGACGAGTTCGTGGCCGACTTCCTCGGCTCGGGCCGCATCCTCGAAGCCCGGCGGGTGGCGGACACGGTCGAGGTGCTGGGCGGCCGCTGGCGGATCCCGGCCGCGGGGATCGACGCCGGGCGGCTCGACCCGCGATCGCCCGACGCGGGCGGGCGGGTGCTCGTGCGCCGGGACTCGTTGGTGCTCGCGGACGCTCACACTCCCGGGGGCGTCCCGGCCCGCGTGCTGCACGCGGAGTTCGGCGGCACGGCCACCCGCCTGCGCATCGACGTCCACGGCGTCGAACTCGACATGGACCACATCGGGCCCGCCGCCGTCGTCGGCCCGGACGTCACCGTGGCCCCCCGACCCGAAGGAATCGTCCTGCTGTGAACACCCTCGAGATCATCGGCTGCAACGCCACCGCGCCCGGCCGTACCGGAGCCGCGTCGAGCTATCTGGTCCACGGGCCAGGCGGGAAGGTGCTGGTCGACGCGGGCCCGGGTTCGCTCCTCAGCTTCACCCGCCGTCACGACCTGTCGGAACTCGCGGGCATCGTCGTCACCCATCTGCACGCCGACCACAGCCTCGACCTCATGGCGTGGGCGTATCGCTGGACGTTCCCCGAGGTGCTGCCCCGTATCCCGCTCTTCGTCCCGGACGACGAGCTGGACCGGCTCTCACGGTTCGACGAACTCTTCGGCATCCCCACCCTGCCGACCATGGTCACGCCCGTCCACACCGCGTTCGACGTGCGTGGGCTCGACCTCGACGGGCGCACACCGGTCGAGGTGGGCGGGTGGGCCGTCACCCCGTACCGCGCGCTGCACTCGGTGCCGTCGGCGGCGCTGCGTTTCGAGGGCGGCGGCGCTTCGCTGGCCTTCTCCTCGGATACGGGGCCGTGCACGACGATCGTGGAAGCGGCCTCGGGTGCGGACGTCTTCGTCTGCGAGTCCACCTACCTCTCCGCCCCCGACGAGGTCATCCACGGTCACGGGCACCTCACCCCCGAGCTCGCCGCCGCGGCCGCCACCCGGGCCGGGGCGCGCCACCTGGTCCTCACGCATGTCGCGCGGCCGGAGGAGGCCGAGGAGATGGGCCGCGTCGCGCGCGGTCACTTCGACGGCCCGGTGACGGTGGCGCACGAGGGCCTGTCCATCACCCTCTGACTCCGCGGCGCGCCGGTGACTCCGCGGAACGCCGGGGCGTCAGAACGCGCCGGACCCCGCCACGACGCCAGCGAACACGACCGCGTTGTTCACCCCGTGTAGCACGATTCCGGGGACGATCGAGCGGTACCACTCGGCCATCGCGCACAGGGCGATCCCCACCACGAGCAGGTACGGCAGGGCCGGCGGCACGAAATGCACCGCCGCGAACACCGCTCCCGCGAGCGTGATGCCGACCGCTGCCTGAAATCTCGCGCGCAGCGCCGGGAGCACGATGCCCCGGAACACGATCTCCTCGACGAACGGCACCAGCACGGCCACGGTGAGCAGGCCCGCCACGATGAAGGCCGGCCCGCCGCCGACGAAGTCACCCACCGCCTCCGTGGTGGCGTCGCCCGCCTCCTGTTCTCCCGGAGTGAGCGGGATGAGGACGAGCATCGAGGCGACCATGCCGCCGACCATCACCGCCGGGATCTGCCACAGCAGATGGAGCGGGGACCGGTCGGGGCGGCGCAGCCCGAGGTCGGCCCAGCGTAGGTGCCGCCGGCGCAGCAGGTGGATCCGCACCGCGGCGAGCGCGGCCGTCGGGGTGCCTGCCAGGACGACCAGGGCGTGCCGGGCCGCGGGTGGCCGGCCGGCGTCCCACCAGCGCGCCGCGACCATGCCGAGGATGACGACGACGACGAATCCCGCGACATACACCAGCACCCAGCCGAGCGCGGACAATGCCACCCGGCCCCTGACCGGTGTGGTCCAGAGGCCGGGGGTGCCGGTGGTGCCGGGGGGACGGGGCGGCGTCGTGGGGAGGTCGTTCACGCTCTCCAGTCTGCCCACACGAGACTGTGGTCGCGGAGGTCAGCCCAGTCCGTCGGCGACGCGGAAGGGGGCGTCGGTGGCGGCGGTGATCTGGTCGAGGGTGACGCCGTCCACGAGCTCGACGAGGGTCAGCCCGTCTGAGTCGCGGTCGAAGACCCCGAGTTCGGTGATGATCCGGTTGACGCAGCCCAGCCCGGTCAGGGGCAGGGTGATCTCGGAGACGATCTTGGACGAGCCGTCCTTGGCGACCTGGTCCATCACCACCACGATCCGGCGGGCGCCCACGACCAGGTCCATCGCCCCGCCCATGCCCTTGACCATGGCGCCGGGGACCATCCAGTTGGCGATGTCGCCGGCCGGGTTGACCTGCATCGCGCCGAGGATCGCCACATCGATCTTGCCGGAGCGGATCATCCCGAAGCTGGTGGCCGAGTCGAAGATCGACGAGCCCGGCAGCGTCGTCACGGTCTCCTTGCCGGCGTTGATCAGATCCGGGTCCACGTCATCCGGGTGCGGGTACGGGCCGATGCCCAACAGTCCGTTCTCGGACTGCAGCGTCACCTCGACGTCCTCGGGAACGTAGTTGGGCACCAGGGTCGGCAGGCCGATCCCGAGGTTCACATACTGTCCGTCGGACAGTTCCCGGGCGGCGCGGGCGGCCATGGCCTTGCGGTCGCGGCCGAGCCGGGCGGGCGTGGCATCGGGGGTTGCGGTGCTCATCAGCGCTGTCCTTCCGAGGGCGGGTTGGTGGTGGTCTTCTCGATCCATTTGGTCTCGGCGACCTGCTCGTCGGTCAACTCGACAAGGCGGTGCACGAAGATCCCGGGCAGGTGGATGTCGTCCGGTGCGAGCTCGCCCACCTCGACGATCTTCTCCGCCTCCACGATGCACACCCGGCCGGCCATCGCCGCCAGCGGTGAGAAGTTGCGGGCGGTCAGGTTGAAGCGCAGGTTGCCGCTGCGGTCGGCCACCGCGGCGCGGATGATCGAGAAATCGGCCTCGATCGCCTGCTCGAGCACATAGGTCTCGCCACGGATCTCCCGCGTCTCCTTGGGCGGTGACGCCACGGCGACGCCGCCGTCGGGGGCGTACTTCCACGGCATCCCGCCGTCGGCGACGAAGGTGCCCACGCCGGTGCGGGTGAAGAACGCCCCGATGCCCGAGCCACCGGCCCGCATGCGCTCGGCCAGCGTGCCCTGCGGGGTCAGCTCCACCTCGAGCTCGCCGGACAGGTACTGGCGGGCGAACTCCTTGTTCTCGCCGACGTACGAGGCCACGATGCGGCGCAGCTTGCCGGCCTCCAGCAGCATGCCGAGGCCCTTGCCGTCCACTCCGGCGTTGTTGGAGAAGACCTCGAACCCGCCGACGTCCCGCGCGGCGAGCGCGGTGAGGACGACCTGCGGGATGCCGCACAGGCCGAACCCGCCCGCGGCGATCGACGCCCCGTCGGGGATATCCGCGACGGCCTCGGCCGCGCTCATCAACTTGCTGGACATTCACTCACTCCTTGATCGGGGTCTGGAGAACGATGGTCTCGTCCGGTCAGGCCAGGCCGAGGATCTCGATGGCGGACTCGCGCATGTCGACCTTGCGGACCTTCCCGGTGACGGTCATGGGGAACTCGTCCACCACGTGGACGTACCGGGGGATCTTGTGGCGGGCCAGCTTGCCGGTGGCGAACTCCCGGAGGGCGTCGGCGGTGAGGTCCGGGCATCCGGGCTTGAGCCGCACCCAGGCCATGAGTTCCTCACCGTATTTGGGGTCGGGCACGCCGATCACCTGGGCGTCGAGGATGTCCGGGTGGGTGTAGAGGAACTCCTCCACCTCGCGTGGGTAGATGTTCTCGCCGCCGCGGATGACCATGTCCTTGATCCGGCCGGTGATCTGCACGTAGCCGTCGGCATCCATCACGCCGATGTCCCCGGTGTGCATCCAGCCGGACTCGTCGATCGCCTCGGCGGTCTTGTCCGGCTGGTTCCAGTAGCCGAGCATGACGCTGTAGCCCCGGGTGCAGAACTCTCCGGCCTCGCCGCGCGGCAGGGTCTCGCCGGTGGAGGGGTCGATGATCTTGATCTCCAGGTGCGGTCCCACCCGCCCCACGGTGGACACGCGGCGGTCCAGGGAGTCATCGGACCGGGTCTGCGTGGACACCGGCGAGGTCTCGGTCATGCCGTAACAGATCGACACCTCGTCCATGTTCATCCGATCGATCACCTGACGCATGGTGGATTCGGGGCACGGCGAGCCCGCCATGATCCCGGTGCGCAGCGTCGACAGGTCGAAGGAGTCGAAGTCCTCGAGCGCGAGCTCGGCGATGAACATCGTCGGAACGCCGTACAGGCTGGTGCACTTCTCCCCGGCGACCGCCTCCAGGGAGGCCACCGGGTCGAACGCCGGGCCGGGGATCACCATGGCAGAGCCGTGCGAGGTGCACGCGAGGTTGCCCATCACCATGCCGAAGCAGTGGTAGAAGGGCACCGGGATGCACACCCGGTCGACCTCGGAGTAGTGGATGGTCTCACCCACGAAGTACCCGTTGTTGAGGATGTTCGAGTGCGAGAGCGTGGCGCCCTTGGGAAAGCCCGTGGTGCCGGAGGTGTACTGGATGTTGATCGCGTCCCCGGGGGACAGTCCGGCCCGGATCTCCGCCAGTTCCTCGGCGTGGGTGGGGCCCGACATCATCGACTCCCACTCCTCGTCGCCGAAGAGCACCACGAACTCCAGGTCGGGGCAGCTCGGCTGCACCTGGGCGAGCATGCCCGTGTAGTCGGAGTCCTTGAACTGCGGCGCCGCCAGGACGGCCTTGATCTCGGCCTGCTTCAGGACGTACTCGAGCTCGTGCACCCGGTAGGACGGGTTGATGTTGACCAGCACGGCCCCGATCTCGGCGGTGGCGTACTGGACCATCACCCACTCCCAGCGGTTGGGCGACCAGATGCCCACCCGGTCCCCCGCCCGGATGCCGAGCCGGTGCAGCCCCGAGGCCAACCGGCGGACGTCGGCCAGGAACTCGGTATACGTCCAGCGACGACCGGCCGGGACGTCGACCAGCGCGTCACGGTCCCCGAACCGTTCGGCCGTGGCGGCCAGGTTGTCGGGGATCGTCTGCGTGAGCAGGGGGACGTCGGCCTCCCCGCGGGTGTGCGACAGTGCGGGGTCGAGCGGGGTGGGATCGAGATCGGTGGTGGTCATCTCGGTGCTCCTCGGGGGGTGGGGCCGTGACCGGCCCGGGGTGTTCGGGTGCTAGCGGGTGACGGCCGACGCGCGACGCATCGTCGCCTCGGCCTGGCGGAAGACCGGACCGTCGACCATGCGACCGTCCAGCTGGAAAACGCCCTGGTTGTGCTCGGCGGCGGCGAGTACCCTGCGGGCCCAGGCCACCTCGTCGTCGTCGGGCGCGTAGGCCTGCCGCACCACCGCCACCTGGGACGGGTGGATGCACGCCGTGGCCACGAAGCCCAGCGCGACGGCGTCCAGCGCCTCGGCGCGCTGGCCGTCGACGTCGGCGATGTCCAGGTGGACCGAGTCCACCGCCCACCGCCCGAACGCGGCCGCGGCGAGCGCGACCCGGGCACGGGCGTGGCGGGGCACGTCGCGGTACTCCCCCGCGACCCGTGGCCCGCCCGACTCCGCGGCGGAGAACCGGCTCGTCGACCCGCCCATCGCGGCGAGCAGATCCTCGGCGCCCCACATCAGTCCGGCACAGCCCGGTGCGGAGGCGATCTCCTCCGCGCGGACCACCCCCAGCGGGGTCTCCACCAGCGCCAACACCGCGGCGCCGGTCGCCGAATGCAGGTCCGCGATCTGTGCGGCGGACTCGGCCTTCGCGAGCATCACGCACCGGTACCCGGTGGCGGCGAAGGCCTCCAGGTCCGCTGCGTGGTCGGGGGTGTCGACCGGGTTGACGCGCACGATCGTGCGCTCCGGATCCAGGGCCGAGGACGTCAGCGCCTCACGCGCGGCGGGACGGTCCGCCGGGGCGACCGCGTCCTCGAGATCGAGGATCACCACGTCGGCACGGTCCGCGGCCTTGCCGTACCGCTCCGGCCGGTCCGCCGGGCAGAACAGCATCGCCGGACCCGGCGGGACCCATGCGGGTGCGCCACTCATGCCGACCCCTCCCCTCCGCCGGCCGGACCTTCGGAGCCGTCCGGACCGTCCGGACCGGGGCGCTTGCGGACCAGCGTCTTGCGGACCGCCCTGGCCACCACGTCGCCGTGCTGGTTACGGCCGATGTGCTCGAGGGTCACGATCCCCTCCCCCGGCCGTGACCTGGACTCACGCTTGTCGGTGCAGATGGTCTCCGCGTACAGCGTGTCCCCGTGCAGCACCGGCTTGGGGAAGCTGACCTCGGAGAAGCCGAGGTTCGCCACGATCGTGCCCTGCGTGAGCTGCGCGACCGACAGGCCGACCAGCGTGGACAGGGTGTGCATCGAGTTCATCAGACGCTCGCCGCCGAAGCCCGGCTGCTCGGCCGACCACGCCGCGTCCAGGTGCAGGGCCTGGGTGTTCATGGTGAGCGTGGTGAACAGGACGTTGTCCGCCTCGGTCATCGTGCGCCCCGGCCGGTGGAGGTACGCGGTGCCGACCTCGTACTCCTCGAACCACAGTCCGCGCTGGACGACCTCCTTGCGCTGCTGCGCGCTGGTGTCCGACATGACTACAGCCCCAATCCGCGCGCGATCAGCATGAGCTGCACCTCGGTGGTGCCCTCGCCGATCTCGAGAATCTTCGAATCGCGGTAGTGACGGGCGACCGGGTACTCGTTCATGAAGCCGTAGCCGCCGTGGACCTGCGTGGCGTCACGGGCGTTGTCCATCGCGGCCTCGGAGGCGACCATCTTGGCGATCGCGGCCTCCTTCTTGAACGGCTTGCCGGCCAGCATCAGGCGCGCCGCCTCGTAGTAGGCGCAGCGCGCGGTGTGGGCGCGGGCCTCCATGCGGGCGATCTTGAACGCGATCGCCTGGAACGAGCCGATCTTCTGGCCCATGGACTCACGCTCGCGGGCGTACCTGACCGACTCGTCCACGCAGCCCTGCGCGGCACCGGTGGCCACCGCGGCGATCGCGACGCGGCCCTCGTCGAGGATCGACAGGAAGTTCGCGTAGCCGCGCCCCTCCTCGCCCAGCAGGTTCTCGACCGGCACGCGGGCATCGGCGAAGGTCAACGGGTGCGTATCGGACGCGTTCCAGCCGACCTTGTCGTAGGCGGGCTCGGCCGTGAAGCCGGGGGTGTCGGACGGGACGATGATCGTCGAGATGGCCTTCTTGCCGTTCTCGCGCGTCCCCGTGACGGCGGTGACGGTGACCAGTGAGGTGATGTCGGTGCCCGAGTTGGTGATGAACTGCTTGTTGCCGTTGATCACCCACTCGTCACCGTCACGCCTGGCGGTGGTTTTGGTGGCACCGGCATCCGACCCCGCGCCGGGTTCGGTGAGGCCGAAACCCGCGAGCCTGCGGCCCGCGACCAGGTCCGGCAGCCACTTCTGCTTCTGCTCCTCGTTGCCGAAGTGGAAGATCGGCATCGCGCCCAGGCCGACGCCGGCCTCGAGGGTCATCGCGGTGGACTGGTCCACGCGCCCGAGCTCCTCGAGCGCCAGCGAGAGGGCGAAGTAGTCGCCGCCCATGCCGCCGTACTCCTCCGGGAAGGGCAGGCCGAACAGACCCATCTGCCCCATCTGGGCCACGAGCTCGTACGGGAAGGTGTGGTTGCGGTCGTGCTCCGCCGAGGCCGGGGCGACCACCTTGTCGGCGAAGTCGGCGACCGTCGACTTGAGATCTGCGTAGTGCTCTTCCAGCTCAGGCATTCTTCTCTCCTACGTCCTCGGCTGCGTTGTCGTCGTCGTTGTCGTTGTCGTCGTCGCCACCACCGGGGCGTGGCTCGACGGTCGCGAGCAGGTGATCGGCGGGCACCTGCTCACCGGTGGTGACATGCACGCGCACCACTCCGTCGATCGGCGCGGTGAGCGCGTGTTCCATCTTCATGGCCTCCACGGCCAGGACGTTCTGTCCCGCGGTGACCTCGGCCCCGTCCTCCACGAAGCAGGCGATCACCGAGCCCGGCATCGGGCTGAGGATCTGACCGTCGGCGGCGCCGGCGTCGTGGATCCGCGAGTCGATGAGCGGCAGCAGACGCAGGTCCCAGGTCCCGCCGTCGCCGGCCACCCAGAAGGTGTCGGGGTTCTTGGGGTCGCGCGACCGCACGATCGTCCAGCGCTGCTGCGTGCTGTCGACGGTGAGCCGGAGCGAGCCACCGTCGCGGGCCACCCGGGCCCGGTGTCGCGAGGAGACCGTCGGTTCCTCGGCGGAACCGATCGTCGCGTCGGTGATGGTCACCTCGGCGTCGTCGGGCGTCCCCTTGAGACCCACCGTCACCGCGTCGGTCCCGGGCCCGCCGTCCAGCCGCGTCCACACCTCGGCGCGGCCCCCGACGCGCCATCCGTTGGGCACGTCCCACGGCCCGCGGCGGGCGGCGGGCACCCTGGCCCAGCGCTCCTCGGTGCGGTGCATGGCCACGGCCACCAGGGCGCCCTCCGGCGCGGGGGTCGCCACGTACTCGCCGACACTGCGGTCGAGCAGCCCGGTGTCCAGGTCACCGGCCACGACCTCGGGGCGGGAGAGCAGGAACCGGCAGAAGTCGACGTTCGTGCGCAGGCCCAGCACGTGGGTGCCGGCGAGGGCCGCATCGAGCCGGGCCAGCGCCTCGGCGCGGTCGGCGCCGTGGGCGATGACCTTGCCCAGCATGGGGTCGTAGTCGCTGCCGACGACGGTGCCCACCCGCAGGCCGGAGTCCACGCGGATGCCGCTGCCCGACGGCTCTTCCAGCCCGAGCACCGTGCCCCCGGTGGGCAGGAAGCCCTTGGCCGGGTCCTCCGCGTAGACGCGGGCCTCGATCGCGTGACCCGTGAGGGTGATGTCCTCCTGGCGCAGCGTCAGCTCCTCGCCCGCGGCGATGCGGACCTGCCAGTCGACCAGGTCCACGCCGGTGACCATCTCGGTGACCGGGTGCTCCACCTGCAGGCGCGTGTTCATCTCCATGAAGAAGAACTCGTCCGGTGCGTGGGCGGAGACGATGAACTCGACCGTGCCGGCGCCGACGTAGCCGACCGAGCGGGCCGCGTCGCAGGCCGCCTCGCCGATGCGCTGGCGGGTGGCCTCGTCGAGCAGCGCACTGGGCGCCTCCTCGATGACCTTCTGGTGGCGCCGCTGGAGCGAGCACTCGCGCTCACCCAGGTGGACGACGTTGCCGTGGGTGTCGGCCAGGACCTGCACCTCGATGTGGCGGGGAGTGTCCACGAACCGCTCGAGGAACAGCGTGTCGTCCCCGAACGCGCCCGCCGACTCGCGCCGGGCCGACTCCAGCGCGGCCGGCAGGTCGGCCGGGTCCTCGACCCGCCGCATGCCCTTCCCGCCGCCGCCGGCGGACGGCTTGACCAGAACGGGATAGCCGACCTCCGCCGCGCCGGCGACCAGCTCGTCGTCGGTCAGCCCCGGCCGCGAGATACCGGGCACGGTGGGCACGTCGCGGGCGGTCACCGCGGCCTTGGCGGTGATCTTGTCCCCCATCGTCTCGATCGCCGAGGCCGGCGGTCCCACGAAGATCAGGCCCGCCTCCTCCAGCGCGCGGGCGAACGTCGCGTTCTCCGACAGGAATCCGTAGCCGGGGTGCACGGCCTGCGCGCCGGTCTCGCGGCACGCGGCGATGACCTTGTCGATGTCGAGGTAGGACTGCGACGCCTGGGCCGGGCCCAGGCGGACCGCGGCGTCGGCCATGCGCACGTGCAGCGCGTCGGCGTCGGCATCGGAGTAGACGGCGACCGCGCGGATACCCGCGGCCCGCAGCGAACGGATCACGCGGCACGCGATCTCACCGCGGTTGGCCACCAGGACGGTGTGGAGCTTCTGAGGCGGTTTCTCTGACATGGGTCTGCTCACATCCTGAAGACGCCGTTGTTGACCGGCTCGAGGGGGGCGTTGGCGGCCGCGGCGAGTGCCAGGCCGAGGACGGTGCGGGTGTCGGCGGGGTCGATGATCCCGTCGTCCCAGAGGCGGGCCGTGGAGTAGTACGCGGTGGACTGCTCGGCGAACTGCTCGCGGATCGGGGCCGTGAACTCGGCCTGCTGCTCGTCGGTCCACTCGCCGCCCGACTTGGTGACCTGCGCGGCGCGCACCGAGGCCAGGGTGTCGGCGGCCTGCGGGCCACCCATCACGGCGATCTTCGCGTTCGGCCACATCCACAAAAAGCGCGGCGAGTAGGCGCGGCCGCACATCGAGTAGTTGCCGGCACCGAACGAGCCGCCCACGACGATCGTGAACTTGGGCACCCGGGCGCACGCCACGGCGGTGACCATCTTGGCGCCGTTCTTGGCGATCCCGCCCGCCTCGTACTGGCGGCCCACCATGAAGCCGGTGATGTTCTGCAGGAAGACCAGCGGGATCTTGCGGCGGTCGCACAGTTCGATGAAGTGCGCGCCCTTGAGGGCGGACTCGGAGAAGATCACGCCGTTGTTGCCGATGATGCCCACCGGGTGCCCGTGGATCCGGGCGAACGCGGTGACCATCGAGCTGCCGTAGTTCTCCTTGAACTCGGTGTACTCGCCGCCGTCGACGATCGTGCCGATGATGTCGCGCACGTCGTACGGGGTGCGCGAGTCGGTCGGCACGAGGTCGTACAGATCGGTCTGCGGGCGGGCCGGCTCACGTGGTTCGAGGACGTCCCAGTCCGGGGCGGGCGCGGGCGGGCACGTCGCGATGATCTCCCGGACTTTCATGAGCGCGTCGTAGTCGTCGTCGGCCAGGTGGTCCACCACACCGGAGGTCTTGGCGTGGAGATCCCCGCCGCCCAGCTCCTCGGCGGTGACCTCCTCGCCGGTGGCGGCCTTCACCAGCGGCGGACCGGCCAGGAAGATCGTGCCCTGATTGCGCACGATCACGGCCTCGTCACTCATCGCCGGCACGTATGCGCCGCCGGCGGTGCACGAGCCCATGACCGCGGCGATCTGCGGGATGCCCTTGGCGGACATGGTGGCCTGGTTGAAGAAGATCCGGCCGAAGTGGTCGCGGTCCGGGAAGACCTCGTCCTGCTGGAGCAGCATCGCGCCGCCCGAGTCGACGAGGTAGATGCACGGCAGGTTGTTGGCCAGCGCCACCTCCTGGCCGCGCAGGTGCTTCTTGACCGTCATGGGGTAGTAGGTGCCACCGGAGACCGTCGCGTCGTTGGCGATGATCAGGCACTCACGGCCGGATACGCGCCCGATGCCCGCGACGACGCCGGCGGCCGGGGCCTTGCCGCCGTACATCCCCTCCGCCGCGAGCGGCGAGAGCTCCAGGAACGGGCTGCCGGGGTCGAGCAGGACGTCGACCCGCTGGCGGGCGAGAAGCTTGCCGCGCTCCAGGTGACGGGCACGGGCCTTCTCGCCGCCGCCGAGCGCCGCGCGGTCCAGGCGGGCGCGCAGGTCGGCGAGGAGTTCCTCGTGCGCCTGGCGGTTGGTGGTCGCGGAGGTCATCAGCGCCGCTCCCCTTTCAGTTAAGTCGGATTAACTGAGTTCGAACATAGTGTGGCGGGTCACAAATGTCCAGAGCGGATTCACACACCGTTGGTGGCGATGCGACGTTGGGCACCCGACAACCGTGGGCGCGAGCGCCACGGCCCGCGGCCCGAAACCGTCGTTGCAGCAGGCCAGAAGCTTAGGCTTAGCCCACGTAGCACAGCCTTACTTTGGTTGCAAGTCGGACCGATCGGGGGTTAACTCTGACTCACACACCCGATGCGACGCGAGGAGCGATCGACATGGCCACTCTCACCGGAATCAGCACCTGCACCGTCACGGCGTGCTCGTTCAACAGCGAGCAGAACTGCAACGCCGGGGCGATCACCGTGGCGGGCGCACCCGACCACGCCGAGTGCGGCACCTTCATCTCCCTGGACGTGCGCGGCGGCCTCCCCACCGCCAGCGCCCACGTGGGCGCCTGCCAGCGGGTCGAGTGCGTACACAACAAGGATCTGCTCTGCTCGGCGGAGTCCGTCAAGATCGGCGCGGGCGCCGACACCGCGGACTGCCTCACCTACTCCCCGGCCTGACCGGCGCCTCTGCCCGGCACGCGCAGCCCGGACCGACCTGCGCCGTCCGGGTTGGCAGCCAGACCCCGTGAGAGCACGCGACCGGCCCCCGCCCAGCTCGGGCGGGGGCCGGTCGCGCATGCTGGCCGGGGCGGGCCGCGTCAGCGCGGGACGACGACGAGCACTACGTCAGCTCGCGCGAGCGACGTAGCGATCCATCTCCCGGACCACGTCCCCCACGCTCTCAGCGCGGGCCGTGAACGGCAGATGGACGACGTCGGCGTCGACCCCCAGTGCGGTGATCAGGTGGAGACCCTCCGGATCCACGCCGAGCACATAGGGCGGGCTCGCCGGGTCGCCGGCGCCGGCCAGGACCGCCAGTTCGCCACCGAAGCGGGCACGGATCTCATCCGCCAGGCCCGCGGAGTCACGCGCGAGCGGATCGGACGGCACCGCGTCGAGGGCTCTCGCGTCGACCGTCCCGGCGTGACCGAGACGCTTGACGTCCACATCCCCGAGCTGGATCTCGATCTCCACGATCCAGCCCTCGCCCTGCCGGGCCGCGCGGGCCACCCCGAATGCGTACAGGCTGGCGACGTGGACCTTGGCCTCGACGATCGGCGCGAACTCGTCGATCATCACCACGACCTCGACCGATTCGCCCGGCGCCACAACGAGTTCGGACCAGGGGGCCGGCGTCCCGGTCACGACGATCACACCGTCACCACTCCAGCGGTGGCCCGCCGAGACCATGACGTCCGAGCGGTTCTTGCTGCCGCGCACGGCGACCGTGGCGATTCCGTGGCCATCGAGCAACCGACGTGCCCCCGTGACGACCGGGTCCGTCTCGCCGCTGCTCACTGCCATCGCTCATCCTCCACATCGCGAGAGTTAGGTGACCCTCGCCTAACTTAGGTCCCGCTAATATCGCTGAACGCGGGCGCATTGTCAAGACCCGGACCGACCGGGAAAGCCCGCCCCAGAGGTGGCAGCCCCACCTACCCTGGACAGATGACCCGCTCTACTGATAACCACGGTCGACTCCATGCGTTCCGGGACGATGCCCTGGGCACCGACGACGCGACGGGCCTGGCGGAACGACTCCGCGACGGTGACCTGCACCCCGGCGAGGCGATGCAGGCGGCACTCGACCGCATCGCGACCGTCGAGCCCACCCTCGGGGCGTTCGCGTACACCGACTTCGACAGGGCCGTGGACCGCGCACGCGCCCTCGGCGACCGCCTGCGGGCCGGTGACACGCTCCCCCTCCTCGCCGGGGTCCCCAGCGCGTTCAAGGACAACATCACCGTGGCCGGTAACCCCACCACCATGGGTTCGGACGCCGTCAACGCCGTCCCGGCCACGACGGACGGCCTCGTCGCCACCGAACTGTCCGCCACCGGGATCATCCCCGTCGGCATGACCAACACCCCGCCGTTCGGTTGGACCGCCGCGACCGAACGCCAGGGTGGACGCATGGCCCGGAACCCCTGGCACACCAGCCGCACCCCCGGCGGCTCGTCAGGGGGTGCCGCCGCCCTGGTGGCCTCCGGCGCACTGCCCATCGCCCACGCCAACGACGGGGGTGGATCCGTGCGGATCCCCGCCGCGGTCACCGGGCTCGTGGGTTTCAAGCCCAGCCAGGGACGCCACTCGCACGAGCGATACTCGAAGAACATGCCGATCCCGATCGTGTCGCAGTCGGTGGTCTCCCGGTCGGTGCGCGACACGGTCACGTTCTGGACGGCGTTCGAGGCCACCCGCCCCCCGGTCAAGGTGCCGCCGATCGGTCAGGTCGCGCCCGCCCCGGCCCGGCGACTGCGGATCGGGATGGTCGAGCAGAGCCCAGCGGGCGGGCCCACCGACGCCGCGACACTCTCGGTCCTGCGCTCGGCCGCCCGGCGTCTCGAGGACCTCGGACACCACGTGGATCTCATGGACGCACCGGTCCCCGCGAGCTTCGAGAGCGATTTCAAGGACTACTGGGGAATTCTCGCGCTGGCCACGTCCAAGCAGGGGGCCTCCCTCTTCGGCGAGGGATTCGACCCCGACGCCCTCGACCCCTTCACCCTCGGCCTCGCCGACAACGCACGTAGGCGGCTGCTCCGGCTGCCCCTCGTCCTTGCGAGACTGGCCCGCACCCGCAGGAAGTACGACGAGATGTTCGGCGAGTTCGACCTGATCCTCAACCCGGTGCTCAACCACGAGACGCCCGAGGTCGGCTACCTCGACGCGGATCAGGACTTCGCCCGGCACATGGAGCGCGTCTCGAACTGGGTCACGTTCACCCCGGCCCAGAACATCGCGGGGTCCCCGGCCATCTCCATCCCGGCCGGGCAGGCTCCCGACGGCATGCCGATCGGCGTGCAGCTCGGCGCACGAATCGGCCACGATCGCACCCTGCTGGAGATCGCGTCCGAGTACGAGGCCGCCTACCCGTTCGCGCGGATCTGGGAGTGACAGCCCGGCGCGGCGGCCCCACGCCCCCACCCCACCCCGCGCCCAACGCCGCAACCAAGTCCCGCGCCCAACGCCGCAACCCAGCCCAGCGCCCAACGCCGCAACCCAGCCCCGCGCCCACCCCACCCCGCGTTGAGTCGTTTTGTGCAGCCAGGGCGGTCGGAGCAAACCGCTGCCGCAGCGACTCAACGCCGACGGGTGCACCGGGTCAGGCCGACGGGCGCACCGGGTCAGGCCGACGGGCGCACCGGGTCAGACCGACGGGCGCACCGGGTCAGAGCAGTTGCCGCACCCGCGGGCCGACGCGCTGCCTCAGGATCACCTCGGTGCGCGTCCGCAGGACGCCGGGCGTGGAGATGATCGCGCTGAAGACCTCCTCGAGATGCGCGTGGTCGCGTGCGACGACCCGGCAGACGATGTCGAACTCTCCCGCCACGCTCATCACCTCCAGCACCTCGCGGATCTGTGCGAGGCCATCGCAGGTCTCCTCGAGCCGCGCCTGCGCCATCTGGATGTGGACGAGCGCGCCCAGCGGGTAACCGAGTGCGGCGGCGTCGAGCCGGGGCGACCAGGTGGCCAGCACGCCGCGCGCCTCGAGCTTGTCGAGCCGGGCCTGAGCGGTCCCGCGGGCCACGCCGAGCCTCCGGGAGAACTCGCGCACGCCGACCCGTGGATCGTCGAGCACGATTCCGAGGAGCCGCCGGTCGGTGTCGTCAAGGTTGTGCGATGGGTCCATGTGTCCACGCTATACGACGCCGAGGTGGACACATAGACCAGATTTGTTGGCAAAAAACCGATCATCATGTACACAGTGATCGACATTTCACTGGCCGCGTGACGCACCTCACTCTGAGTCCTAGCCTGGAGTCACAGCTCACATGTTGCAAAGGCCAGGTGTTGATCATGACCTCCCTCCTCGGTTCCCCGAACGGCACGCATGACGATCTGCCACCGACCGGTCAGGCCGATGCCGGATCGTTCTCCCTCTCCGACCGCTACACGCGGCAAAATGGCACGGTCTACCTCACCGGCATCCAGGCGCTGGTTCGCACCGTCCGCGACCGGGCGCGCCTGGACCGGCGGCAGAACCTGCTCACCGCGAGTCTCGTGAGCGGCTACGAGGGATCGCCCCTGGCCGGTTATGACCTCGAGCTCGCCAGGCGCGGCAAGTTCCTCGACCCGTACGACGTCGTGCACCGGCCCGCCCTCAACGAAGAGGCCGGGGCCACCGCGGTGATGGGCTCCCAACTCGCCCGCCGCACCGGCACCCTCCGCGCCACCGAGAACACCGGCGGTGCCCCGCTGGCCGGGGTGGTCGGCTACTGGTACGGCAAATCCCCCGGGCTGGACCGGGCCTCGGACGCCCTCCGTCACGCCAACCTCATCGGCACCGACCCGAACGGCGGCGCGGTGGCGTTCGTCGGTGACGACCCGGGCGCCAAATCCTCGACCGTCCCCTGTGCCTCGGAGCTGGCGCTGGCCGATCTCTACATGCCGACGCTGTACCCGGCCGACTCCCAGGACGTGCTCGACTTCGGCGTGCACGCGGCGATCCTGTCGCGGGTCTCCGGCCTGTGGTCGGCCATGAAGATCTCCTCCCACGTGGCGGATGCGTCGTCCACCGCGGTCGTCGACCCTGACCGGATCCTGCCGGTCTACGGTGATCTCGGGACGAGCCCGCACGTGCCGTCGGGCCAGTTGCTCGGCTCGAGCCTGATGGAGCTCGAGCAGAACCAGCTCACCATCCGCATCCCCCGGGCCCTCGAATACGCGCGGCTCAACAAGCTCAACCGGATCGTGCAGTCCACCGCCGACGACAGGATCGGGATCGTGGCCGCCGGCAAGACCTACCTCGATGTGCGCGAATCGCTGCGGCGGCTGGGACTGGACGACGCCGAGCTGTCCCGGCGCGGGATCCGGATCCTCAAGTTGGGCATGGTGTACCCGCTCGAGCGGACGGTGCTGGACGAGTTCATGTCCGGCCTCGACGAGGTGATCGTGGTCGAGGAGAAGCGCGACTTCATCGAGACGATGATCCGGGAGATCCACTTCCGGCGCCCCGGTGTGGCCAACGTCGTGGGCAAGTCCCACGAGGACGGCTCAACACTGTTCAGCCGCTTCGGCGAGCTCGACGTGGACTCGGTCACGCGCGGTCTGGCGCAGCGACTGGGCAAGGTCCACGGCATCGCCTCCGCGCTGGACTGGCTCGAGGGGCCGGCCCGGCCGCGGACCCGCATCTCCCTGCCCCTGGCCACCACCCGCACCCCGTACTTCTGTTCCGGCTGCCCGCACAACAGTTCCACCAAGGTGGCCGACGGGACGCTCGTCGGCGGCGGAATCGGCTGCCACGCGATGGTGCTGATGATGGACGAGAAGCAGGTCGGGAACGTCACCGGCGTCACCCAGATGGGAGGCGAGGGCATCCAGTGGACCGGCATGTCGCCGTTCCTCACCGAGCGACACATGGTGCAGAACGTCGGCGACGGCACGTTCATGCACTCGGGCTCCCTGGCCCTGCGCGCCGCGGTGGCCTCTGGCGACAACATCACCTACAAGCTGCTCTACAACGGGACGGTGGCCATGACCGGAGGCCAGGACCCGGTGGGCGAGATGACCCTGCCCGAGATCCTGCGGCTACTACAGGCCGAGAAGGTCGCGAAGATCGTCGTGACCACCGACGACGTCAAGGCGACCAGGGCGCAGGGCCTGCCCCGCGGCATCGAGGTCCGGGACCGCTCGGAGACTCTTCAGATCCAGCAGGAACTGGCGGCCACACCGGGTGTGACCGTCCTGGTCCACGACCAGTACTGCGCCGCCGAGAAGCGGCGCCACCGCAAGCGTGGCACCTACCCCACGCCCACGGAGAGGGTCGTGATCAACGAGCGGATCTGCGAGGGCTGCGGCGACTGCGGTGAGAAGTCCAACTGCCTGTCGGTCCACCCGGTGGAGACCGAGTTCGGCCGCAAGACGCAGATCGACCAGTCCACCTGCAACTTCGACTTCTCGTGCCTGCAGGGTGACTGCCCGGCCTTCGTGACCGTTGTTCCGGGGCAGAAGACCGAGCGCGTGGCCGTCGCTCCGCCGCTCGCCCCGACGGAACTACCCGAGCCGGACCGCGCGACAGTGGACGCCGACCGCGGGTTCTCACTGCGCCTGACCGGTATCGGGGGGACGGGCATCGTCACGGTGTCCGCGGTGCTGGCCACGGCGGCGGTGCTGGACGGCAACTCCGCGCGCACGCTGGACATGACCGGCCTGGCGCAGAAGGGCGGCGCCGTGGTCTCGGACGTCCGTGTGAGCCGCGTTCCGACGGAGCAGCCGCCCAAGATCGGCGCCGGCGACTGTGACCTCTACCTCTGTTGTGACGGTCTCGTCGGTGCGGACAGCGCCAACCTCAAGGTCGCCAGTCCCGAACGCACCACCTCGGTGGTGTCGACCACGCAGATCCCCACCGGCTCCATGGTCATCGACACCTCGGTGCAGTACCCGGCCACGGCTGACATCCAGGACGCGATCAACCGGGCCTCCGCACGGGGCGTGTACCTCAACCCCGGCGAGCTCACCGAGAATCTCTTCGGCTCCACCCAGACGTCCAACATGCTCATGGTGGGTGCGGCCTACCAGAGCGGCGCACTGCCGATCTCCGCCGAGGCGATCGAACGGGCCATCGAGCTCAACGGGGTCGCGGTCGAGGCCAACATCCAGGCGTTCCGTCGGGGACGGCAGGCGGTCGCGGACCCGGAGAGCCTGTCCGCCCTGGTGGGCGAGCTGCACCGCCCGGTGTCCACGGCGACACCCGAGCTGCACGTGGCCTCCCCCGACGCCGAGCGGCTGCTGACGGGTCTGGCCCCGGAGGCGTCCGCGGAGCTCCGTGCGGTGGTGGCCCTGCGCGTCGACGAACTCATCGGCTACCAGGACCGGGCGTACGCGGCCGACTACGTGCGCCGGGTCGAGGACCTCCGCGCGGCGGAGGCGCTCCGGGCCGACGCCGACGCGGTGGGCGCCGCGGGCAGCGCCCCGTCCGAGCAGCTCACACTGGCCGTGGCCCGGAACCTCCACAAGCTCATGGCGTACAAGGACGAGTACGAGGTGGCTCGCCTGGCCGTGGATCCCGAGTTCGCCGCCCGGGTGACCGAGGAGTGGGGCGAGGGCGCGGTGGCCAACCTCAAGCTGCACCCGCCGGCCCTGCGTGCCATGGGGATGAAGAAGAAGATCTCGATCGGCCCCAAGGCCATGCCGGCGATGAAGGCGCTGGCCCGGATGAAGCGCCTGCGCGGCACCCCCCTTGACGTGTTCGGATACGCGGGGGTGCGCAGGGTCGAGCGCGAACTGCTCGCCGAGTACCGTGGCCTCGTCGACGCGCTCACCGCCGAGCTGCGCCGTGTGGGTCCGGTCGGCAAGGACGCCGCCTGGCATGGCACCGCGATCGCCCTGGCCGAGCTGCCGGACATGGTCCGCGGGTACGAGGAGGTCAAGCTGAAGAACGTGGCACGCTACCGCGACGAGCTCGAGCGACTCCGCGCGCAGCTGGCTCTCTGACCCCGCCGGCCCCGAC
>DWWG01000038.1 GCA_019119875.1 Candidatus Dietzia intestinigallinarum | reverse complement strand
GGGCGCATGGTGGACTTCAAGAACACCGTGCTGATCTTCACCTCGAACCTGGGGACGAAGGACATCTCCAAGGCCGTGGGCATGGGCTTCTCCGGCATCGGCGAGCAGGATGCCGAGGGCCAGTACGAGCGGATGAAGCAGAAGGTCAACGACGAGCTGAAGAAGCACTTCCGCCCGGAGTTCCTCAACCGTATCGACGAGATCGTGGTGTTCCACCAGCTCACCGAGGATCAGATCGTCCAGATGGTCGACCTGATGATCGGCCGCGTCCGTTCGGCCCTCAAGGCCAAGGACATGGACATCCAGATCACGGAGCGCGCCGAGCGGCTGCTGGCCAGGCGCGGATTCGATCCGGTGCTGGGTGCGCGGCCGCTTCGTCGCACCATCCAGCGGGAGATCGAGGACACGCTCTCGGAGAAGATCCTCTTCGGCGAGGTCGCGGCCGGCGAGATCGTCTCCGTGGACGTCGAGGGCTGGGACGGCGAGTCGACCCGCACCGAGGACGCCAAGTTCACGTTCACCGGCTCCCCGCGTCCGGACGAGCCCGAGGAGGACCGGGCCGAGGAGAAGATCAGCGCCAGTGTCGCGCCGACCGGCGAGGCCGGCCCGGGCGACTCCCTGCCGCCGAGCTCGGGTGGCTTCGGCGCAGGCCCCGCCGGTGGACCGGCGGGCAGCGGCGGAGCGGCTCCCGCCAGCAGCTGACCGGACACGAGTCGATCGCAAAGGACGACCCCCGCCCTCACGGCGGGGGTCGTTCCCATTTCAGCGCCGTTACCGGCCCGCACGCACTTCGCCGAGGCAGCTGACCTCGGCGAGGCGCGAGCCGGGCGACGAATGCCAGGCCGCCTCGAACCCACCGCGCTGGCGGTGGCGGCCGGGTACAGCTAGCGGGCGGAGCTCGATACCGAACGGAATCCGCCGTCGAGGACCACCAGGGGATCGGCGGGTTCCTCGTCGAACCAGGCGTCGAGCAGGCGCGCGATCACCAGGACGTGATCGCCGGCGGGCACGAGACGGTCCAGGGCGACCCGGAGTCGGGCCCGTCCGCCGTGGAGCAGTGGTTCACCGGTCTCGGCACGGGTCCACAGCGCGGTGTCCGCGAACCGCAGATGTGACGGCCCGGCGAAGCGGAGCGCCAGGGCCTCATCCCCTGCGCCGAGCAGATGCACGACGGCGGTACGGGCCTCGAGCACGGCCGCCAGGCTCGACGAGGAGATCCCCACGTTGAAGCTGATCAGGGCGGGCTCGGCCGACAGGCTCGAGGGGGACGACGCGGTGAAGCCGACAGGCCCGTCCGAGCCGTCCAGGGTGACTATCGTGACGCCGGCGGGATGCGTCCGCATCGCGCGCCGGTGGATCTCCGGGGAGACGGACGGGGCAGTGGTGGACAACGACTGGTGTTCAGGCATGTCGGAAGTCTGCGGCCCGCCCGCTACGGATGTCGAGACTTCTGTTCACGGTGAGGGAAAGTGCATCAGCGGTGACAGTAGGCCACCACGGCGGTGAGAGGCCGCGCCCTACGATGCCGAGAGTTCCCGGGCGGCGAGCGCTGCCGTGGGATCCGCGGAGATCGCGTCCAGCGCGACCGCCATGGCGGCGAACTGCTGGATGCGGCCTCCCGCCGTCGAGACCCGCAGATCCGGCACACCTCCCGCGAGTCGGGTCTCACGGGTCGCCTTGATCAGGGCCGACAGGTACCGCGGGTGGTCGGTGAAGGCCTGACCGCACAGGACGACGGCATCAGGCCGGGTGATGGAGGACAACAGGCTCACCAGCCGGCCCAGGACCGTGGCGCGCTCGACGAGGATCGCTTCCGCCACCGCGTCCTTGCGCGCGCGTACGGCGAGTTCGGCCACCGATTTCACGTCTATTCCGTGGCGGCCCGCAGCCCGGACCAGCCCGGAGTCGCCGACCACGTCCAACAGCCCGCCGCCGCGGTCGTCGAGCAGCTCGGTGGCCCCGACCGGCAGGTGCGTCAGATCGGGGGAGCCCGACCGCGGCCTGTGGACCACACCGTCGATCACGAGTGCGGAACCCAGATGCTCGCGCGCGTAGACCACGAGAGTGGTGCCCTCGTGGGTCTCGTGCCCCACCAGTAGCTCGGTCGCGGCCATGGCCTCGACGTGCGGGGCCACCGAGAACGGCACGCCGATCCGGTCTGCGAACAGGTCGGTGACGGGCACGTCCTCCCATCCGAGCAGGTCGTGGTCGATCCGTCCCGCCCCGGTGATCCGGGCGGCGGTGGCGATCCCGCCCCGGACCAGCCGGCGGTCGCGGTGGCCGTCCAGAAGTCGGAACGCGACCGCGGTCAGCTCGTCGGCGATCCGCACCGGTTCACGGCCGGGCGTGCCGATCGCGTGCTCGGACAGGTTGCGGCACGCGAGGTCGCACACCGCCACGACGCTGCGATGTAAGCCGATGTGCACGGCGACGGTCACCGGTCCGGACGGATTGATCTCCAGCGGGATGCTCGGGCGGCCGACCGAACCGTCGTGCATGAGTTCGGGACGTTCCCGGATGGCTCCCGAGGTTGTCAGCGCGGCGGTCGCGCGTCCGACGGTCGCCACGGACAGCCCGGTCGTCGCCGCGATCTCGGGTCGGGAGACGGGGCCCCGGAACCGGATCGCCCGCATGACCCGCGCCGCGCTGTTGTCGGTGAGACGCAGGTCGGCCACAGGGGACTGGGAGCGCATGCCGGTGACAGTAACACAGACAATAGACCGATCGGTCTGGTGCGGTTAAGGGTTTCGCCCGCGGTGACCGTAACGCTGGGCATCCGCGGTCGACCGGTTCCACGATGTGTCCGTCCGACACCGAGCCTGACCCCCCGAGGAGTCATCAGTGACCATCTATCCGACCGACCACACCTCCGTGAACGAGGAGCTGCACTTTCACTGGTTCCTACCCACGTACGGCGATTCGCGAAACCTGGTGGCCGGAGGCCACGGCACCTTCATGTCGGGCGACCGGCCCGCCACCCTGCCGTACCTGCGGCAGATCGTGGCAGCCGCCGAATACAACGGGTTCGAGTCACTGCTCACGCCGACCGGCGCGTGGTGCGAGGACGCACTGCTGACAACGGCGTTGCTCGCCGAGTCCAGCGAGCGCATCAAGTTCCTCGTGGCGTTGCGGCCCGGACTGATGAGCCCCACCCTGGCCGCGCAGATGGCGACCACTTTCCAGTGGCAGAACCACGGCCGGCTGTTGCTCAACGTGGTCACCGGTGGGGAGTCCCGCGAACAGCGCGCCTACGGGGACTTCCTCGACAAGGAAGGCCGTTACGCCCGGGCGGACGAGTTCCTGGAGATCGTGCGCGGGCTGTGGTCCTCGCCGGAGCCGCTGTCGTTCACGGGTGATCACCTCGCCGTCGTCGACGCGGTCCTGGGGCGTCGCCCCGACACTGCTCCGTCGATCTTCTTCGGCGGTTCCTCCGCGGCCGGGATCCGGGTGGCCGCCCGCCACGCGGACACCTACCTGACCTGGGGTGAGCTCCCGGCCGACGTCGCGGAGAAACTCGACCGCGTCCGGGTGGCCGCCGCCGCCAACGGCCGGAAGCCGTCCTTCGGCATCCGACTCCACGTGATCTCGCGCGACACCTCGGAACAGGCGTGGGCCGAGGCCGAACGACTTCTGCGGGGAATCGATCCGGCAGACGTCGAGCGCGTGCAGGCGTCCCTGCGCGCCAGTGAGTCGGAGGGGCAACGCCGGATGCTCGACCTCCACGGGGGCCGGGCCGACTCGCTGGAGATCGCGCCGAACCTCTGGGCCGGCGTCGGGCTGGTCCGCGGCGGCGCGGGTACGGCGCTCGTGGGATCGCACGAGGAGGTGGCCGACCGGATCGCCGAGTACGCGCAGCTGGGCCTGAGCCATTTCGTGCTCTCCGGGTATCCACACCTGGAGGAGACCTTCGCCTTCGGCGAGGGCGTGCTCCCGATTCTCGCGCGGCGCGGCCTGTGGACCCCGCCGCACGTCGCCGGCGGCTCCGGCCTGCACCCCGGCGCGGTGCCGTTCGCCGGGTCGGCCGGGTCCCGCGCGGTCTCGAACACCCGAGAGCCCGCCCGAGTCGGCGGCTGACCCACTGGAGAGGAGGTCGATCGTGACCACGACCGTACGTTCGCAGCCCGCCGAGGCATCACCGCCCGCCCCAGTCGACTCCCCGGTGGACACCGCGGGCACAGCATCGCCCGCCATCACACCCACGAGCACCCGGCCGGACCCGACCACGAACGCGTCCGCACCGCGTGGCGCCGGGAGACGACCACGACGACGACAACGGAACCGTGGTCTCACCTGGCTGCGGTGGCTCAGCCCGCTCGTCCTGATCGTGATCTGGCAGGTGGCCGCGGCCACCGGGATCCTGCCTGAGCGGACATTGCCGGCGCCCCAGCTGATCGCCGAATCCGCGCTCGAACTCCTGGCTTCCGGACAGATCGTGGACGCCATGGCCGTGTCGAGTCTTCGCGTCCTCCAGGGCTTCACCCTGGGAGCGGTCGCGGGACTCGTGCTGGGAGTCCTGGTGGGCACGTCCCGGTACGCGGACGCGATTCTCGACCCGCCGCTGCAGATGCTGCGAGCGCTGCCCCACCTGGGACTGATCCCGCTGTTCATCCTGTGGTTCGGTATCGGTGAGGCGCCCAAGGTGCTGCTCATCGCACTGGGTGTGCTGTTCCCCATCTATCTCAACACCGCCTCGGGACTGCGCCAGGTCGACCCGAAGCTACTCGATATGGCCACGGTGTTCGGCCTGTCGCACCGGCAGCGGCTGACCGAGGTGATCCTGCCGTCCATCGCGCCGCAGGTGCTGGTGGGAGTGCGGCAGTCGCTGGCGATCGCGTGGCTCACGCTCATCGTGGCCGAACAGCTCAACGCCACCACCGGGCTGGGATACCTCATCATGAACGCCCGCGACTTCTTCCGGATCGACGTGATCATCGTGGGGCTGGTCGTATACGCCCTGCTGGGGATCACCACCGACGCCCTCGTCCGTGCCGCCGAGGCCCGGGCGTTGCGGCACTACCGCTGACGACCGCCCACACTTTCCCGGAGGCCATCCATGCCCACCACTCTCACCCCGGCCGGGGCCCTGCACGATGTCACCCGGCAGTTCCACGGCACCACCGTTCTCGACGGGCTCGACCTGGAGATCCCGCGCGGCCAGATCGTCGCGCTCCTGGGCCACAGCGGGAGCGGTAAGTCGACCGCGTTGCGGATCCTGGCCGGGCTCGACCACGACCACGGCGGCACCGCCCACATCGACGGGGCGCCCGCCGTGGTGTTCCAGGACGCCCGCCTGCTGCCGTGGCGCACCGTCGCCGCCAACGTTCGCCACGGGCTCAACCGCGTCGACGTGGGCCGCGCCGAGAAGACCGCCCGGGTGTCGCAGATGCTCGACGAGGTGGGGCTGGCCGGCCGGGAGGATGCTTACCCGGGCGAGCTGTCCGGCGGGCAGGCCCAACGCACGTCGCTGGCCCGCGCTCTGGTCGCCGAGCCCTCGCTGCTGTTGCTCGACGAGCCCTTCGGCGCGCTCGACGCGCTCACGCGGCGCACCATGCACGACCTGTTACTGCGGCTGTGGCGCCGCCACGGGCTGGGGATCCTGCTGGTCACGCACGACATCGACGAGGCGGTCGCGCTGGCAGACAGGGTGCTCGTTCTGGATCACGGCGCCGTTGCGCACACAGAGACCATCGACCGGCCCCGCGACGGCGGGCAGGTCGGTCATCATCGCCGATCACTTCTCGACGCCCTGGGCGTCGTCCACTCAGACGAGGACTATTCGATATGACCACCATCTTTTCCGATATCCGCAGGCGACACTCGATACTGGTCGCGTTACTCGCACTGGCGGTGGTCGTGATGATCGCCGGTGCGGGGTGCGCCAGCCGGGAATCACATGCCCAGGCGCCCGTCCCGGACAGGGTGGACCCGGGGGAGCTGTCCGATCTCGTGCTGCGGGTGGGAGATCAGAAGGGGGGCACCGAGGCGCTGCTGACCGCGTCCGGGCAGCTCGACGACCTGCCGTACCGGGTGGAGTTCTCCACCTTCACCTCCGGACCGCCGCAGATCGAGGCGCTCAACGCGGGGCAGATCGACGTGGCCGTCACCGGAAACACCCCGCCCGTGTTCGGGGCCGCAGCCGGGGCGCGCGCGTCCGTCGTGTCCGCCTACGCCAACGGCGGGGAGGGCGACCAGATCCTCGTCCCGGCCGACTCGGATGTCCGGTCCGTGGCGGACCTGGTCGGCCGGAAGGTGCTGGTGGGCAAGGGGACCTCCGCCCACGGGCACCTGCTGCTTCAGCTCCGTGAAGCCGGGGTCGACCCGCAAGAGGTGGAGATGGTGTACCTCCAGCCCGCCGAAGCGGGGTCGGCGTTCTCCCGTGGTGACGCTGATGCGTGGGCGATCTGGGACCCGTACACCGCCATCACCCAGACCACCTCCGATGCCCGCACCCTCACCACCGCGGCCGGGACCACCAACGGGTTCGGGTTCGGCGTGGCTTCGCACGAGGCGCTGGCGGACCCGCGCCGACAGTCCGCGATCGCCGACCTGCTGGTCCGGATCGCCGAGGCCGGCAAATGGGCGGCAGAGGACCCGACCGGGTGGGCGGACTACTACGGAGAGGCGGTGGGCATCTCACCGGAGGCGGCCGTTCTCTCGCAGGGACGCAGCAGCCGGGTGCCGGTCGCGCTGGCGGACACGATCACCAGCGAACAAGAACTGGCGGACGCATTCGCCGAAGACGGCCAGATCAACGCCGTCGACGTGAGCGCACTGGTGGACGAGCGGTTCGCTGACGACCTGGCGCCCGTGGTGGGACCATTGCCCTGAGCTGTGCTCGCACCGAACCCCCGACCAACCAGGTCAGGCGGTGACCTGGTCCCACAACATGGTGATCGCGCCCCAGCCGACCATTCCCACGGTCGAGTAGAGCAGTGCCCAGAGCAGGCAGCCCACGGTCACGGCGGGGAGGTACCGGCGCAACGGCATGAGCATGAACCCCGCACTGAAGTTGATGGCGGTCTGGACACCGATGGTCAGGAACGACAGCGGCACCGCCACGATCCCGAGCCGCGCGGTCAGGCGTTGGGCGCGCAGCATGGTGGGCCCCTCGAGGTGACGGGCCATCTTCTGGCTGAGCCGCCCACCACTGAGCGCGCCGCGGCCCAGCCAGTAGGTGGCGTTGGCCCGGAGCATCACGATCACGAACAGGGACACGAACGCCAGGGCGAACGGTTGCTCTGCAATCCAGTTCACGCGCGTGAGTTTCCGGGTGCTCGGATCTGGTGTGCGGTAGGGAGGCTCAGGCGGAGGGCTTGACGTCCATCACGACGTCGAACTCCAGGAGGTTCGCGCCCTCGGCGACCGGCTTGCCGTGCTTGCCGGCGTGGGCCGCCCGGGCGTCACCGTCGCGCCACGCCTCGAACGACGCGTCGTCCTCCCAGGTGGTCACCACGAAGTAGCGCGTCTCGCCGGCCGTGGGGCGCAGGAGCTGGAACCCGAGGAACCCGGGTGCGTTCTCGACGGTGTGCGCGCGCTCGGAGAAACGGCGCTCGAGCTCGGCGCCGGCCTGCGGCGGGACATCCAGGGCATTGATCTTCACGACGGCCATGTAGGACAGCCTACGCTTACCGGTCGTGGGGGCGGGATCGAGCCCTGGGTACATGCCGGTCAGGCGCGCGAGAAGCGGTAGAAGTATTTGGTGACGTAGAGTTCGTCGACGATCGTGGTGACCATCAACACTAGGTCAGGGCCGTCGGTGAACATCACGTTGTCCATGTCCAGGTCACTGTCGGAGTACTTGCTCACCCATGAGCCGTCCACCAGTCGCTCCATGCGGAGGTAGGGCGCCACGCTGCTGACGATGCGTCCGTCCTGGTCCTCGATCGATTCGATCAGGACGCCCTGCTCCTTCTCGGCGGAGGTCCAGGGGACCTTGGCGCCACCCCGCATCAAGAAGTGGACCTCGTCGTCGGATTCGGTGATCTCGAGCGTTTCGCCGCCGGCGGGGGAGAAGGTTTCCGGGGTGTAGAGCGAGCGGTCGCGGAAGATGATCGCGTAGCTCCCCGAGCGGTGTCCGGCGTCCTGTTCGGAGAAGCCGGTCAGTTCCCACCGGCCGAGCAGTGCTGTCGGGTCAGTCGTCTGGGGAACGGGCATTGCCAAGTCCTCTCGGTGGGGGTCGGGTCAGGGGGCCAGCGCGGCTCGAAGCTCCATGGAGTTGTCATCGTTGAAGCGCCAGGCCTCGGCTTCGTTGCCGAGGTGGTAGGTCACGGTTGCGGACTTCGCCTTGAGGTCACACTGGATCACCCCTGCGACAGGTTCGCCGGGTTGGTCGTCCCGGTTGTCGAGCCAAGTGTTTTGGACGACTCCACGCAGAATTCGGGCAGATCTAGGGTGTATGTCACCGCGAGTATCACTTCGTTCAGAGCCGTATGCCGCCAAAAGCATCTTGATGGTATTGGCTTCGTAGAAGAGGATCATGGCTGCATGGTCAGCAGGTTCTTCGACCAGAAAGTATTGGTCGTTGGTGAGTTTGTCAACGAGCACTTCGGTGGTCTCTTCGTCTACAGTCAGCGTGATCGACATGGTCCCCTCAACTTATCTCTGTTCGCCCGTACGATGATTTGCATCTCGTTGAACCGGTGAGGCGGCAATGCGAAAGCATCTGGCGATGTCGAAGCTGGGAAAAACTAGTGCTGAGTTGAGGTCCGCTGCTTCTTCGTTCGGGAGTTTGTGGCGGTGGTCAAGCTCGGTCGGTACGCGCTTCCGGCGGATCGATAGAGGCCGGGCGCAGCTTTTCGCGGATAACTGCGATGTCGATTGCGTGTACGTCCCACTTGAGTGCGTCGCCACCGGTTAGGTAATGCGCGGTAAGTACCGCATCGCCTTCGGCGAAACTAAAAATTTCGACTAGTGGGAAATCTGGAACAACTCCAACGTTCTCCCGCCAGACGCTTTGAAAGATTGCGGCCGCTTTCTTTCGTGTCTTTATTCGGAGATTTGCGTTGATGGCCGGCTCTCCAGTTCGGTATAGGGAACTGGCCGTCGACACTACGGAATCGGCGTGGTAGTTGAGGATGGAGTATCCCTCGAAGTTTCCTTCGGCTATTGCATTCGAGTCTGACCATACCGCCTGGGAAATCTCCACGCGCTGTTGATCGGTGCATGCAAATTCATAAATCATCTATCCTCTCCCGTATGTTCTAGCGTAATCCTGCCCGTACGAATTGTCGAAGTTTAATCCTAGGTCAGGTTTGAATTTGACATTACCGTCGGAATCTATTCCGCGGAATTCAATTGCAACATCACCCGGCCTGTTAGTTGCGTTGTCGAAGTCAAATTCAATTCGTCCCTCTGCAATGAGTCCGTCGTTGACGAGCGCGGCCAGCTCATTTTCCAGCTTCTTGTAGGCGCTGGTGTTGAAGTTACCGTTCTGCGGGAAGAGGTTGTGCAGGCCCTGGTCGAGCATGAAGCGGTGCGCGACCACGTGGCCTGCATGGTCGCCCTTGATGGCTCTGTACTGAATGGTTCCCTCGTCCACGCCCACCGGACACGTCCCTCTGGTGTGCCATCTCCTCGCTGGTGCGCCCCTCGGATCCGCCCTTTCCGGAGCCGGTGTCACCGGGGGTGCCCTGGTCACCGGTGGGAGCGGGCCCCTTCGCTGCCGCCGACGACGACGAAGACCCGCCCGCCGTTCCGCCGGCACCGACGGAGGCCGCGAACATCGCGAAGACGGGGGCGCGGCCGCGACTCCGCCGTGCTCCAGCCCGATGTGCTCGCCGCCGGTGGCGGCGCGGTTATCGGAGGTCGAGCTCGAGTCAGAGGATGCGAAGGCCCCGGAGGAGTCGCCTCCGGCGCGCGTGGAGCTGGTGTCGCCGATACCCGCTCCGGTGCTGCTGCCCGGGTCTCCGGTGAACCCAGCGGCATCGGTCAAGTTCGAGCTCGTCGCCGAGTCGCCGCCCGTCCCCCGAGGTCGAGGCCGGAAAGGTTGTCGCCGTTCGGGAGCGTGTCGGAGGACTGGTTGCTCGAGGTGTCCGATCCGGGTGCGGACGCGGTGTTGCCGACGCCGGACGAGGTGTCGGAGCCTGACAAGGAGCTGCGCGGGGCAGACCTCCGGCGAATCCGCAACCAGCGGCGGTGACAAGGTGTGCCTGGTCCGTGATGGTTGCCGCCCATCATGCCCTCGGCAGCGCCGATGGTGAGGTCCTTGGCGTCCGGGATCTCGTTGTGACTCAACGACACGGCGGTTGTTCCCGCCACCCCTTCCGCGGCGTTGCGGGTGACCTGTCCGGCACGCGGTGAGCCTCATCCCATGCCCCGACGTGCGAGGGAGCTTCCGGCACCGTAGACCGCACCGTCGCGTAGTGCCCCGCCCGACTACCCGGCCAGGCACAGTCCCCGGTCGAAGGACAGCCGGGAGCTGGTCTCGTCGTCGATACTCCAGATGTAGAGGGACTCGGCGTCGTCGTAGCCGGCGTCGACGCACGCGGCCACCACGCCGGAGAAGACGTCCGGCACCGCCGAGCCGTCCTCGAGCACCCCCAGGACCCTGGACGCCCCCGGTGCCCCGCACGCGGCGCGCCGCGCCGAGTCACCGTCCACCACGACGCAGTCGCCGGGGACCACGGTGTTGACCGAGAGCGCGGGGTCCGCGCCCACCGGGCCCACACACAGGGTCCGCGGACGGGGCTCGTTCGAGGTTACCGCGGCGGTGGCGCCGGCCACCTCGAGGCACGAAGACGGGTCCGCGTCGGCGGGGCGCTCGTCCAGGATCACGTGGACCGCGGCGTCGTCGTCGCACCCCACGACGTGTGGCTCGCGTGGGCCGTCCGCGGCGCGGCGCGCCCGGCGGCCGGTGTGGCCGGTCCCGTCGGTCTCCTCCGCGGCCTCGAGGCAGTCGCCGATCTCCGCCGTCCGGGAGTCGCCGAAGGCGTCGAGGACGGCGCCGCCTGCCACCACGAGCCCGCCGACCACCACGGCGGCGGCCACTCCCAGCACCACCATCCGGGTTCCGCGACCGCGGTGGCCGGTCTCGCCGGGTGAGGGTGACGCGGCGTTCACGAGGCTGTTCCCGCAGGTACGAGGCACACGGCCTTCTCGTGGTCCATCAGCTCCTGCTCCTCCAGGCCCCAGGAGAAGGCCTCGGTGGCCTCACCGGCGCCGGCGTCGGCGCAGTCGGCGATCTGATCGCGGACCCGGTAGTCGAGTTCGGTGGCGCCCCGCAGCACGGCGACCACGCGCATCGCGCCGGGCTCGGTGCAGTCCGCGCGCCGGGGGTCGTCGTCGCTGCCGTCGACGTCGTCCTCGCCGTCGCCGTCCCGCACCAGGCACTCGTCCGGGCCGATGTCGTTGATCGAGGCGGACGTGTCCACCCCGACGGGGCCGAGGCACAGCACCGGGCCCTCGAGACCGTCGGTCGGCAGCTCTGTGGTGGCACCGGCGAAATCGGTGCACAGCACCTCGCGCTCGCTGTACGGGATACCGCCCTGCTGGGGGCGCTCGCCGAGCACCGTGTACCGGGCCTCGGGGGAGGAGCAGTCGACCGGGACCGGCTCGGGCGATCCGCCACCGCCGCTCCTGCCGCGCCGGGAGAACGAGGAGCTCTCCTCGATGGTGATGCATTCGGTCGGGCTGATGCCGTCCGCGGCCGTCTCCTCCTGCGCGACCCGGTCCCACAGGTAGTAGCCGCCGCCGACCAGCAGGATCAGTACGGCGACGAGGACCGCAGGGACGATCCAGGCGGGACGGCCGGACACGGGGCCCTGATCCTTTGCCGACATCTGCTGCTTCCGTGAGTCGAAGGGATCCATGCTCACTCCGGGAATCGTCGTGGTGTGTGGTGTGGAGGGGGTCGCCGACGTCCGGCCCCGGCCCGCCTCACCCGGGCAAACTGTAACGGTCGCCGACGCGCACCACGAGTCCGTCGTCCACCAACGACGCCAATGCCCGCCCGCGCTGGACCGCGTCCGGCCACACGGCGTCCATGCGCGCGGCGGTGGCGGTGCCGTCGCCGTCGCGCAGTACGTCCAGCAGCAGTCCGCGCACCTGGCGGTCGGTGCCCGCGTACGTCTGCGCCTTGCGGCGGGGCCCGTCCCACGCGGGTCTGCCGGCGGCGACCCACGCGCACGATGCGGCGAGCGGGCAGGCGTCGCAGTCGGGGCTCCGCGCGGTGCACACGAGCGCGCCCAGTTCCATCACCGCGACCGAGAACGCCACCGCCTCCTCGCGATTGTCGGGCAGCAGGGCCTCCACGGCGGCGAG
>DWWG01000037.1 GCA_019119875.1 Candidatus Dietzia intestinigallinarum | reverse complement strand
ACGATGCCGTCCTCGACGCGCTTGTACATCGCCCCGGACGGGCACGAGGACACGCACGACGGGTTGAGGCAGTGCTCGCAGATCCGCGGCAGGTAGAACATGAAGGTCTCTTCGAACTCGGCCTTGATCTCCTGGGAGACCCTGGCCAGGATCGGGTCGTCCTTCATGTGGGTCGGCGAGCCGCCCAGGTCGTCGTCCCAGTTGGCCGACCACGAGATCTTCATCGGCTCGCCGCTGATGAGCGAGTACGGCCGCGCGACCGGGGTGTGCTCCTGCAGCGGGGCCGAGACCAGCATGTCGTAGTCGTAGGTCCACGGCTCGTAGTAGTCGTCCAGCGACGGCATGGTGGGGCTGGAGAAGATCTCCAGCAGCTTGCGCATCCGCCCGCCGGCCTTGAGCCGCAGGCGGCCGCCCCGGCCGAGCTCCCAGCCGCCCTTCCACTTCTCCTGGTCCTCGTAGGTCCGCGGATAGCCGAGTCCGGGGCGGGTCTCGACGTTGTTCCACCACACGTACTCGGTGCCGGACCGGTTGGTCCACGCCTGCTTACAGGTCACCGAACACGTATGACATCCGATGCACTTGTCCAGGTTCATCACCATGGACATCTGGGCCATGACGCGCATCAGTACTGCACCTCCTGGGAGCGGCGACGGATGACCGTCACCTCGTCGCGCTGGTTCCCGGTCGGGCCGATGTAGTTGAACGCGTAGGTGAAGTGCGCGTATCCGCCGATCAGGTGGCTGGGCTTGATGAGGACCCGGGTGGCCGAGTTGTGGATGCCACCGCGTTTGCCGGAGGCCTCCGCGATCGGCACGTCGACCGTGCGGTCCTGGGCGTGGTGCATGTAGACCGTGCCCGCCGGCATCCGGTGGGAGACCACCGCGCGGGCGACGACGACGCCGTTGCGGTTGACCGCCTCCACCCAGTCGTTGTCGGCCACCCCGATGAGCTCGGCGTCCTCGGCGCTCATCCAGATGGTCGGCCCGCCGCGGGACAGGCTGAGCATGAGGAGGTTGTCCTGGTACTCGGAGTGGATGGACCACTTGTTGTGCGGCGTCAGGTAGCGGACCGTCAACGCGGCACCGGCGCCACCGGGCCCGTCGGTGCTGCCGAGCACCGGCTCGCCGTACAGCTCGTGCATGTTGAGCGGCGGCCGGTAGACGGGCAGCTGCTCGCCCACCTCGGCCATCCAGTCGTGGTCCATGAAGAACTGCATGCGGCCGGTGAGGGTGTGCCACGGCTTGAGCCGCTCGACGTTGATGACGAACGCGCTGTACCGGCGCCCGCCGTGCTCCGAGCCGGACCACTCCGGGGAGGTGATGACCGGCTGCGGGCGGGACTGGGTGTCGGCGAAGGTGATGCGTCGTCCGGACTCGCCGCGGGACAGGTCGGCGAGCTCCCGGCCGGTGCGGGCCTCGAGCTGCTCGAACCCCTGGGTGGCGAGTCGCCCGTTGGTGGTCCCGGACAGGGTGAGGATGGCCTCGCACATGCGGATGTCGGTGTCCAGTCGCGGGCGGCCCCGGCCGGCGCCGGAGCGGGTCTCGCCGTTGGCCCGCAGCAGGACACCGATCTCCTCGTCGGGCGTGAGCAGCAGCCCCTTGACCGGCATGCCCGCCTTCTCGGCCAGCGGCCCGAGCGAGCCGAACTTCTCGCCGATCAGCCGGTAGTCGCGCTCGACCTCGACGATCTTGGGGAAGTTCCGCCCCGGCACCGGCTCGCACGAGCCGTCCTTCCAGTCCGAGACCGTGCCGCCCGGGTTGGCCAGGGCGTCCGGGGTGTCGTGAGTGAGCGGCACCGCCACCACGTCGGTGCGGGTGTCGAGGTGCCCGTGACTGAACTCCGACACCTTCTCCGCGAGCAGGCGGAAGGTGTCGAAGTCCGTCCGGGTCTCCCAGGGCGGGTCGATCGCGGCGTTGAACGAGTGCACGAACGGGTGCATGTCGGTGGAGGACAGGTCGTGCTTCTCGTACCAGGTGGCCGCGGGGAACACGAGGTCGGAGAACAGCGTGGTGGAGGTCATGCGGAAGTCGAGCGTGGCGAGCAGGTCGAGCGTGCCGTCCTGCGCGTCGTCACGCCACACCATGTCGCGGCCCCGGTGCCCCTCCGGGGCCTGGTCGGCGCGCAGCGACGAGTCGGTGCCCAGCAGGTGCCGGAGGAAGTACTCGTCGCCCTTGGCCGAGGAGCCGAGCAGGTTCGAGCGCCACACCGTGAGGACCTTCGGCGCGTTGCCGGGCCCGTCCGGGTCCTCGGCCGCGAACCGCATCGACCCGTCCTTGATCCGGCCCACCACGTGCTCGGCCGCGGACACGCCCGCCTCGGCGGCCTCGTCACCCAGGTCGAGCGGGTTGGCGGAGAACGTCGGGAACGACGGCATCCAGCCCAGCCGCGCCGACATCGCCACCAGGTCCGGGGTGCTCATGCCGGCGAAGCGGTTCTCGCCGGTGGGGGAGGCGAGGACGTCCGCGCCGTAGGCGTCGTACTTCCACTGCCCGGAGTGGAGGTAGAAGAACGCGGTCGAGATCATCTGGCGCGGCGGACGAGACCAGTCCAGACCCATCGCGACCTGCTGGAACCCGGTCAGCGGGCGGACCTTCTCCTGCCCGACATAGTGCGCCCAGCCGCCGCCGTTGACGCCCTGCGTACCCGTGAGGATGGTCAGCGCCAGAAATGCCCGGTAGATGAGATCCGAGTGGAACCAGTGGTTCGTGCCCGCGCCCATGAGGATCATCGAGCGGCCCCCGGACTCCAGTGCGTTGCGGGCGAACTCCCGGCCGATCCGTTCGGCCTGTGCGGCCGGGACGCCGGTGTGCTCGGCCTGCCACGCCGGCGTGTACGGGGAGGGGTCGTCGTACCCGGTCGGCCAGTCGCCCGGCAGTCCCTTCCGGCCCACGCCGAACTGCGCCATCATCAGATCGAGAACCGTGGTGACGCGGAACTCCACGACCGAGTTGTCGTCGTCGTCACGCCCCCTGACGGTCCGGTAGGGCACCCCGCGGACGATCGTGCCCGCGTCGCCCCGCGTGGTGTCGAAGCGCGGCAACGTGACCTCGGCGGTTCCCTCCGCCTCATCGAGCAGGGACAGGGCCGGATCGACCTCGCCCAGATCCAGGTTCCAGTCGCCGGCGCCCTGCTCGCCGAACCTGTGCCCCAACGTGCCGTTCGGTACCACCGGCCGTCCCGTGACCGAGTCGAGCAGGACGGTCTTGTTGGCCGCGTTCTCGCCCGGGTCCTCGGCCAGCACGCCGTCGGCGAGCATGTCCGCGGTGACGAACTTGTGCGGCAGCACCGACCCGTCCGCGCGCGTGCGGAGGGTGACCAGGAACGGCAGATCCGTGAACTGCTTGGCGTAACGCTCGAACTCCGGCGTGGCCCGGCGGGCGTAGAACTCGGTGAGCACCACGTGGACCATCGACATGGCCAGCGCGCCGTCCGTGCCAGGGTGCGGGTGCAGCCACTCGTCGGCGAACTTGGTGTTGTCCGCGTAGTCGGGCGAGACCACCACGACCTTCTGGCCCTTATAGCGGGCCTCGGTCATGAAGTGGGCGTCCGGGGTGCGGGTGACGGGGACGTTGGAGCCCCACATGATGAGGTACGACGAGTTGAACCAGTCGGCTGACTCCGGCACGTCCGTCTGGTCGCCGAACACCTGCGGCGAGGCCACCGGCAGGTCGGCGTACCAGTCGTAGAACGAGAGCATGGAGCCGCCGAACAGCTCCACGAACCGCGAACCGGCACTGAACGAGGCCATGGACATCGCCGGGATCGGCGAGAAACCCGCCACCCGGTCCGGGCCGACCGTCTTGGCCGTGTAGACGTGCGCCGCCGCCGCGATCTCCAGCGCGTCCTCCCAGCGGGCCCGGACCAGCCCGCCCTTGCCGCGGGCTCGCTTGTACCAGGCGGTCTTGGCGGTGTCGGCCACGATCGACCCCCAGGCGTCCACCGGGTCGGCGTGCTCGGCGCGGGCCGCCCGCCACAACTCGAGAAGGCGGCCGCGGATGTACGGGTAGCGCACCCGCGTGGGCGAGTAGGTGTACCAGGAGAAGGCGGCGCCGCGCGGGCAGCCGCGGGGCTCGTAGCCGGGCAGATCGTCGCCGATGTCCGGGTAGTCGGTCTGCTGCGCCTCCCAGGTGATGATCCCCTCCTTGACGTACACCTTCCACGAGCACGAGCCCGTGCAGTTGACGCCGTGCGTGGAGCGGACCACCTTGTCGTGGCTCCAGCGGTCGCGGTAGAAGACGTCCGCCTCGCGGCCGCCCTCGATCGTCACGGTGCGCAGATCGTCGGAGGCCGTGCCGCGGCGGAAGAACCGTCCGGCCTTGAGCAGGGCCTCGGAGGCGGGGCCGTCCATGCGGGGGTCGGTGGCGGTCATGCCGGTGTCCTTTCCGTGTCGGCGGACTCGCTGCGAGCAGTGCGGAGGAACCACAGCCAGGTGAGCGCCGCGGTGATGACGGAGAGGGCGAACAGCAGCAGCAGGCCGGTGCGGTAGTTGCTGTCCTGGGTCCAGAAGTAGCCGAGCAGCAGGGGTGGGACGAAGCCGCCGAGCCCGCCCACGGCGCCGACGATGCCCGTGACCGACCCGACGGAGGACGGCTCGACCAGCTCGGCCACCAGCGCGAACACCGCGCCCGAGGCCACGCCCAGCGAGGCGGCCATCACGAGGAACACGGCGGTGCCCACCGGGTAGAAGCTGCCGTCCAGGCCGATGAGCGGCATCCGCTCCGACGCGGCGGCGGCCATGAGACCGGTGACGACGTAGCTGATCACCAGCACCCAGCCGCCCGCGAACCGGTCGGCCAGGGCGCCTCCGAGCGGGCGGGACGCGACAGCGATCACCACGAATATCGCGGTACGCAGCGCGGCGTCCTCGATGTCCAGCTCGTAGAAGTTGTGCAGGTAGGTGGGCAGGTAGACCGAGAACGCCACGAACCCGCCGAAGCCCATCGCGTACAGCCACGACAGCTTGAGGGTCACGGGCTTGATCAGCGTGGAGGCGGCCTTGACCACCCAGTTCCCCTGGGCGGGTGTCCAGGCGGGGGAGTTCTGCAGCAGCATCCGGGCCACCACGGCGTAGACCGCGAGCAGGACCGCGACCAGGACGAACGGGGCCTGCTCGCCGAACGCGTCGCGGATCCGCAGCGTGGTGAACGCGGCCACCGCCGTGCCGCCCATACCGGCCCCGAAGATGCCGATGGCCGTGCCGCGGCGGTGCGGGGGGAACCACGAGTTGACCGTGGGGACGCCGACCGCGAAGGACGTGCCGCCGATGCCGAGGAAGAATCCGCCGATGAGCAGGACGACCAGGCTGTTGTTGACGAAGCCCACGAAGAGCGTGGGGATGATCGTCAGGGCCGCGATGAGCGGGAACATCGTGCGGCCACCGAGTCGATCGGTGAGCGCGCCAACCGGGATGCGCCCGAGCGAGCCCACCACCACCGGCAGCGCCACCACCAGGGACTGCTGGAACGACGTCAGCCCCAGTTCTTCCTTGTAGGTGGCGCCCAGGGGACCCATCAGCGCCCACGCCCAGAAGGTGAGGAGGAATCCGACGGAGCACAGGGCCAGGGCGAGATTCGCCTGCGCGGCATCGGGGGAGGAAGGGCCCGGGGCGTCGGCGGATACGGGGTCGGGGGCGGTTGCGGGATCGGGGGCGGATACGGGGTCGGAGCCTGAGGACACTGGTGGTCCTTTCACGTCAGAGTCTCGCGGTGTCGGGCTCGAACGGGAGGGACGGGCCCGATAGCCAGAGTCTGCGACAGCCCGGTGCCGTGCCGTGGGGAGTTCGGCGAATGTGCGGGGCTTTGTTATTGGACAAATACATCCCCGGGAAGTGATTTGACGCGTCGATCGGGTGTCGGGCTGTCCCCGCACCGATCTGCTGCCGGGCGTCCCCTGCCCCGCGCCGCCCGCCAATCCCGCCTCCCCGGGCTGCCCACTGTCCGCGGGGCGCCGGCCAATTCCGCCTGCCCGCGCTGCCCCCTTTCCCGCGCTGCCCACTTCCCCGGGGCGCCCGCCACCCCCGCATCCCCGCGCTGCCCTCTGCCCCCGGGGCGCCCGCCAGCCCCGCCTCCCCGCACCGGCCCAATCCCCCCGCGCGCCGACTCCAATCCCCCCGCGCGCCGGCCCCAATCCCCCC
>DWWG01000036.1 GCA_019119875.1 Candidatus Dietzia intestinigallinarum | reverse complement strand
CTCGTCGGCGAGTGCCTGCGCAACGGGCGCCTCGGTCTGGGCGGTGTTGCGGACGAAGAACGCGCCGATCACGGTGATCAGGGAGATCACCGCACCCACCACGAGTGCGTTGTGCACGCCGGTCATCTGCGCGACGGTCTCGTCCGCCCCGGACTCGGCGCCGCCGATGATGCCCAGCGTCATGACGGTGATGAACAGAGCGGTACCCGCCGCGGCGGCCACCTGCTGCAGGGTGTTGAGCAGGGCCGAGCCGTGCGAGTACAGGTGCGGCGGCAGTGAGCCGAGGGCCGCGGTCATGAGCGGCGAGAACAGCAGGGCCAGACCGATGCTGAGCACGATGTGGAACGCCACCACCATGCCGAGCGAACTGTCGGAGCCCAGGCTGGCCATCCCCCACAGGCCGGCGGAGGCGAGGATCGAGCCGGGGATCACCAGCGGCCGGGGGCCGACGCGGTCGAAGAGCCGACCGACGAACCAGCCGAGCACCCCCATGAGCAGACCGCCGGGCAGCAGCACCAGGCCCGAATCGAGGGTGCTGGCGTCCAGCACCTCCTGCATGTAGATGGGCAACAGGATCAGGGTGCCGAACAGCGCCATCATGGAGATCAGCATCAGCGACAGCGCGCCGGTGAACGCCGGCACCGCGAACGCGCGCACGTCGAGAAGCGCGAGGTCCTTGAGCGACAGCTGACGCCACACGAACAACACCAGCGCCACCACGCCCACGCCGATCGGGATCCACGGCGTGATGAGCGCGTTCCCGGAGGCCGCCTCACCCACCGAGCTCAGGCCGAAGATCAGGCCGGCGAAACCGATCGCGGACAGCACCGCCGAGATCACGTCGAGCGGGATCGGTCGGCTCTCGGTCACGTTGCGGATCAGCACGGCGCCCGCGATCAGGGCGAGCAGGGCGATGGGCAGGACCAGCCAGAACATCCAGCGCCAGTGGAGGATGTCCAGCACGACGCCACCGACGAACGGCCCCATGGCCGGCGCCATGGCGATCACGATCGAGATGACTCCCATCGTGCGCCCGCGACGGTCGGCGGGGACGACGTTGAGCACGGTGGTCATGAGCAGCGGGATCATGATCGCGGTACCCACGGCCTGCACCACGCGTCCGCCGACCAGCACCGGGAACACCGGCGCGAGCGAGGCCAACAGCGTGCCGGACGCGAACGTCGTCATGGCGATGACGAACACCACCCGCAACGGCATGCGCACGAGCATCCAGCCGGTCAGCGGGATGACCACGGCCATGGTGAGCATGAACGCGGTGGTCAGCCACTGCGCGGTGGCCGCGGTGACACTGAACTCCGCCATCAGCTCGGGCAGCGCCACGGACATGATCGTCTCGTTGAGGATCACCACGAACGCGGCCGCGACGAGCAGCGAGATCAGCCGCACGGTGGCGGCGGGCAACGCCGCGGAAGCGGGAGTGCTCTGCAAAGTGGCGGGGGCGTCAGACGTCACGGTCGTCCTTAGGAAATGCGAACTGCGGGAATGATTCTGGAATGCCCGCGCGGCAGGGACAACGCGGGAATCCAAGAACCCTAGCCGAATGCCGCCGCCCGGAACACCTCGGGTGGCCACCGCGTTCGGACATCGGCCCGCCCGTCCCGTCGGACCAACCTCACGGCAGATACCCGGCGCCGTATGTTGTGGATACCCCCCTGGGTATGTATTGTCGAGCTCGGAACCGATCCACCGGACCGTCACCGACGACAATCCGGCACCCGTGCCAAGGAGGACGCGATGCTTCTCGAACGGATCTATGACGAAGACCTGGCCCAGGCCGGATACCTCATCGGCTGCCAGGCCAAGGGCGAGGCGCTCGTCGTCGACGCCCGGCGCGACATCAGCCAGTACCTCGACCTGGCGGCCGCGCACGACATGACCATCACCGCCGTCACCGAGACCCACATCCACGCCGACTACCTCTCCGGCACACGCGAACTGGCCGCGGCCACCGGGGCGCAGACTTACGTCTCCGGCGAGGGCGGCGCCGACTGGCAGTACGAGTTCGACGCCACCCGCCTGCACGACGGCGACGAGATCACCCTCGGCAACATCACCGTGAAGGCCGTCCACACACCGGGCCACACCCCCGAGCACCTGTCGTTCCTCATCACCGACGGCGCGTTCGCCGACGAACCCGGCTACATGCTCACCGGCGACTTCGTCTTCTCCGGCGACGTGGGCCGCCCCGACCTGCTGGACGAGGCCGCCGGCGGGGTCGACACCCGCTTCGACGGCGCAAAGCAGATCTTCGCCGCACTCAAGGAGTTCGTCACGCTGCCGGACCACGTCCAAGTCTTCCCCGGCCACGGATCGGGCAGCGCCTGCGGAAAGGCGCTCGGCGCCCTGCCGTCGACGTCCGTCGGGTACGAGAGTCGCTTCGCGTGGTGGGCGGGATATGTCGCCGACGACGACGAAGAGGGATTCGTCAGCGAACTGCTGGACGGCCAACCGGACGCGCACGCCTACTTCGGCCGGATGAAGCGCCAGAACAAGCAGGGCCCGGCACTGCTGGGGCCGATCAACACCCCCGCGGAGCTGAGCACCACCGAGGTCGCGGAAGGGATCGCGGCGGACGAACTCGTCGTCGTCGACACCCGGCCCGCCGACAGTGTCCACGGCGGCACCGTGGCCGGCTCCCTCAACATCCCCGGCCCCGACAAGGCCGCCACCTACGGCGCCTGGGCCTACGACCCCGAGCGCGAGTCGCGGCCGCTGGTCCTGCTCGCCGCCACCGCGGAAGAGGCCGCCGCCATGCGCGACCACCTGGTCCGCGTCGGCATCGACACCGTGGCAGGGTTCATCACCGACTTCGACGGCCTGCCCATGATCACACCCGAGATCGTGGACGCGTCCCGTCTCGGCACGCTCGACGACGCACTCCTGCTTGACGTGCGCAACAAGACCGAGCACGCCGAGGGACACATCCCGGGCTCCGAGCAGCTCAGCGCCGGCCGCGTCCTGTGGAACCTGGACCGCCTGCCGACCGACCGGCTGATCGTGACCTACTGCCAGACCGGCACCCGCAACTCCGTCGCCGCCAGCGCGCTGCGGCGGGCCGGCTACCGCGTCGCCGAGCTGGACGGTAGCTACGCCGGCTGGGCCGCACGACAGACCGCGGCGGCCTGAGCACCGCCATGAGCCCGATGATGATCGCGGTGGTGGGACTGGCCGTCCTCGTGGGCCTGTCCCTGGGCCTGCTCGGCGGTGGCGGCTCCATCCTCGTGGTGCCACTTCTGACCTACCTCGGCGGCATGGAGCCGCGGGAGGCGATCGCGTCCTCGCTGTTCGTGGTGGGAGTGACCTCACTCGTCAGCCTGCTGCAGCACGCCCGAGCGGGGCGGGTCCGCTGGAAGACCGGCCTGCTGTTCGGTGCGGCCGGCATGGTCGGTGCGTTCGCCGGCGGCCTGGTCGGTGGGCACATCCCCGGGCCGGTGCTCATGGTGGCGTTCGCGCTGATGATGGTCGCCACCGCCACCGCCATGCTGCGGCCGCGCAAGGCACCCGGTGACGATCACGCAAACGGCCCGCACCCGGTGTGGCGAATCCTGCTCGACGGCCTCGTCGTGGGCGCGGCCACCGGACTCGTCGGCGCCGGCGGCGGGTTCCTCGTGGTGCCCGCACTGGTCCTGCTGGCCGGACTGCCGATGTCCGCCGCGGTGGGCACCTCGCTGTTGGTGATCGCACTGAAGTCCTTCGCGGGACTGGGCGGCTACATGACCTCGGTGAGCCTGGACTGGCCGATCGTGGCGTCGGTGACGGCGGCGGCCGTGGTGGGGTCGTTCGGCGGGGTGGCCCTGGCCTCGCGGGTGCCGGAGCAGGCTCTGCGCAGGGGCTTCGGGTTCTTCGTCCTGGCCATGGGGGTGTTCGTGCTCGCGCAGGAACTGCCCGCCGCGGCCGGCGTCGCGCTCGTGCTGATCGCGGTGCTGGCGGCCGCGCTGGCCGTCGCGATGTGCCTGTTCACCACCCGGTGCCCGTTCCGCTCCCCGCCGCCGGCCGAGTCCGGTTCCCGAGCACACCGTCCCACCACGACGTCCGACAAGAACACAAAGGAGAATCATCATGTGTAGAGCAGTGAAGTGCCGCAAGTGCGGAAAGACCACCTGGGCCGGCTGCGGAATGCACGTCGAACAGGTGATGGCCGGGGTCCCCCGGGCGGACCGGTGCCAGGGCCACGCCAAGGAGCCCGGCGAGGGCGGCTTCCTCGCCAGACTCTTCGGCCGGTAACCCCTCGGCCCCGGCACGGGTCAGCCTGTGCCGGGGCCGACGCGCTCGCACCACGCGCCCCTCACGCCTCACCTCGTGCCGGCGCCGTCGCACCACGCACACCTCTCGCCTCACCTCGTGCCGGCGCCGTCGCACCA
>DWWG01000035.1 GCA_019119875.1 Candidatus Dietzia intestinigallinarum | reverse complement strand
GTCCCGGCAGACCTTCCGACCAAACGGTCAGGGGCCAACATCGTTGTCGACTTCGAGCCCAGCCAAGAGGTCAAGGACTTCATCCAGGACCTCGGCCACCGGGCCGACACCATCGACCCCAAGCGGATGGATCTGGACAACGCCCTCAAGGTCGCCAACGACGGCCGCAACGTCTCCCTCGACCCCCGAAGCGCCCATCTGCCCGCACCGACCCAAGGGGGCCGAGCCCGCGAGGTCGCCGCCCGCATCCTCGAGGAGCACAACGCCGCCCACGACAACACCTACCGCGATAACCTCGGCGAACAAGCCGAGCTGCGTGGCGGACTCCAGATCGTCTTCTGCGATCGCTCCGTCCCGACAAACGACGGCCAGTGGAACATGTACGTGGGCATCCGCGACGAGCTGATCGCAGGTGGAATCCCCGCCGAGCGCATCGCGTTCGTTCATGACCACCCCAAACCCGCAGACAAGGCAGCCCTGTACGAAGCCTGCCGAGGCGGACGGATCAGCGTACTCATCGGCTCCACCGACAAAATGGGCACCGGCACCAACGTGCAGACCCGAGCCATCGCCCTTCACCACGTCGATGTCCCCTGGAGGCCCGCAGACCTCGAGCAACGCGAGGGACGCATCATCCGCCAGGGCAACCAGAACCCCGAAGTCGCCGTCTACAACTACGTCGCCACCGCCACCTACGACACCGTGATGTGGCAGACCCTCAACCGCAAGGCGGCCTTCCTCGACCAGCTCTACGCCGCGGACCGGTCCATCCGCAGCATCGAGGACCTGTCCTCGGACAACCTTGCCGAGTCCACCGCCCTGGTCAAAGCCATCGCAACCGGAGACGACCGGTACCTCCGCCGCGTCGAACTCGAACGCGACATCGAGAGCCTCGACTCCCGACGCGCGAGCCACATGTCCGAAGAGCGATCACGACGAGAGGAGACCGCGACACTGGCCCGAACGATCCCCAACGACGAAAAACGCCTCGACCAACTCGCAGACGCTGCGCCCGGTCTCCAGGCATGGACGGACAAGAAAACGAAGGACTATCTAGTCGGCAGAGACACCTTCACCGTCCGCAAAGACGCCTCAGATCAGCTCCTAGAGCGACTGCGAGAGGCCTACGTGCAGTTACGCGCAGCAGGGCCCAACGAGTCCGCCCACGTTGCCACCTTCGCCGACACCCCACTTCACGTGACCCGAGTAATGGAACACGACACGGTGCTCATGCGATTCGGTGACCTGCCTATACCCGCAATCGCCATCACCCAGGAGCAACTCTGGCCCGCGCGTGACGACCAGTTCGGCCTCTGGCGGGGAAGCCACAACACCGAAACCTGGCACAACGGGATGGACAACGACGCCCAGGAGGCCAACACCAACCGTGCCGCGATGGCCAACGGCATCATGACACGGATCGAAAATGTCATAGCCCGAGCACCAGTACAGCTCGACGCAGCCCACGAGGAACTAGAAGCCGACCGTCAACGCCTGGACGAGCTGCGCACAACACCCGCCGAGCCCTTCCCCGAAGAGGCAAAGCTGCAAACGATGAAGACCGAGCTCAACAGTCTCAACGACAGTCTCGCCGCATACGAAAACTCCGACGCAGCGAAAACCGCACGCGAAGAACTCGAGGCGCGGCTCGCCATGAACGGCCGAGACCACGGTTGGTCCCTCATGCTCAACCCCACACCCAAATACGTCGAAACGCTCGGATACGACACCGCCGACGAAGTGCGCGACCTCATGTGGCGCCGCCAAGTCGAAGCCTGGGAAGCCTGGGGCCAAGCGCCAGAGCAGCAAGCCACTCCCGATTTCACCCAGATCATCACCGAGTCTTACCTCGAGGGACGCGACCGAGACCAGCACGGACCAGAGCAGCACTGGAAGCGCCCCGACGACGGCCCCAGCCCCGACAACGGACCCGAACACTGACCTCGCCACACAACCGCCGGGTGACTCCCCTCCCGGAGCGTCACTCCCTCACCCCACCGTGGGTAACAAGAAGCGATAGGGCCACAAGGCGCTAGCCCTCTTTCCCTGTCACCTCCATCGTTGGTGTTCCGCGGTCAGCGTCAAGGACGGCGCCGGCTGCCGCCGTCGCCCGGCCGTGCGCCAAATAATCCGGACGCGCTCCGCTTATTTCGCCCGGATTTTTTGCCCCCCGCCCGGGTACCCATCCTTGACCCAGTCCGCTCCACACCAAGATCGGCAGGTGTCAGGGAAAGGGGGACACTGCGCACGAGCGCGCCACACACGCCCCGTCGAAGACCCGGAAAAGACCAGATCAACCCACCAATGCCCCTTGCGCCACTAGTGGCACTAGTGCTATTATGGAGGCATACCGCGAGGGCAACACCGCCCCCGGAGGACCCCAGGAGGACACCATGCGTGTCACCGTCTACACCAAGCCCGACTGCATGCAGTGCACCGCCACCATGCGCGCACTCGACAAGGCCGGACTCGACTACCACGTCGTCGACCTCACCACCGACCCCGGCGCCCTCGACTACGTCCGCCACGACCTCGGGCACCTCCAGGCCCCCGTCGTCGACACCGACACCGCCGGCCACTGGTCCGGATACCGGCCCGACCGCTGCAAGGGCCTCGCCGCGTAACTGTCGCCCCACGCCCGAGAGGGCAACACCGCCCCCGGAAACCACCCAAAGGAGCACACCATGACCACCACCGACCGCACCCAGTTCCTCGCCGACATCCTCAGCACCGCCCTCGAGGGAGGCATCAACTACTGGGCCACCGTCGACACCATCGAGCGCGTCGACGCCCCCGAGGACATCCTCGGATGGCGATACGACACTGCACGCATCCTCGACCACCAGGACGGGAGCGACTTCGGCACGATGCACACGATCGACCTCGCCACGGTCGCCCACGGCCTCGCTCTCATGGCCGACGACCCCAACCCCCGATTCGACGACCTCCGCACCGCAGACCGCACCAACGGCGACCAAGGCGACTTCGACGCAGGAGACGCCGACGCGACCATCCAGCTCGGCCTCTACGAACACCTCATCTACGGATAACAACCCACCACAGCCCATCGCCGTGAGGCAGACGGGCGCCACCGAAAGGAGACGCCATGACCGAGCAGACCCCCGAGTTCTGGACCATGACCGGCACCTTCGACGACCAGCCGATCACTCTCGACGCACATGCCGCCCGCTACGCCCACAACGATCGTCTGGCGATCCTGCTCTACACCACCGACGACGCGCCGGAACTGTTCGCCGACCTGAGCATCAACGTCCCACACGTGCAGCTCGCCGACGACCAGCGACAGATCATCGTCGACCACAACATCACCAGCGAGACCCTCGCGATGGCCATCGCCTCCGGACTGCTCCACGACACCCCGGACGACACCGTCCACGTCGGAATGACGACCAGCCACGTCTACAGCCTGACCCCGCAGGCAGCGCAGTGGGCCACGACCACCGCGCCCACCGCGCGATAACCCGGAAGCCCATCGCCGGAAGCCACCGAAAGGACACACCATGACCAGCACCTACACCCAGGCCGCGGCCGAGGACACTGTTCGCGCAGCCCTTGCTACCGCCACCGGCACGGACCCCGAGTACGAGACCGTCTCAGACGCCGTCGACGTATACCTCGCCCGCGCCGAGCTCGATCATCAGCGGGAGATTGACCGGGATGCGATCCCGCGCGAAGTCGTGCTCGCAGTGCGCGACACCATCGTCCGCCACGCACACGACCACGGCTGAATACAGCCACCAGGCAGGGGAGGGGACCGACACAATGAGCACCATGACCGCCGAGGACCAGCAGGCCACCGCCGACCCGGTCGATGTCGACGACCTGGCCGCGGCCGACGACGCGCCTCTCGTGCCCGAGCTCGACCCCGAGGCCGCACTACTGTGTGCCCTGCTGCACACCACCGACACCAGCGAGGCCCGGCACATCGCCGACCACCTCGATGCCGGCGACTTCCTGGGCCCCCGCTATGGCGACCTCTTCCACGCGGTAGCCGACCTCATCGCCGCCGGCGAGCCGCACCACGCCCCGCGCGTGCTGTCCGCACTGAGCGGCTCCGGCCGCCTTGCCGGCCACCACGGCCGGCTCCTGGCCGACGCCCTCCAGACCGTGACCCTTCTCGGCACCCCGGCCGTCGGACTGCGCACCCTCGCCGCCGACGTACTCGACGCCGCTTACCGCCGTCGTTTCGCCCGCTCGGCCGCCGACCTCACCCGCGCATCGCGCGAGGCGCACACCGACGACCTCATGGACCTCATGGTCGACCAGGGCCGCGCCATGCGACGCGAGACCAACCGCCGCGAATCGCTCACCAACGGACCGATGTCCGATTGACCTGCTACACAGCACACGCAACACCAGCGAGAGGAAACACCATGCGCGCAACGGGCGCACTGATCAGCCTGGGGGCCGCCGCCCTGGTCGCCGGGGGATACTTCATCTCCGCCACCGAGGCTCCATCGCCCGCCGCAGCAGGAAGCGACCTCTGCAACGTCGGCTCGTGCGAACACGCAGCAGTGGACCGGGTGATCGACGGCGACACCCTAGATGTCCTGATCGACGGCGATACCCGCCGGGTCCGCGTGCTGGGGATCGACACCCCCGAAACAAAGAAGCCCGGCGAGCCGGTCGAGTGCTTCGGCCCCGAGGCAACCGCACGCGCCGAGGCTCTACTGCCGCACGGTTCGCCGGTCACCGTGGTCACCGACGACCGAGCCGACACTATCGACAAATATGGCCGCGACCTGCGGCACATCACCATCGGTGACGACAACCTCGGGCAAGTGCTCGTGTCCGAGGGCTACGCCCAGACCACCACATTCCCGCACTCGCTGGCCGAGCAGTACAGCCAGGCCGAGACCACCGCCCGCGACCAAGGCCACGGCCTCTGGGGAGCGTGTGCCTGACAGTCTCGCGCTTACTGGTGAGCAGGGCCTTTCCTCAGCTCGACCTGGAGGTCCTGCACACGCATCATCAGCTCCTCAATGACCGGGATCTCGGCAGGGTGAGCGAACCCCAACCAACCCGCTTCCGACAGCGAGCGCAGAACATCGTAAAGGTAGCTCAACTGCACGAACTGGCGCTGGAAGCTCACGGGGCGATCGGGGTGGTGGGCCTCGCACAGGGCGCGTGAAAAATCCCAGGTGAGACGCTCGGACAGGCCCCAGTCGAGACATGAGGGCTTATAACGCATGGTGGAATTCCTCCCGGTGGTTGGTGTCGCACGCAGGCTAAGCGATCACCCGGACAGGATTTATCCCCGAAGTGATCGGAACCGGGAAGGGCCGTCATTGAAGGCCGGGAGAGTGTGCGTGTGTCGGTGATTCCCAGCCGTAGGGGGAGTGTCGGAGCGGGCCGCTACCGTGCCCGGCATGGACGAGCTGCTGACCCTGATCCGTCGCGCGGCCGACCAGGTGGGGGAGGGGCTGTTCCTGGACTTGCTGCGCTGGCACCGCGCCGTTGCCGGCCTGGCCGACTTCGACCCCCACGCCCACGGCGCGTACCCGATCGCGATCGGCGAGCTCGGCGACGCTCGCGCCCGTGAGCTGCTGACCGATTTGCGTAGAGCTGCCCGAGATCCCCGTCGGCACCGGCACGGTGCCGACGGGAAGCCGACCTTCCGTGGCGGACGCACGTTGCGTACCCGCCGACCAATGAACGGTGACCGCTAGCGATAGCGCAGCGGCCGAACTGACCTCTACCGTCCCCAACCTGCGCCTGTGAAGTGCTGGAAAGATGGCACACGACCTATCTGTGGAGACCAGGAGTGTGTGCGTGTCGGCGACAACGTTGGACCGGGGTCAGATTCTTCAACGGTTACGAGAGTTCTCGGCTCACTGGTCCGACCGTATCGCTGGGTGGCGTAGCGACGGAGTTACTGGCACTGAGTCGAGTTTCGCCCAGTCCTTCTGGTCTGATCTGCTGGCCTGCTTCGATATCAACGCTGCCCGCATAGACCTGTTCGAGCGAGACGCAGTCCGCGCTTCCACCGGCAATCGCGGTTCGATTGATGTGTTCCAGTCCGGGGTGTTCCTCGGCGAAGCCAAGTCCCTCGGTTTCGACCTGGACAAGGCCCAGTCCCAGGCTCTCGACTATCTCGCCGGGGGTTCGGTCGGCAAGCACGAGTTCCCCAAGTACGTCGTCGTCACCGACTTCGCCCGGATCCGCATCGACGAACTCGGCGAAGAGGCAAGCCACGTCGAGTTCACGATCGACCAGGTGCCAGACCACCTCGACGCGATGCTGTTTCTGGCCGGGCACGAGACCGTCACACGGCGTGAAGAGCAGCACGCCTCCATCCACGCCGCCGAGCTCATGGCGCAGCTGTATGAGGCGATGGTCGGTGACGAGGCCGACCAAGCCGTCGGCGACGACCTGGCCCTGGAGGCAGACGCCGACGAGGACGAGAGCGTGCAGCGAGCCTCGATGATGCTGACCCGCATCCTGTTCCTGCTCTACGGCGACGACGCCGGCCTATGGGAAGCCGACCTGTTCCACCGGTGGGTCGAACAACGCACCGACGCCGACAACCTCGGCGCACAACTGCACTCCCTGTTCGGCGTGCTCAACACACCTACAGGCAAGCGCAGCAAGCACCTGGGCGACCTGCTTGCCCGTTTCCCGTACGTCAACGGCGCCCTGTTCGCCGACCCCTTACCGCTGGAGTATTTCACACCCGATATGCGCGATGCGCTCCTGGCGGCGTGCCGCTTTAGGTGGACCCGCATCTCCCCGGCCGTGTTCGGCGCCATGTTCCAGCTCGTCAAGAGCAAAGAGGCCCGCCGTGCGGCCGGCGAGCACTACACCTCCGAGACGAATATTCTCAAGACCATCGGCCCGCTGTTCCTGGACGACCTCCAGGCCGAGGCAGACCGCCTGTGCGGCAATAAGTCCACCAGCGTCAAAGCACTACGCCAGTTCCGGGACAGGCTGGCCACCCACGTGTTTGTTGACCCGGCCTGTGGGTGCGGGAACTTCCTGGTGGTCGCCTACCGCGACCTGCGACGGATCGAAACCCAGATCATCACAGAGATCCGCACGCGTGAAGGTCAGACCGGCATGGCGCTGGACGCCACGCTGGAAACCACGCTCACCATCGGCCAGTTCCACGGCATCGAGATCAACTGGTGGCCGGCCAAAATCGCCGAGACCGCCATGTTCCTCGTCGACCACCAAGCCAACCGCGAACTCGCCGCAGCCGTCGGACAAGCACCCGAACGGCTGCCTATCGAGATTACCGCCCACATTCACCACACCAACGCCCTCCAGGTCGACTGGAGCCACCTCATCCCAGCCACTTCAGGCGACACGTACGTGTTCGGCAACCCGCCCTTCATCGGGCAGTACACCAAGACCACCGAACAGACCGCGGACATGCGCCGCGTGTGGGGCCGCGACTACGACGGCTACCTGGACCTTGTCACCGGCTGGCACGCCCAAGCACTGCACCTCTATGCCGACGGGCGTTCCGGAGAGTTCGGCTATGTCACGACCAACTCGATTACCCAAGGCCAACCCGTGCCCGCACTCTTCGCCCCGATTCAACGTGAGGGGTGGCGCATCAAGTACGCGCACCGCACATTCGCGTGGGACTCCGAAGCGCCCGGCAAAGCAGCAGTGCACTGCGTCATCGTCGGATTCACCCGAGACCGCGGACCCAAGCAACGCCTGTGGACCTCCCCCGACATCAACGCTGCACCGGCCGAGGTCACCGTCGAGCAAGGCATCAACGCCTATCTCATCGACGGTCCGAACGTGCTCATCGCCAAGCGCTCGAAACCACTCTCGCTAGAACTTGGTGCCGTGACCTACGGATCAAAACCTGCCGATGGCGGGCACCTGGTCCCGAAGGCCGGCACCCCCCGCCCCGAACACGATCCCCTCGCGATGAAGTACGTACGCCCCTACATCGGAGCAAAAGAACTCATCAACGGCACCGACAGATGGTGCCTCTGGATGGCCGACGACGACTTCGATCCCGCCGACTTGAAAGCGTCCTCCTACTTGAGGGGGCAGATCAAAGCCTGTCAAAGCTTCCGTGCTGGTAGCCGCAAAGCAAGCACCCGCGAAGCCGCCTACACCCCGCACCTATTCACCGAGATCAGAAGTACCGCGGTCCCCTTCCTGGCGATCCCCGCCCATGTAAGTGAAAACCGCCCGTACTTCTTGGCACAACGATTTCTTCCAGAGGTGATCTCGGGCAACGCAAACTTCCAGGTCGCCGACGAAGACGGCCTTCTGTTCGCACTGATCTCGTCGTCGATGTTCATCGCCTGGCAGCAAGCCATCGGAGGACGACTGGAGTCTCGTCTGCGCTTCTCAAACACCCTGACCTGGAACACCTTCCCCGTTCCCGAGCTCGACAACACGGCGCGAGCGGCGAT
>DWWG01000034.1 GCA_019119875.1 Candidatus Dietzia intestinigallinarum | reverse complement strand
ACCCTGAGCCCCAGTTCGGCGCAGCGCTGCGAGGCCGCGAAGGCGCGTCCGGCATCACCCAGGATCACCGACACCACCGCCGACGTGGGCCGGTCCGCGCCGGTCACCTCGGCCAGGTGCTCGGCCACCTCCAGCACGCGCCGTGCCCGAGCCGGCTCGCGCCGCAACACCGCCAGCGCCGCCCGCGCCGCGCCCACACTCGCCGGTGCGAGGCCGGTGTCGAAGATGAAGGTGCGCGCCGTGTCGATGAGATGATCGCGCACCCGCCCGGAGGACAGCACCACCCCGCCCTGCGCCCCGAGCGCCTTGGACAACGTCGCCGTGACCACCACGTCCTCGTGCCGTGTCAGCCCCGACTCGTCCACCAGTCCGCGCCCGCCGTCGCCGCGCACCCCCAGTCCGTGCGCCTCGTCCACGAGCATGACCGCGCCGTGCCGCTCGCACACGTCGTGCAGGGCGCCGAGCGGTGCGAGGTGGCCGTCGGCGCTGTACACCGAGTCGGTGACGACCAGCGCCCGCTCCTCGGATCGCCCCCGTAGGGCCCGTTCCACGGCCGAGGTGTCACCCCGTTCGACGACGACGACGCGCGCCCGCGACAGCCTGCACGCATCCACCAGTGAGGCGTGAGATCCGCCGTCGGAGACGATCAGCGACCCGCGGCCGGACAGCGCCACCACGGCGCCGAGATTGGCGGTGTACCCGGAGGAGAACACCAGCGCGGCGGGGTGGCCGGTGAAGTCGGCCAGCTCGGACTCCAGCGCCTGGTGGTCGGCGGTCGTGCCGGTGACCAGGCGCGACCCTCCGGAGCCGGCGCCCCAGCGGCGGGTCGCCTCGATCGCCCCCTGTACGACCTCGGGGTGGGTGCTCAGGCCGAGGTAGTCGTTGGAGGCCAGATCGATCACGCCGTCGTCGGCGGCACGAGGCCGCAGGGCACGGTCGAGGTGGCGGGACCTGCGGTCCTCGGCGGCGGCGTCGAGCCAGTCCAGCGCGGGGGAGTGGGTCATCGTGCTGCTCCTACCTGCGCCCCGGCGAGGGCTGCGGCACAGATCGCGTCGATCTCCTCATCGCTACAGATGTAGGGCGGCATCGTGTAGATGAGATCGCGGAAGGGGCGTAGCCACACGCCTCGCTCGGTGATGGCCGACGTCGTCGTCGTCATCTCCACCGGACGGTCCAGCTGCACCACACCGATCGCGCCCAGCACCCGCACGTCCACCACGCCCGGGAGGTCGAGCGCCGGCGCCAGACCGCGGCGCAGACGCTCGGAGATGCGTGGCACCTGCTCACGCCAGGCACCGGACTCGATGAGGTCGAGCGAGGCGCCCGCGACCGCGCAGGCCAGGGGATTGCCCATGAACGTCGGACCGTGCGCGAGCCCGCCCGCCTCACCCGAGCTGATCACCTCGGCCACGCGATCGGTGGTGAGCGTCGCCGCCAGCGTGAGGTATCCGCCGGTCAGGGCCTTGCCCAGGCAGAGGATGTCGGGCGCGACGCCCGCGTGATCGGCGGCGAACAGCTCGCCAGTGCGGCCGAAGGCGGTGGCGATCTCGTCGAAGATCAGCAGCACGCCGGTCTCGTCGGCCAGGCGCCGCAGATCCCGCAGGTAGCCCGGGTGGTGGAAGCGCATCCCGCCGGCGCCCTGGACCACCGGCTCGACGATGATCGCCGCCAGCTCGTCAGCGTGGTCTCCGATCGTGCGCTCGAGCTCGGCGACGTAGTCGGGGCGGTAGTCCGCGGGCGGGGCGGGGGCGAACACCTGCTCGCGGACGACCCCGCGCCACAGACTGTGCATGCCGCCGGTGGGGTCGCAGACGCTCATCGGGCTGAGCGTGTCGCCGTGGTAGCCGCCGCGCCACGTGGCCAGCCGGGTGCGGCCCGGGCGGCCCAGCGACCGCTGGTACTGGATGGCCATCTTGGCCGCGACCTCCACAGACACCGAACCCGAGTCCGCGAGGAAGACTTTGTTCAGCTCTCCCGGTGCCATCCGCGCCAGCCGTTGCGCGAGCTCCACCGCCGGGGCGTGCGTGAGCCCGCCGAACATGACATGGCTCATCGCGTCGACCTGGCGGTGCGCGGCCGCGTCCAGGTGCGGGTGCCGGTAGCCGTGGACGGCCGCCCACCACGAGCTCATGCCGTCGATGAGCTCGCGGCCGTCGGCCAGGCGCAGCCGGACCCCGTCGGCCGAGGCCACGGGCAGCGGCTGCGTGGACGCCGGGAAGCCGCCGTAGGGATGCCAGACGTGCTCGGCGTCGGCGGCCAGCAGTGCTGCGACGTCCGGGCCGCCGGCGGGGACGCTGCCGGACGCGGACCCGGGCGCGTGGCCGGGCGCTGGGCCGCTCCCGGCTTCGGTTCCGTGCCCAGAGGCGGAGCCGCTCCCGGCCTCTGACCCGTGCCCGGCGGCGGGGATCCGAGGAGTGAACTGCGCGGTCATGTCAGGCGTTCGCGGGCTCGGTGGTGCCGGCGCCCCGGGTGCGGATCGGCACCGGATTCTGCTTGGACTCAGTGGACGACGCGCCCGTGTCGGCCGGCCCGGTGACTGCAGCCTGGCCGGTGGGGGGCGTCGCGGTGGGGGCGTTGTCGTCGTCGGACTCTCCGGCGCCGCCCTCTACGTCCGTATCCATGCGCAGGACCTCGAGCCCCGCATCGGCGATCATCTCCAGGTCGGCCGCGCCCGGCTGGCCCTCGGAGGTGAGATAGTCGCCCAGGAACAGCGAGTTGGCGACATACAACGCGATGCCCTGCAGGTTGCCGAGGTGGCGCTCACGGCCGGCGGCCACACGGATCTCGGTGTCCGGGGCGACGAACCGCACCATCGCGAGGATGCGCAGGCAGTCGCGCGGGTTGAGCGCGTCGACGCCCTCCAGCGGGGTGCCGTCGAAGGGCAGCAGGAAGTTGACCGGGATCGAGTCCACGCCCTTCGCGCGCAGATCGAAGGCCAGCTCGACCAGCTGCTCGTGAGTCTCGCCCATGCCGGCGATGAAACCCGAGCACGCCGACAGTCCCGCGCCGTGCGCCTCGGCGACCGTGTGCTCGCGGTCGGCGTACGTGTGCGTGGTGCAGATCTCCTCGTAGTGGCTCTCGGCCGTGTTGAGGTTGTGGTTGTAGGCGTCCGCGCCGCTCGCGCACAGCTTCGCGGCCTGGCCGTCCTTCAGCGCACCCAGGCACGCGCAGACCTCGACGCCCGGCGTGTCGGACTTGATGGCCTCGATGATGTCGGTGACCTTGCCGACCTCCCGGTTGCTCGGGCCCGTGCCGCTGGCGACAAGGCAGACGCGCGAGGCGCCCGCCGCGATGCCCGCCCTGGCCGCCGTGACGGCCTCCTCGGTGTTCAGCCACGTGTAGCGGAGGATGCCGGCCGTCGAATTGAGGCGCTGCGAGCAGTAGAAGCAGTCCTCCGGACACAGGCCGCTCTTGAGGTTGACCAGGTAGTTGACCTTGACCTTGTTGCTGAAGTGGTGGAAGCGCAGGCGGGAGGCGGCGGCCACGACCTCCATGAGCTGGGAATCGGGGGCGCGCAGGACGGCCAGGGCCTCGGCGGCGGAGATCTGGTTGCCCGCCAGGACGTGGTCGGCGAGATCGTGCCAACGCGTGGCGGCGGGCGGCTGGGCGGCGACGGGGTGTGGCGCGGCGGACTCGGGGGTGGTGGCCATGGCTCCTCCTGAACGACGTTCACTGAACGGCGTTCAAGGTAGTCGGGATCGTGGCGCTTGTACAGCGTTCAGGAGGGCGGGTGGTGGCCCGGTACGATCTGGGGTCGTGGCCCTATCCAAGACCTCGGTTGTCGACAGCGCGCTCGAGCTCCTGCGGGAGTCGGGGTTGGCGGGCATGTCGATGCGCACGCTCGCAACACGTATCGGGGTTCAGCCGAGCGCGCTGTACTGGCACGTTCCGTCCAAGCAGGTCCTGCTCACCGCCGTCGCCGAACGAGTGCTGGCCACCATGGGGCCGGTCGAGGCGAGTGATTCTGCCGCCGCCGAGCTGCGGGCGATCGGTGAATCGTTGCGGGCCGCGGTGGCGGGGGTGCCCGACGGCGCCGAGATCGTGGCGCTCGGGCTGGCGGCGGGAGCCGTCAACCCGGTGGCCGGGGCTGTCGAGGCGACCTGTGTCCGGCACGGCCGGGCTGACCGCGCGCCCGGGCTCACCACCGCGCTGACCGGCTACGTGATCGGGTTCTGCCTCGAGGAGCAGACGCACCACAATCTGCGGGTCGCGGATCCGCAGCTGCCTGCCGTCGACTTCGCTCCACGCTTCGACGCCGGGCTGGACGCGGTGCTGGCCGGGGTTGCGACCGGCTGACCGGGTCCTCGGCCGGGTCGTACATCCGCGGGGCGGGCTCGGCCGGGTTGTGTGCCCGTTCGGTGCCGCAGATCGCGCATATGTTCGGTCTGGGTCGGCGGAGATGATGCACAACCCGCGGGCGCCTCTCACGCGGCGGGCAGGGAGGGTGCACAACCCGCAGGCGCCCCGCCCCCACGCCGCAGGCGCCCACATCGCGCGCGGCGGTGCGGGTCAGCCGCGGTAGAACTCCTGCACCACGTGTATCCGGCCGTCCTCGCCGGTGGCCGTGCCCACCCCGATGCGCGTGAACTCGCCGTCGAGCATGCGCTCGCGCATCCCGGTGTCGCCGAGCAGGGCGACGAGCACCTGCTGCGGTGTCGAGCCCTCGGGCAGGGCGAGCACGTTGCGGTCGGTGGCAGTCGCTGCCGGGACGGCGTCGCCGGGCACGGGCACCTCGCCGGTGGAGGGGTCGCCCGCGGCTAGTTCCGCGGCGCGTGTGCCGGCGACGGCCTCGAGTTCACGGTCGGTGACGAGTCGGTCGGCGCCGACGGCGGTGCGGGCCTCGTTGACGGCGGCCACGATCCTGCCCTCGAAGGCCCGGTCGACCAGGTCCGCGGGCAGGAGCTCGGCCGGTGCCAGTTCAGTGGGCAGGAGCTCGGCCGGGGCCGGGTCTGCGGGCAGGAGTTCCGCCGCCGGGTCGCCGACCCCGGGCTCGTCGGCTGGAGAGGCGGGCGCGGTGAGGCCCGGAATCGAGATCGGGAACGGCAGCGTGAACTGCAGGGACCCCTGGGCGGCCGCGGTGCCGGCTCCCGAGCCGAGCAGGAGGGCGGATGTACCGATGACGACAACCGAACGGAGATGATGACGCACGCGTTGGGTCCTTTCCTCGGGCCACGGCTCGCGCCGAGGCCTGGTGGCGGTGGGGAGACGAGCGCTGCCGGGAAGGCTCACCACTCGTCACTCCTGCATCTGTCGCCACTTTAGTCACACGCGTTACACGGGGCTGCCCCCGCCGACCCGCGGACGAGCACCGAGTGCCCCCGCCGCCCCGCGGACGAGAGCCCGCTGCCCCCGCCCGGCGGGGCCGTCACCGCAGCCGGACGAAGTTCTGCGTCGAGTACAGCTTCGCGCTATCGGCCACCGCCGCGCCCACGCCGAGGTGCGTGTGCGCCGGGTTGAGCAGGTTGACCCGGTGCGCAGGGGATCTCATCCACTGCGCCACCAGCTGCTCGCCACTCGCGCCGCACCAGTTCTGCAGCACGTTCTCCCCGTAGCTGCGCCACTGGCCGGGGAAGGCCTGGTCGACCTGCGCGCGGATGTCGGGGTTGTGGCGCATGGTGTCGCTGGCGGCCATCTGTGCGCTCCAGTCCTGCGCGATGCCGTCGAGGTTGCCGAGCCGCTCGACGGGCGCCACGCCGGCCTCGGCGCGCTCGCGGTTGGTGTGCTCGTGGATGTCGTCGACGACCTCCGCCAGCTCGCCGGGACTCGCCTCGGCGCAGGCCGCGGGGTTGCCCGCGGTGAGAGACTGGGACTGTGCTCCGGCCGCCGGGGCCAGGGTCGGTGCGGCGAGGCCGGTGGAGACGACGACGGCGACGACGGCGAGGGCACGACGACTCGTGAGAATTCCCATGAACAGTGCTCCTTCAGGGCTCGGTTCGGGTGGCTGACAGGCTCAAATCGGGCGGACGGTCATCGGGTGGCTGACAGGCTCGGGCGGACGGCCATCGGGGGTCAACAAGGCCGGATCGGGCGGGCGGTCTCGGACGGCACGGGAATGCCGTGCGGTCAGGGTAGGGGCGCAAGCCGGGAGTCGCGACCGCTGGGGGAAGGAGGCGCGACCGCTGGGTGAGGGGAAGCGACCCCGCCGGGAAGGGGGCGCGGCCGCGGCGGGATGCCCGCGCCCCGAAAATTCCTTACTCGCTAGTAAGTTCGTGTCGGGGCGGGGCACAATACGAGGCATGAGCACCGGTCACCAGATGCTTCTCAGCCCCCTCGCCGTCGGGCCCCTCACCCTGCGCAACCGCCTGGTCATGGGGTCGATGCACACCGGGCTAGAGGACCGCAGCAGGCATCTGCCCGAGCTCACCGCCTACTTCGTCGAGCGGGCCCGGGGCGGCGCCGCGATGCTCGTGACCGGCGGATACGCGCCGAATGTCGAGGGATGGCTGCTGCCCGCCGGGTCGATGATGTCGAGTCGCCGCATGGCCGACAGGCACCGCGCGCTCACCGACGCCGTCCACGCCGAGGGAGCGCACATACTGCTACAGGTGTTGCATGCGGGACGGTACGGGTATCAGCCGTTCGTGCGCTCGTCGTCGTCGTCAAAGTCCCCCATCAGCCCCTTCCCGGCCCGCGCCCTGAGCGCCCGGGGTGTCGACAAGACCATCGGCCACTGGGTGCGGGCGGCGCGGCTGGCCAGGCGGGCGGGCTACGACGGCATCGAGATCATGGGCTCCGAGGGCTACCTGATCAACCAGTTCCTCGCCGCCCGCACCAACCATCGCACCGACGCCTGGGGCGGCACCGCGAGCAAGCGCATGCGCCTGCCCGAGGAGATCGTGCGCCGCATCCGCGCCGAGGTGGGGCCCGACTTCCTCCTGCAGTACCGGATCAGCCTGCTCGACCTGGTCGAGGACGGCCAGACCTGGGACGAGACCGTCGAACTGGCGCAGCGACTCGAGGCCGCGGGCGTGGACGTGTTCAACACGGGGATCGGCTGGCACGAGGCACGGATCCCCACCATCGTCACCTCGGTGCCGCGGGCCGCGTTCGCCGGCCTGACGGGCCGACTGAAGTCGGTGGTGGACGTGCCGGTGATCGCGTCCAATCGCATCAACACCCCGGACGTGGCCGAGCAGATCCTCGCAGACGGGCAGGCCGATCTGGTGTCCATGGCCCGGCCGTTGCTCGCCGACCCGGCGTTCATCGCCAAGGTCTCCGAGGGGCGGGCCGATGAGATCAACATCTGTATCGCCTGCAACCAGGCGTGCCTCGACCACACCTTCGCCAACAAGCGCGCGTCCTGCCTGGTGAACCCGCGTGCGGGCCGCGAGACGGAGCTGCAACTGACCGTCGTACCCGCCCGTCGCCGGGTGGCCGTGGTGGGCGCGGGGCCGGCGGGGCTCGCGTGTGCCGAGGCGGCGGCCGCTCGAGGTCTGGCGGTGGAGGTCTTCGAGGCGGAGGGCGAGATCGGCGGCCAGTTCCGCTACGCCATGCGCGTGCCCGGCAAAGAGGAGTTCGCCGCGTCGCTGGCCTATTTCAGCCGTCGCCTGGACGTGCTCGGCGTGCCCGTCCACCTGGGTCACCGCGCCGAGGCCGCGGACCTGGTGCGCTTCGACCACGTAGTGGTGGCCACCGGCGTCCGCCCGCGGGTGCTGGATCTGCCCGGTGCCGGGCATCCCATGGTCATGACCTATCCGCAGCTGCTCACCGGCGAACGGACCCCGGGCCGGCGGGTGGCCGTGATCGGGGCGGGTGGGATCGGGGTCGACGTCTCCGAGTTCCTCCTGGCCGGAGGTCCGGGTATCGCGATCGACGGGCGCGAGCCCCACGGGCACTCGACAGACGTCGAGGCGTGGAATCGCCGGTGGGGAGTGGCCGATCCCGCGAGCGTGCGCGCGGGGCTGGGGACCGCGGTCGTCGACGAACCCGCCCACGAGGTGCACCTGCTGCAGCGCAAGACGTCGAGGATCGGCCGCGGCCTGGGCAAGACCACCGGGTGGGTGCACCGCGCCGAGCTCGACGCCGGCGGCGTCCGTGGGTACACCGGCGTGACCTACGAGAGGGTCGACGACGACGGGCTCCACATCCTCGACTCCGGGGGCCGTCCGCAGGTTGTGCGCGTCGACTCGATCGTGGTGTGCGCGGGCCAGGAGTCGGTCCGCGACCTGGCCGACGAGCTGCTCGGGTCGCCGGGTGGGGCGGGAGCTCAGGGCGGGGCCGGGGTGGGGCCGAGGGTGCACGTGATCGGCGGGGCCGACGTGGCCGCGGAGCTCGATGCCAAACGGGCCATCAGGCAGGGGGTCGAGCTCGCCGCGCGCCTGTAGG
>DWWG01000242.1 GCA_019119875.1 Candidatus Dietzia intestinigallinarum | reverse complement strand
GGGCGGGTGCCGGGGGCTCGGGGGCGGCGGGCGGATCGGGCTCTCCGGGCATCGGCTCGGGCTCCGGGTCCTGCGGAGGGGGCGGCGGGACCGGTCCGGTCGGCTTCTCCGGACGTTCCTCGATGAACGGTGTGGAGGAGGTGGTGGAGCTCGGGCTGTCCGCTGTGATCTCCGGGGCCTCCCCGTCCACCGTCGCTCCGCCACATCCGGCGAGCACGGCGGCCAACGCGACGGCGGTCGAGCCGGAGGCGAGAAGTCGCGAACGTGAACTCATGGTGCAGATGGTAGGTCACCGAGCACGGTGAGGGGGTAGACGCACCGTGGCCTGCACTCCCGGATGGTCGGTGTGGTCCGCGCGCACAGTGCTGGTCCGGGAGGTCACCGCAGGAACTTGCGCAGATCCCCCAGTGCGGCGATCACACGGTCCAGGTCGTCACCGTTGCGGACCATGGACCGAACGGTCTCGGCGACCGAGGCCACGGTCGGGGCGGACGACGGCGCCGTGCCCTGCACGTCGGGCTGCCCCACGAGGGCTCCCGACGCGGCGCTCGCGGCCCCGGGACGCCGACGGTCCGGGCCCAGTTCGATCTCGAACCGGTCGCCCTTCTCGTCGGACCCGAGGCAGCGGACTCGCTCGTCGGCGGGTACGCCGGCGGCGCGGACGGCGTCGACGAACTCGTACAGGTCGCCGTAGGTGACCCCGTCGAGGGTGAGGGTGAGGTTCATGGTGACTGGCATGTGCCCAGGTTATCGCCGTGCACGCCCCCGGCGCATCGGTGAACACCCTGGCATCTCCCCTGACCTGCCGCGGCGGTGTCAGCCCTCGCCCCAGAACACGTGGTCGACGGCCTTGCGCCCGATGCGGGTCACGCGCAGATATTCGTTGAGGAACTCGGCGCCGTCCGACGACCCGGTACAGATCGAAGCGACCGCGGCGAGGATCTTGCCCTGGCCGGGGAGCTGGTCGACCGCCTTGCCCCGGGCCAGCACCAGCGCGTTCCGGGCGTGCCCGGCCATGAGCCACGACTGGACCAGTGCGTCACGGTCCCCCTCACTGATCAGTTCCGCGGAGGCCGCCGCGTCGAGCGTCTCGAGGGTGGACGTCGTGTGCAGGCCGGGTACCCGCGCGGCGTGCTGCATGGTGAGCAGCTGGGCGCACCACTCGACATCCGCCAGACCGCCGCGACCGAGCTTGGTGTGGGTGGCCGGGTCCGCCCCGCGCGGGAGTCGCTCCGAATCGATCCGCGCCTTCATCCGCCGAATCTCCTGCACCACCTTGTGGGGGACGCCGTTCTCCGGGTAGCGGAATTCGTCGATCATGTGGAGGAAGTCCAGGCCCAGAGCCCGGTCGCCCGCCGCGAAGGAGGCACGGAGCAGGGCCTGGAGCTCCCACGTCTCGGCCCAGGTGGAGTAGTACGCCCGGTAGGAGGCGAGGGTGCGTACGAGGGGGCCGTTGCGGCCCTCGGGCCGCAGGTCGGTGTCGAGGTCCAGGGGTGGATCCGACGACGGCGAGGACAGCAGCGCCCCCACGCGTTCGGCCACCTGCGTGGCCCATTTCAGAGCGTCCTCCTCGGCGATGCCCTCGGCGGGGTCGCACACGATCATCACGTCCGCGTCCGAGCCGTACGACAGCTCGTTGCCGCCGAGTCGCCCCATACCGATGTAGGCCAGCCGGGCCGGCGGGGTGCCGCCGTGGGGCATCATGTCGCGGACCACCGACGCCAACGCCGCCTGAAGCACCGCCCGCCACACGGACGTGAGTCGTCTGCCGACCTCCGGCACCGAGATCATGCGCAGCACGTCCGCCGCACCGATGCGCGCCAGCTCGGCGCGACGCAGCGACCTGGCCGCCGCGATCACCCGCTCCGGCGTGCGGTGCCGCTCTGCGGCGGCGGTGAGCGCGGAGGCGATGTCGGAGACCCGCGACGCCACCAGCACCGGCCCTTCCGCACCGTCCGTGAGGTCGGGGATCACCTCGGGGTTCCGCATGAGCAGCTCGGCGACGAACGCGGATGTTCCCAGGACCCGGATGAGGCGCCGCGCCACGATGCTGTCGTCACGAAGGGTGCGCAGGAACCACGTGATCTCCTCGTTCTCCTCGCACAGCCGCCGGTAGGCCAGCAGACCCGCGTCCGGGTCGGGGGTGTCCGCCAGCCACTCCATGAAGGTCGGCAGCAACAGCGCCTGGATGCGGCCACGGCGGTTGTTCTGGCCCGCCAGGGCACGCAGGTGCCCGAGGGCGTTACGCGGGGCGGCGAAGCCGAGCGCACCGAGCTGACGCTCCATGGCCTGGGGGCTGAGCGACAGGGCCTCGGCGTCGTAGGACGCGATCGAGTCCAGCAGGGGACGGTAGAAGAGCTTCGAGTGCAGGCGCCGCACCCGTCGTCGGATGTCACGCAGGTTGCGTCGCAGCACCTGCGCGGCGTCACGCGGGCCTTCGGGCCGGATGTTCGAGGCGCGGGCCAGCCAGCGGTAGGCCTCCTCGTCACCGTCCTCCGGCAGCAGGTGCGTCCGCTTGTAGCGTTGCAGCTGCAGTCGGTGCTCCAGGAGCCGGAGGAACTCGTACGCGACGATCAGGTCCGCGCCGTCCTCCCTGGCGATGTACCCGCCGGCGCGCAGCGCTCCCAGCGCCTCAACGGTACTGGCGACGCGCAGTTCTTCGTCGGTGCGCCCGTGCACCATCTGCAGGAGCTGGACCGCGAACTCCACGTCGCGCAGACCGCCCCGGCCGAGCTTGAGTTCGCGCTCCCGCAGGGCCTCGGGCACGTTCTCCTCGACGCGGCGGCGCATGGCCTGCACGTCGTGGACGAAGTCCTCGCGTTCGGCTGCGGTCCACACCATCGGGTGAACCGCCTCGCGGTAGCTCTGCCCGAGTGCGAGATCACCGGTCATGGGGCGGGCCTTGAGCAGCGCCTGGAACTCCCACGTCTTGGCCCAACGTCTGTAGTAGGCGGTGTGGGACTCGAGGGTGCGGACCAGTTCACCGGCGTTGCCCTCGGGGCGCAGCGCGGCGTCCACCTCGAAGAACGCCATCGTCCCGATACGCATCATCTCCCCCGCCACCCGGGTGGTCTTGGTGTCGGCGGGCTCGGCCACGCAGATCACGTCGACGTCCGAGATGTAGTTGAGCTCGCGCGCCCCGCCCTTGCCCATCGCCACCACCGCGAGGCGTGCCGGCATCGGTGAATCCGGGTAGACGGTCGCGACCGCCACGGCCAGCGCGGCCGTGAGCGCCGCGTCGGCGAGATCGGACAGCCTGTGGCCGACCTCGTCGAACGACAGGGTCGGTTCGTCGGCCTCGACGGTGGCGGCCAGGTCGTGGGCGGCCAGCAACGCGACCTGGTCGCGGTACGCCGTGCGCAACACGTTCACCGCGGCGCCGCCGGTGACCCCGGCCCGGTAGGTGCCGACGCTGCGCAGGTCGTCCGACTGAGTCGGCTCGGGTCCGGCATCCGCGCGCGCCTCCGGGACGGCCTCCACGACACCGAGCATGTGGGCCAGGACGTCGCGGCGGGTGGGCAACGACGACCGCAGCAGTGTCCACCGGGTCGGCTCGGCGACCAGATGGTCCCCCAACGCGCTGGACGACCCGAGGAGGGCGAGCAGCCGCGCACGCACCCGCGGATCGGACCGGAGCGTCGAGTCCAGCGCTGCCACGCCAGCATCGACGCCCGTGCCGACGTCGCTGCGCGCATGGGATTCGATCGCCAGCGACTCGCGCAGGCGCACGAGCGCCCCCAGCGCGAGGTCGGGATCCGGCGCACGCGAGAGCGCCCACAGGACGGGCACCGCGTCGTCGTCGGTCCATCCCAGGTATTCCAGCCAGTCCGCCGCGCGGTCGTCGAGCAGTCCGAGGCGACCGGGACTGGGGATCCGGGGCCGGGAGGAGTCTCTGCTCACGCCGCCGCCCGGGTCACAGGTTGAGGTAGTTGCGCAGCTCGTACGGGGTCACGTCGGAGCGGTACTCGCGCCACTCCCGACGCTTGTTGCGCAGGAAGAACTCGAACACGTGCTCGCCGAGCGCCTCGGCGACGAGCTCCGACTCCTCCATCGCGTCCAGCGCCTGCTCGAGGCTGCCGGGCAGATCGGTGTAGCCCATCGCCCGTCGCTCACGGCGACTCATGGTCCACACGTCGTCTTCTGACTCCGGCGGCAGCTCGTACCCCTCCTGCACCCCCTTGATGCCGGCGGCGAACATCACCGCGAACGCCAGATACGGGTTGCAGGCGGAGTCCGGGCTGCGGACCTCGATCCGGCGCGACGACGCCTTGTTGGGGGTGTACATGGGCACCCGCACCAGCGCCGACCGGTTGGCCCGGCCCCACGTGGCCGCGGTGGGGGCCTCCCCTCCACCGATGAGCCGCTTGTAGGAGTTGACCCACTGGTTGGTGACGGCCGAGAACTCCGGGGAATGGCGGAGGATGCCGGCCACGAACGACTTCGCGGTGGCCGACAGCTGGTACTCGTCGTCCGGATCGTGGAACGCGTTGGTGTCTCCCTCGAACAGGCTCATGTGCGTGTGCATGGCCGAGCCCGGGTGGTCGCGCAGCGGCTTGGGCATGAAGGAGGCCCACACGCCGTTGTTCATCGCGACCTCCTTGACGATGTACCGGAAGGTCATGATGTTGTCCGCCATGCTCAGCGCATCGGCGTAGCGGAGGTCGATCTCCTGCTGGCCCGGCGCGCCCTCGTGATGCGAGAACTCCACGGAGATGCCCATGGCCTCGAGCGCCTCGATCGCGTTGCGTCGGAAATGCGGGGCCGTTTCGTGGACCGCCTGGTCGAAGTAGCCGCCGTTGTCCGTGGGCACCGGCTCGGCACCGTCCGTGTCGAGACTGTGGAACAGAAAGAACTCGATCTCCGGGTGCACATAGCAGGAGAATCCGAGGTCAGCGGCCTTGTTGAGCTGACGACGCAGCACGTGCCGGGGGTCGGCCCAGCTGGGGCTGCCGTCCGGGTTGAAGATGTCGCAGAAGATGCGGGCCGAGTGCTGGCCGCCGTCGGCGTGGGCCCACGGCAGCACCTGGAACGTCGACGGGTCGGGCTTGGCGACCGTGTCCGCCTCGGAGACCCTCGAGAAGCCCTCGATGGCGGACCCGTCGAAGCCGATGCCCTCCCCGAAGGCGCCCTCGAGCTCGGCCGGTGCCACGGCCACGGATTTGAGCGTCCCGAGCACATCGGTGAACCAGAGCCGGACGAACCGGATGTCGCGTTCCTCTAGGGTCCTGAGAACGTACTCCTGCTGGCGGTTCATGCCGTCCAACCTAGTGCCTGCCGCATCACGACCGTGTGACATCCCGCCCGCGGGCCCTTCCGGGGCATCGCGCCCGGGCACCCACCGAACCCGTCCGGAATGCGCGTGGCAGACTCGTCGGCGACGGCGCACGGATTCCCCGTGCACGTCACCGCCCCCTGTCCGCCCGGGGACCGGCGCACGGCCGGCCTCGAGGTCACCGAAGGAAGGCCACACCGCAATGAGCGAGAACCCCGACACCCCCGTCTACGGATCCGGCGCCGCGTCGGACACCGAACAGCAGGGTCTGACCCGGGTCACCCGCATCCACCACCTCGCCGAGCTCAAGGCCGCCGGCGAGCCCTGGCCGATGCTCACCGCGTACGACTTCGTCTCGGCCCGTCTCTTCCAGGAGGCCGGGATTCCCGTCCTGCTGGTGGGCGACTCCGCGGCGAACGTGGTCTACGGCTACGACACCACGGTCCCGGTCACCGAGGACGAGATGATCCCGCTGGTGCGGGCCGTCACCCGTGGCGCGCCCAGGGCGCTGGTCGTGGCCGACCTGGTGTTCGGCAGCTACGAGCCCTCCCCCACCCGGGCCGTGGAGGCGGCCGTCCGGATGATGAAGGAGGGAGGTGCGCAGGCGGTCAAGCTCGAGGGCGGCGTGCGGATGGCCCCGCACATCCGGGCGATCGTCGACGCCGGCATCCCCGTGATGGCCCACATCGGCTTCACGCCGCAGTCCGTCAACGGACTCGGCGGTTTCCGTGTCCAGGGCCGTGGCGACGCCGCCGCCGAACTCCGCGCGGACGCCATCGCCGTGCAGGAGGCCGGCGCCTTCTCCGTGGTCATGGAGATGGTCCCCGCCGATCTGGCCAGGGAGATCTCCGCCGAACTGGAGATCGCCACCGTCGGGATCGGCGCCGGTAACGGCTGCGACGCCCAGGTGCTCGTGTGGCAGGACATGGCCGGTCACGGGACCGGCCGCACGGCGAAGTTCGTCAAGAAGTACGCCCGGCTGGCCGACACCCTGCGTGAGGCCGCCCGCGAGTACGGAGATGAGGTCCGCTCGCGCGCCTTCCCCGGCCCGGAGCACTCCTTCTGATGGCCTCCGACCGGGTCGACGCCCGACCGCAGGACCTTCTCGCGCGCGAAGAGGGCCGCGAAGGGGGCACCGGGCGGCGGGCGCCGTATCCGGAGATCCAGCCGCACGAGTCGGGGATGCTCGACGTGGGCGACGGCCAGCAGCTGTACTGGGAGTGCTCCGGCCGCCCGGACGGCACGCCCGTGGTGTTCGTGCACGGCGGCCCCGGAGGCGGCACCAACCCGGCCCACCGGAGGATGTTCGACCCGTCGGTCTACCGGATCATCCTGGTCGACCAGCGTGGCTGCGGTCGCAGCGTCCCGCATGTCGCGGACGGCGCCGACCTGTCCGTCAACACCACGTGGCATCTGGTGGCCGATCTCGAACGACTGCGCGCGCATCTGGGGCTCCACCAGTGGCTCGTCTTCGGCGGGTCATGGGGATCGACGTTGGCGTTGGCCTACGCGCAGGAGCACCCCGATCGGGTCCGGGGACTGGTGTTGCGGGGGATCTTCCTGTGCCGACCGTCGGAGATCGACTGGTTCTACCGCGGCGGGGCGGCCCACCTGTTCCCGGACGTCTGGGAGGGCTACCTGGCTCCGTTGCTCGCCGCCGACGGCCCCGAGGCCGTCCACCGGCCGGGTTACGACCACGTTGCCGCGTACCACCGCCTCCTGCACTGCGGGGATCCGGAGACGGAAATCGCGGCGGCCCGTGCGTGGACAACGTGGGAGACCTCGACGTCCATGCTGCTCCCCCGACAGACCGCACCCGGGGGCACGGCTGATCCGGACGGGGTCAGCGACCGGTTCGCCCTGGCGTTCGCCCGGATCGAGAACCACTATTTCACCCACGACGCCTTCCTGGCGGACACGCCGATCCTCGACCGCATGGACCGGATCTCGCACCTGCCGGCGGTCATCGTGCACGGCCGCTACGACGTGGTGTGCCCGGTGGCCAACGCCTGGGAGCTGCACGCGGCATGGCCGGGCTCGGAGCTCCACATCGTGGCCGACGCCGGTCACGCGATGTCCGAGCCGGGGATCACCCATCACCTGCTCGAGGCCACCGACCGCTTCCGTCCCTGACCTCTGCGCGGAGCAGGGAGCGGCGCCCGGTCCACCGGTCCGGCGTCAGATCACGCCGAACCTGCGGGACACGAGCACCGTTCCACGCTGATAGGCGGACGGGAAGAGCCGGACCAGGGCGTCGATGACATACGCATCCGGTCCCACGAGAATGCGGGCACGCCGCCGCTCCACCCCGTCGAGGATGACCCGCGCGGCCGTCGAGGCCTCGGTGCGGGCGAACTTCTCGTCGAAGACCGCGGCGAAGTCGGCGCTGTCGAGCCCCTCGGCGGCGGTGGCGTTGCGCGCCACGGCGGTCTTGATGCCGCCCGGGTGGACGCAACTCACGTCGACCGGACGGCCGGCCGCGATCATCTCCATCCGTAGGGACTCGGTGAACTGCTGCACAGCGGCCTTGGCCGCGTTGTACGAGTTCTGGGTGGGAACGGACAGGAACGAGAAGATGCTGGAGACGTTCGCCAGGTGACCGTCGCCGGAGGCGATGAGGTGCGGCAGGAACTCCTTGGTTCCGTGCACCACGCCCCAGTAGTCCACGTCCATGACGCGGGCGATGTCCTTGTATCCCGATTCCTCGACCCGTCCGGTGAACGCGATGCCGGCATTGTTGATCACCAGGTTCACCTCGCCGAAGTGCTCGGCGACCAGCCCGGCGTACTCGGCGACCGCGGCCTGTTCGGTGACGTCGAGCCGCTGCGAGTGCACCTCGTCGGCGCCGTCGCCGCGGGCGAGGGTGACGGTTTCCGCGAGTCCGTCGACGTCGATGTCGGTCAGCGCCAACCGCGCCCCGCGGCGGGCGGCCTCACGCGCCAGTTCCCGGCCGATCCCGGAACCGGCGCCGGTGACGACGACGACCTTGCCGTCCATCCGCCAGCGGGGTCGGCGGCCCGTCAGCCCGCCGACCGTGTCGCTCAGGTGTCTGATCAGTCCACTCATGCCCGGGCCCCCGACGACGACGGCTCCGTCGCACCGACCGGCGTACGGCGGTAGGCGCTCAGGTCGAATTCCCGTGTCTCCCTGCGGAACACGAAGGTGAAGTCGGGCCACACGGCGGGGGCGTTGCCCTTGTCGTCGAGGTACCAGCTCTTACAGCCGGTCGTCCACACGGTGTCGCCGGTGTTGGCGCGCAACTCGTCGTTGTACGCCTCCTGGACCACCTCGCGGACATCGACGGTCTGCAGGTTCCGCGCCCGCATCGTCTGCATGGCGTCGGCGAGGTAGTTCAGCTGGGACTCGATCATGTAGATCATCGACGAGTGCCCCAGCCCCGTCGCGGGGCCGACCAGAACGAAGAGATTGGGATAGCCCGAGACGGTCGTGCCCTTGTATGCCTCCATCCCGTCGCCGGCCCACTTGTCGGCCAGCGTCCGGCCGTCGGTGCCGCGCACCCGCTCGAAGAACGGGGAGTCCGTGACGTGGAAACCGGTGGCGACCACCAGGACATCCGTGGGGTGCTCGACGCCGTCGGCGGTGACGATGCCGTCGCTGGTCACCCGCGTGATGGGAGAGGTGACCAGGTCCACGTTCTCCCGGGACAGAGCCGGATACCAGGTATTGGACAGCAGGATGCGTTTGCATCCGATCTCGAATCTCGGGGTGAGGGCCTCGCGTAGCTTCCGGTCGCGTACCTGCATCGCCAGGTGCGCTCGTCCGAGGGCCTTGATGGGCGCCAGCGCCGCGCGGCTGCGCGTCAGGCCCACCACCTGGAACTCGCGGCTCGCGTACTGCAGCGCCCGAACCGCGCGCTGCAGTCCGGGTATCCGGCGGTACGCCTTCCGCTCCAGGTCCGGGTAGGTCCGGTCGATGCGCGGCAGGACCCAGGGCGCGGTGCGCTGGTACACGTCCAGGTGAGCAACCGTCGGCGCGATGGACGGCACCACCTGGATGGCCGAGGCGCCGGTACCGATCACCGCGACCCGCTTGTCCGCCAGCATCACCGAGTGATCCCAGCGCGCGGTGTGAAAGACCGGCCCGGCGAAGTCCTCGATCCCGTCGATATCGGGGTTCCTGGGCTCGCACAGGGCGCCGACACCCAGCACGACGACGCGGGCGTCATAGGTGCCCTCGCTGGTCTGCACGGTCCAGCGGCCCCGGGGTTCGTCGAAGTCGACGGCGGTGACCTCCACGCCGAACCGGATCTTCTCGCGCACCCCGGCCTCGCGGGTCACCCGGCGGATGTAGTCGTAGATCTCCCCCTGCGGGGAGAAGGCCCGGGACCAGTCCGGGTTGGGCGCGAACGAGTACGAGTACAGGTGCGACGGGACGTCGCACGCGGCACCGGGGTAGCTGTTGTCCCGCCAGGTGCCCCCGACATCGGAGCCGCGTTCCAGGACGACGAGGTCCTCGAAGCCCTCCTGCGCGAGCCGGATCGCCGCGCCCAGCCCGGAGAAGCCCGCCCCCACGATCAGAACGTCGACGGTGTTGATCTGTTCCACTGCTTCTCCCCCTGAGATGTCGGTGCTCGAGCCCGCCCCGGATCAGTCCGGCGAGCCCGGCGACCGCGCGTGCGCGTCGACGAGCCCGCGTGGCGCATGACGGCGCGGTGTGAACGGAACCACTTCGACCTTACCCGCTAGTAAGGAGGTCCAGGGGTGAAGCGTCCGGCTGCGTTCACCCGGACCTGGTACAACCAAGCCATGGCGATCAGTGAGGCCCTCGAGGTAGAGAGCAAATTCGAGGTCACGGCGGATGTCCCGACCCCGGCCGCGGACGATTTCGCGCCGCTCGTCGCGGACGCACCCGTCGAACACGAACTGTCCGCGGCCTACTACGACACCCCGGACCTGACGCTCACCCGCCACAAGGTGACCCTGCGCCGCCGCACCGGCGGCAGCGACGAGGGCTGGCATCTCAAGCTCCCCGACCGCGCCGGCCGACTCGAGCTGCAGGCCCCCCTCGGAGACGACATCCCCGACTCACTCGTCACCGCCATAGCCGGCCTGGTCCGCCGCCGGGAACTCGCACCGATCGCCCGGATCGACAACCGACGGCAGGTCGTCCTGCTCAGAGACCCAGACGGGACCGCGGTCGTGGAATTCTGCGACGACAGGGTCTCCACCGACTCGTTCATCCCCGGCGGGTCCGCATCGCACTGGCGGGAGTGGGAGGCCGAACTCGTCGACCCGGACCTGCCCCACGGCGACGAGGCACTGGCCGCGGTCTCAGCGGTCTGCATCGCCGCCGGGGCGACGTCCTCGTCGTCGTCGTCGAAACTCGCCCGCGCGGTGGGTCCCGTCCCCGACGCGTGGGACCGCGACGTCTCCCCCGTCCGCGACGCGCTGGGAGACGATCTCCTGCAGCTACTCGACCACGACGCGGCGGCGCGGCGCGTCACCATGACCGGCGTGCACCAGATGCGCGTCGCCGTACGTGGACTGCGCAGCACCATCAGCACCTACGCCACCGAACTGGGCGCCGAGACCGCGGGCACCGACGTCGACCCGGCCCGGATACTGGACGAACTCAAGCTGCTCGCCGCGGTACTGGGCAAGCTGCGTGACATCCAGGTGGTCGACGAGCGACTCGGGTCGATCGCCGCGGAATATCCCGAGGACGTGGTGAGCCCCCGGACACGCGAGCGGCTACGCACCGAATTCGACGCGGAGGAGAAGCGCGCCGGCGAGCGCGTCACCGCGGCCCTGGTCTCCGACCGCTACCTCGATCTGCTCGACGGACTGCACGAGCTCGTCCGCGTGGCCGGGACCGAGCCGGACGCCGGCCGCGAGGTGGACGAGATACCCGCCACCGGCAAGAAGCGGCGACGCGAGGCCGAGGAGACGATCCTGCGCGGAGTCGACCGGCAGTTCGCCAGGTTCACCAAGACCCGGACACGCACCGAACGCGACCTGGAATCACTGGATCTCACGCTGGCCCAGCGCGAGGAACTCACCCACGTGGTACGCAAGCGCGCCAAGGCGCTGCGCCGCAACGTCGGTTCGCTACCGGACCGGAGCGGGCTCACCGTGGCTCCGCTGCGGACCGCGTGCCAGCGACTGCACACCGTGCTGGGCGAGGTCCAGGACAGTGTGACCGCCCGCCAGTGGATCCGGCGCATCGCCCGACGGGCGGAATCGGCCGGCGAGTCGACGTTCGGGTTCGGCGTGCTCTACGAGCACGAGCGCGGGTTCTCCGAACTCACCCTGGCCGGCTTCGAGTCGGACGCGGCCACGGTGACCGCCGCGTATCGCGAGCTCGCGGAATCGCGCCGCGCGACGCGCCGCAAGAAGCACAAGAGCGGGAAGAAATCCCGCAGGCGAGACTGACCCTGCGGGTGGGAGGTCAGTCGTCCTCATCCTGGGCGTCCCACGCCTCGTTGCGGGCCCTGGCCCTGGCCAGTGCGGCCTCGGCCTCCCCGCGACTGTCATACGGGCCCATCCGGTTCTCCCAGCCGCTGACCTTGCCCTGCACGGCTTCGCCCGTGGCGAGGTCGTAATACCACTTGTCGTCGGCCATGGCAGGTCTCCTCCGGTCGGAATGCTGGGCCCCACACGGAGCGTACCGTGGCACGATCGGCGGTGGCCCGCATCGTTCAGACCACCACCACCGACACCGATCCCCCCACTTCGAGATAGAGCACTTTTCTCTCACCTGACGTTCGCGGACCCGCTGCGAGCTGCGAATTCCGGTGCGGTGCACTGTGATTCACGACCCGACTTCGGCCCGGACCGGTTGAGCCCCCGACGCCCCTGAGGTTGTGTGGCGCGCAGCTGCCGATTGTGAGCAGCACCACCATCTCGCACCCGTCAGGGCGACGGTCGCGAAGAGCAGAAGGGGAACACATGAACAACCTCGTCCGATCAGCCGCAGTGGCCTCGGTGGCCGCCGCGTTCGGCGCCGGCGCAGCACTATCGGCCCCCATCGCAGGAGCGCAGTCATCTCTTCCGGGCAGCCTGGCGGGTCCGGATGACTGCGGCACCCAGGTGGTGACCCCGGAGACCCTGGCCGGTTCCGGATGGTTCACACCCGACGACGAGACCGCGGCGGAGATCGCCGAGGTCGACGGAGCCCCGGAAACTGTGGGGGCCGCGGCGCTCACACTGCCCACGAGCCCGGAGCAGGGGTCATCGCTGTACAAGGATGCCGACGAGGCGCCGCTGGCCGACCTCCTTCGCGACGGGGACGGCCTGGCCCCGCTGAGCTTCGAGTACACCTCTGAGGGCCAGGCACCGGCGCTGCAGATCCGGCTCAACAACGCGAACCTGCATGACGACGAGGACCGCGCCGGCAGCGACATCGGATTCGCCACCATCGTGTGGAGCCCGCCCGCCGCAGATGGCTGGTCGACAGCCGACCCCGGCGACGACGACCAGTTCTGGGTCACCCGCACACTCGAAGGCGAGGACGGCGAGCCGATCCCGAGCAACACGCGGATGACCCTCGACGAGATCATCGACCTCAACCCTGACGCGGTGGTCACCGAGTACGGCGTCCAGAAGACTCGCGACAACACGGCGGAGAACGTCGCGGTCGACAACTTCACGCTCGGCTGCGAGACGACCGACTTCGAACTCGAGGGCGGAGCCTCGGGCAGCCTCGACGACGTGCTCGGAAGCATCGAGGGGATCCTCCCCTCGTAAACCGCACGATGTCGGGTGCACGTCATGGGCGGATCCACTCCCGGCCCCGCCCATGACGTGCATTTCTCGACTCCCACCGGGCCTGCACACGCTCGAGCGGCCACCCGGCCGGGCGGCGATGATCGGTGAACGAGCCGGCCTGTAAGCCGGAGACAGGTAGCAGGTGCAGGTCAGCGGCCTGTGAGCGGCTGTGGTCCCGCAGCAGTCCCGCGGGAGAGTGCGGAGTCAACCAGGGCCCGCGTGGACTCGGTCCGGTCCGGCCACAGGCGGGAGTACCTGGCGATGGTTTCCTTGGCGCTCGTGTGTCCCATCCGCTCCATGACCTCTCGCACCGAGGCTCCGCCGGCGATCAGCGTGGAGGCGTAGAAGTGACGCAGCTCGTGCCAGCGCAGGGTGTCCCGGGCGCCGGCCTCCTGCCGGGCCTTGCGCCACAAGACCCCGAACGCAGACCGGCGGTGTAGCCGGCCCATCCGCTTGCGGAAGATCGCCTCGTCCGGCTCGCAGGGGTACTTCTCGAGGTGGCGTGCGATCGCGTCGATCACCACGTCTCCGACCGGGATGCGTCGCAGCGCCTGCCGGGTGTTCGGTGGCCGGAACTCCGCCCCGCCGCGGGACAGAGTTACGGCCTGTTCGACGACGACAATGTCCTTGCGCAGGAAGTCGACGCTGCGCCGCCGCAGCCCCAGCAGCTCGCCCTGGCGCGACCCGATCCCAGCAGCGACGATGATCGCCTCCGCGATCAGATCAGGCGCCGCGTCCCGCAGAGCCAGTGTTTGGGACGTGCTTCGGATAGCGCGGTTCTGACGACCGGATAGCGTTTGGACGGCTATCGGATAGCGCGCCTCGATGGCATCAGGTGGCACTTGCCTGGCGCCCCGTTCGCCCCCTGCTCGCCTGGGCAGGGGCGGTGAAAGCGCGGATGTAGATTTGATCGCGTCGGGCACGCCGAGCCGGTGTCGCTTCTTCGAATACTGACGCTGAGCAATGGACCAAGCCCCCCGCCCAGTTGGCGGAGGATACGCGAACCTGACCTCCCCAAATGCGCTGCTCGCTACGCCAGTGGCAACCAGTTATGAACTGGGCCTTTAGGGCGCTCCCCAATCTCCGGGTGGCCGTCCAGGTCGCAGAGGACGAGCAGCACGTCCTCGAACCCCACGGAGATGGCATGTGACTCACTCAGAGCGGTGCACCTGCCCGTTCGGTTACTAGCGGACACCAACCCGGACCCAGTGTCTCGCGCAGCCCGTACGTCCGCCTTGGAACGGCGGGCACCGGTCGAATGCGCGCGAGCCGAGCGAATCCCCGCGGCCCGCTACCGGATGCTCGTACGCGCGCTACCAGATCATCAGAACATCGCTACCGAAAACACGTCCCATACACCCACAGCTCCGCGCCAGTCGGCAAGGCCACAGGGTCGACGGCCGTGGACAACTCGACCGCGCGCTTCGGCGGCCGGATCCCGACCATCGGTTTGCGCACGATCACCCTCGCCTGAACAGCTTCCTTGAGGATGGACGCGAACACGTGCGCGCGGGTCGAGGCGGTGGACTCGGCGAGCACGTCGGGCCTCGCCACCTTCTTGCCGTCTATGTTCTCTACGATCGGCTCTCTCCACGACCGCGTCTCTGTGAGGTCGCGGACCCACTTCCGACAGCGGGAGGTCTTGAGCGTCCGCACAGGGATCGACCCGAGTTCCGGGATAATGTCGGTATCGATGATCGTGCGATACTGCTCGAGCGTGGCCGGCGCAATGCCCGTGCGTCCCGAGTACCAGATTTCACACCACTGCGCGATCGTCATTGCAGCGATGTCCGGCGGCACCCACGTACCGTCACGGACTTCTTTCTCCCGGTCGCCCACCCAGTCCTTGGCGTCTTTCTCGCGGTCGAAGGTCTTGGAGTGTTCACGCCCGCTGGCATCCCGGTAGGGGGCAATCCAGCGGACCTTCCCGGACCGTTCTCGGCGCTGTACGGTCCCGGCGGTCTCCTAAAGTGGCAAATAGGGGCGGCAGATGCCGTTCAGTCGGTACGACCAGACTCATCGGCGTTAGACGCAGCAGAGATGAAAGCCTCATCAGGGAGCGTACGAATCTGCGCTTCGATGAAGTACGGCAGGAGAATCTTGGTGACCCCAAAGATTGCAGATTCGGTCGCGATGGCGCCGCGGATCATCCCGATGAGCATGGGCGCCGCGGTGGCGCGCATGAACTCAGCGAGAATCGCATCAGGTAGGGGCCCGGAATACCCGTGTTGAAACTGAGCACCCAAGGCGTAGTCCAATGAAATCTCAGGATGCTCGATGGCGATGCGGACGCGGGCGACGATAACGCGCTCTTGTCCCAGGCAACTGGGCGTCAACTCGACCGTGGGCTCGTTTCGAGACCCGGATCCTAGGTCGTTTATCTGGGCCTCTGTGGTGGAAGCATCCCGACGGAACCACTGTGTGACTGCGTCGGTGATGCCCGCCGCAAGTTCGCCAGCATCGGCGGGCGCGACTTGCCGATCCTTGTCCGTCATCAGTGTGGGATCGAGAGCCGAAACGAAATCGGCTTCTGCTCAGAGCACATTTTGGTGGGTTTGGCCGCTTGCGTCGACATGCCCTCCCCAGTCCACACGCCAACGTAGTCACGGTGAAGCTCGCGCGGGGTTTCACGGCGCGCCACAGAGATCGAGACAGCTGCACCGACGGCCCGGGCGTACCGGAAGACTGTGGAAAGCCGGGGGTCGCCGTCCAACGCTTCGAAGCGTGAGACCGTGGACTTGTCACGATTAATCATGCGTGCGACGTCGCTCGCTGTCACTCCGCTCTCCCGTCGCAGGCTGACCAGCCCCTCAATGAGGGAACGCTCCGCGTCTGCCAGCTCGACGGTGTGTCGTTGTTCGTCACTCATGTGCGGTAGTGGCACTGCAATCACCTTCCTCGGCAGCTAGCCGGTTCCCACTGTTGCATATAACGCAACTGTGTCACAGATCGTTCCACGTGTAGCCCTGCTGACCAAAAAACCACTTGAGACGGTGCATGGCACGTCGGATCTGGTCCTCCTGCTTCCCGTAGGCCTTCAAGTCGTCGCTCCTCTTCGACCAAGCACCTAGCCCGACGATCGCCCATGGGTCATTGGTCGGCACACCGTAAAAGACCCGGTGCTCCCAGTACGGATAGGCGCGTTTGCGATACACTTGATCCCCCCGCAGTCTTAGCTCTCCGACCCACGGCGGCTTCGTGACCCCCCGCGGAGCTCGCGGAAGTGGCGCGTGGATCGTTTCGCGCTCCCCTTCCAGTACGAGCCCCTTGCCCGACTCTGACCGAGCGATCATCGACATCAACCGGCCGTGCCCCCAGTCATCAATGCTGGCGAGCGACCCCAACTCAGCCAAGCAGTCGTCATGCCAATACCAGCAGCAGTTTGGGCCGAACACACGGTCAGCAAGTGGGTCGCTCAACAAAGACCTCGCCATCCAGCTGAACCGTGCCCAGCATCTGTCGAAGCGGACGCCTGCGGCGCCGGGGCGATCAGCACCCTTCTCATCCTGCTACTCACTGAGCATTTGTTGCTCGGGTCGCCCCTTGACCGGGTCGATGGACGAAAGCGTTCTATTGGTCTCAGACTTCTTGCCAGGCGTGGTCGTCGTCTCGACGTTGCCCGAGCACTCGAATAGCGCAGCTTCCTGATCTGCGAGTTGCCGGACCCTACGCATTACGCCTTCGCTGACGTGCCAGGCCCGGGAGTTTCCGTCCTCGCGCAGGAAAACCTTGCTCTCGGAAGCTTTGAACCCGTCGATCTCGGCGATGAACTTGACCGACTCCTCGACGGTGCTCGGCTGCTTGAGGACCTCGGTGAGCATCCGCACGCGCGGCGTTGTCACCTGGAGCCGCTGAGTACGTCGACTTCGCTGGATGACAGTGATGTCGATGTCCACGTCGGCTCTGCCGAGTGCGTCAGTTGCGGGCAGGAGCGCACGACGGGCCGCGTCGTTCAGCGCCTCCAGACGGTCACTGTGCCCGTCAGACGCTACGACCTCAAGCACCGCGCGAAACGCTTGGTCGTCGAGGCTGTCGGAATCCGGCGAGAGGCTGAGTCCCTCATCGCCGGGATGCCTGTCGTCTGCGGTCGTCTCGAGCGCAAAGGTCACAGACCCCTCGCCCAGCCCGGTGGCCAAGAGAGGACGAGCCACGTAGTCCTTTGGGACCTCCCCGGCCTTCTGCCGAGATTGACGGCGCCGCTTGGCCATGTGCTCCGCCTGCGCGCGAGAGGACTCCGCCAAGCCCCCAATCACTTCTGCGAGCATGGCGGCGTCAGTGCTGTGCCCGTGGACACCTTCACCGGTCAGATGGAATGACGCTCGCACGTTGGAAGGTGCGGTCTCCGAGACGAAGATCTCCTCCAACTCGGGGCACCCGCGCACTGTGCCGCCCCAGATCTGGCTCAGCTCAAACTCGTACGTGGGGCGAGTCCGGGCGTCGGCGATTGCGAGTTTGAGCAGCTCCGCGTCGGACATGGCATCGAGCTCGGCGTCAGAGTAGTCATGTTCAGGCATTGAGGAGCACCTCCACGAATCCCTTCTCGACGCCGGCCAGCGGCTTGTTGTCCGGTCCATTTACCGTCGACCACTGGCGCTTCCACATTCGCCGCTCGATCGCGGTGTCTGCTGCTACGTAGGCGTCGACGAGGCCGGCGAGCGGGCTCAACACGTCGACCTTCAGTTTATGCCCGCCGGGGCCTCCGCCCTCGGAGGCGGACCGTCCGATCGTTGCACTCACCTCCGACAAGGTCCAAAGCGAAGCGACCCTGCCGTGGTGGGCACGCCCCAGGTGGTCCGGAGGTACGAAGTAGACCGCGTCGATGTCTTTGGGTTTCGCCCAGGTCTTGTGCGTCAGGAAACCGCCGTTGATCCAGACGCGCACTACGTGGTCGCCCCACACTCCCGCCACGACCCGGGCGTGAGCCTCGAGCGCATCTAGGCGTCGTGCACGAAACTCGCGATGGTCTGCCGGTGCCCGATCGACGAAGATCTTCGCTATTTCCGCGAACGTGCTGGAGTACGGGTCTGCACGGGGTGGCAGGGCGAGGGGGTCACCCACGAGATCAGGCAGGGGCAAAGCGTCTCCTAGTAGTCCCAGTCTGCGAGCTCGGGTCGTCTGGTCCGCACGTAGGCAGCCCACACTTCGTCGGTGCCAGCGGCCTCCTGGAAGTCCTCGTCCGACATCTCGTCTGCGGACTTCCCGTTCCATTCAGGCGGGTTCATGCGGGTTCCGCCAGTCCGAGCTTCTCCATCAGCCGGCGGATCGCTCGGCGGGTCCTGCGTGCCCTGGTCTTCATGGTGGTTGAGGCCCCGTCGTTGTTGGACCAGGACGCGCAGCATGTACACGGCGGCCTCGCGTTCCTTGGGCGTCAGGTCGTCGACGCCGTCGGGCAGGTCTTCGGCGAAGGGCCGGCCCGGGGCGCGTCGTCCTGCTGTTGTAAACGCGACCTCGTCGTCGACACCGGCGAGGAAGGCGATGGCGCGGATCGTGTCGTCCGTCGGGCGCTTGCGGTTACTGCCGTTGACAATCTGCGCGATCGTCGCCCTGTTCAGCTTCGAACTGAGGCGGCCCTTCTCCCTCGTAGCGTCCACCTTCATCTCAAGCCGCCGCGTGGAGAGCTCTCCGTGACCGGAGGCCTCCTCGAGTAGCTCACGAAGGGTGCGGGGTGCGTTCACGGCCTGAACTCTCCTCGATCACGAATTGCTTGGGCCAGCAGTCGCACGCAGTCTGGCGCAACCATCCGCAATAAACGTAGTCAGCACCCTGCGCGAATCTAGGTTGACTACGCCGGCGAGTGGGAGGTGGCAGTGTTCACTCAACCGCATCTCCCGCGGCCGCAACTTCGTCGTCACCACCGTTGCCTGCGATACCGGCGATCACGAACAGGACAACGAGCACCCCTACGGCGATCAGGATCAACTTCATGTGCCGCTCTTCTTTTTACGCTACTCCTAGGGCTGGCCAGGCTGAGCATTTCTTGGGTGCGGCTGTTGCTGGCCGGGGCCCAAGGTCCGTTAGCAGTCATATTAGAGCCTCCATATTGATGTGAACTCACTTATATCACCGGGCGTACGACAACGATCGGAGCTAACCAGACGATTTCACTTCTAGCTGAATGTCGGGGTCCAACGCATGACGGTGCCGCGCTCCCGGCCCTCGAAGGCCCTGGTTCATTCTCGAGGGTGTCGCAGTGTTAGGCGGGCCTGTCCCGCACTGGTCCCGCACGGGCCCCCGAGCCGTCAGAACTTGACGAATCTATCCACTCTGCCCGTTACTCCGACCTGTATAGACGTGCAGTTCGGAGGGGGTTCAGGGAGTTTGCGAACGAGCCGGCCTGTAAGCCGGATCCTGTGCCCCTCCGCGAAAGGAGGGCGACGACCATCCATCTGGGCACACCGTCACCGGGTACCTCAAGCGGTCCACCCGCGAACTCGGGCGAGCAGCCCTTCCGTGCATTACTGCACGTCATCCGCGCAGCCGCACCGCCGGGCGGTGCGGCCTTCGACCTTGCTCCGGGCGGGGTTTACCCAGCCACCCCAGTCACCCGGGGTGCTGGTGCGCTCTTACCGCACCGTTTCACCCTTACCGCGCTCGAAAGCGTGGCGGTCTGTTTTCTGTGGCACTTATCCCGCGGGTCACCCCGGGTTGCCGTTAGCAACCACCCTGCTCTGTGGAGTCCGGACTTTCCTCGGGAAGCGGGCCTGTCACCAGTCGGCGATGGTTCCCGTCCCGCGGCCGTCCGGCCGGCTCGTTCGCCCGCCAGTCTAGTCCGTCGGACCCCTTCGACCTCAGTCGAGATGCGAGGTGTCGTTGACCAGGTGCACAGATGTCGGCCCGTCCGGGTAGAAGCGCACGTCAGACACCGAACCCAGGTCCAGGTGGAGTCGGAACAGCAGGTCGTCTCCGGCATTGAGGCCTGCCCGGATCGCGAGCTTGATGGGGGTGACGTGACTGACCACCGCGACCACCCCGCCGGGGCGTTCGGAGACGATCCGTCGCAGTCCCCGCTCGACGCGCTCGCGCACCTCGTCAAAGCTCTCCCCGCCCGGGGGCGAGACTGTGGTGTCACCGAGCCACCGCGAATGCAGCTCGGGATCCTGCTCGGAGGCCTCCCGGAAGGTCAGCCCCTCCCAGGAGCCGAAGTCGGTCTCGATGAGGTCGTCGTCGACCACAAGCGGCACGCCTGCCGCCTTCGCCGTGCGCTCCGCGGTGCCGAGGGCCCTGCTCAGCGGCGAGGAGACCACCGCGGCCAGGTGCGGGTGCGCGGCCAGCCTGGCGGCGGTGCGCTCGGCCTGGAGCAGGCCGAGGTCGGTGAGACGGGGGTCGCCCTGACCGGAGTAGCGTCGGTCCACCGACAGCGGGGTCTGACCGTGGCGGGCCAGCAGGAATCGGGTCGGCCGGCCGGTGGCGCCGGTCCAGCCCGGCCCGCCGGTCACGAGTTGGCGGTGCGGACCACGATCACTCCGCACTCGGGGCAGTTGAGCACGTCGTCGGCCGGCGCGGAGCGGAATGCCGAGACCGTGCTCCGGTCCAGGTCCATGGCACAGGCGGAGCAGCGGGCACCGTTGAGGACGGCCGCGCCGACTCCAGCCGCTTCGGCGCTACGCATGTAGTACTGCAGTAGGTCGGCGGGCACTTCCTCGGCCTCCCGCGCCCGTTCGGCGATCGTCTCGGTGACCGCGTCCTCGAGCTCGGCCAGCGCACGGTCGCGAACCGCCGTCGCCCTCTCGATCTGTGCCTCCAGGTCGGTCACCACCGCGCCGGAGTGCCGCACGTCGGCCACCACGGCCTCGTGCCGCTCGGTGAGCTCGGCCAGCTCCCCCTCGAGGGTCTCCTGCCGTCGGGCGAGCGAGCGCAGTTCGTACTCCAGCTCGGTGCGCTGCCGCTCGGCGACGCCACCGGCGGCGAGAAGATCCGAGTCGTTGGCGTGACGCCTGCGCACGGCGTCGAGATCCGACCGCAGCTTGGCGATGGCACGCTCGAGGTCCTCGATGTGGATCCGGGCGCGGGCCGCGGACTCGGCGGCCGCCCTCCGCTCCGCCTGCAGCTCATCGAGCGCCGTCTGCTCCGGCAGCTCCCGCCGCCTGTGCGTGAGCCCGGCCAGGCGCAGGTCGAGGTCGGCGAGGTCGACGAGTCGACGCTGGTCGTGGGGATCGGCCTTCATGGGAACCAAGACTACCGGCGGGGCCCGGCGTCTCCCCCCGCGGAGACGGTCCACGGGTCGGTGCGGTGTTCGGACACCGTGGCGGTGACACCGGCTCGGCGCTCGAGCAGTGCCGCTGCCTGGGCACACCACGGGAACTCGAGCGCCCAGTGCGCGGCGTCGACGAGCACCGGTCCTCCCTCGCGCAGGTGCTCGTCGGCCACGTGGTGTCTCAGGTCTCCGGTGAGGTAGACGTCCGCCCCCACCGATCTCGCCGCGCCCAGCAGGGAGTCCCCGGAACCGCCGCACAGTGCCACTCGGCGGATCTCGGTCTCCGGGTCACCGGCTGCACGCACTCCCCACGTCGTGGCGGGCAGACGATCGGCGACCAGTCGGGTGAACCCCGCGAGTGTCATGGGCTCGTCGAGCTCGCACACGCGCCCGAGACCGGTGTCCTCCGGGCCGGGTCCCGGCCCGGCGTGGTTGACCAGGACGTCCATGGCGGGCACCTCGTAGGGGTGACCGTCGATCACGGCGCGTCGCACCGTCGACCGCAGTTCGGGCGGGGCCACGAACTCCACGCGGAGCTCGGCGACCTCCTCCGCCTCGCCGACCGTGCCGATGGCGGGATCGGTGCCGTCGCCGGGCCGGAACCGGCCGGTGCCGGCCACGGAGAACGAACACTCGGTGTAGCCGCTCATCCGACCTGCGCCGGCGGCGAACACCGCTTGCAGCAGGGGGTCGACGCCGTCCTCGGGCACCGTCACCACCCACCTGTCCACGGTGCCGTCACCACTGGCGACGAGCGGCCTCCCCGGGGTCAGCCCCAGTGCCTCGGCCAGGGCGTCGTTGACGCCGGGGCGTGCGGCGTCGGCGTTGGTGTGTGCCGCGAACAGTGCACAGCCGCCGACGACGAGACGGTGCAGCAGTCGCCCCTTGGGGGTGTCGGTGGCGATCGAGTGCACGCCCTTCATGAGCGGCGGGTGGTGGACCACGAGAAGGTCGGCGCCCTCGGCGAGCGCGTGGTCGACAACTGCGTCCGTGGCGTCGACGGCGACCACCACCCGCCGCACCGGCGCGGCGCGGTCCCCCGCCACCAGCCCGACACGGTCCCAAGACTCGGCCAGCCGCGGCGGGTAGGCCTCCTCGAGCAGCTCGATGATCTCGCCGAGAGTGGTGGTTCCGGTGGTCACTGTCGATCCCCTTTCCGCCTGCGCCCGCCACGCGCGGACGAACTCGTCAACCATGGTGCCCGGCCGCGCCGCGAACCGCAGGAGAGGCCGTCCGCAGCGAGGACGGACAGCATGAGAATCCGGCATGAGACTACTGTCGGCCGCCCCCGGAGACGGTGGCGGACGCGACGGTGACCTCGGCCACGACGTCAGTCATCCGGATTCTGGGAGGATGGCTGCATGTCCGACCGACCTCTTCTGCTCGTCGATCTCGACGGCACGATCACCGATTCCCTCGACGGCATCTCCCGCTCCCTCCACCACGCCCTCGACGCCGTGGGCGGGCGTTGGGACACCTCGCGCGACATCCGCTCGATCGCCGGACCACCCATGACCGAGACCCTCGCCTCGTTGGGCCTCGCCGGCGCCGATCTGGACCGGGCACTGGCCGCCTACCGGGAACGCTATGACGAGGTGGGCTGGAAGGAGAACTCCGTGTTCACAGGGATGGACTCGCTGCTCGACCGCCTGGCCACCGACGGATACCGGATGGCGGTGGCCACCAGTAAGGACCAGGACGCCGCCCGGAGAATCCTCGCGCATTTTGACCTCACCGCGCCGTTCGAGTTCATCGGCGGTGCGGATCTGTCGGTGGGGCGCCTGGCGAAGGCCGACGTGGTGGCACACTCCCTCGAGGCCCTCGGCCGCCGTGCCGTACCCGCTGACGAGGGAGGCACACCGCAGGTCATGATGATCGGCGACCGCCAACACGACGTGCACGGCGCCGCCCGCTTCGGCATCGACACCGCCCTGGTGCGGTGGGGCTACGGACGACCGGAGGAATGGGACGACGCCCGGTGGTCCGTGGTCGACACGAACCAGCTGGAGGGGATCATCCGTGACTGGTGACAAGCATGTTCGCGTGGTGTTCGTGTGCACGGGCAACATCTGCCGCTCCCCCATGGCCGAGTCCATGGCGCGGCGGGCACTGGACGACGCCGGGCTCGGCGAGCAGGTGACCGTCTCCAGTGCGGGCACCCAGGGGTGGCACGCCGGCAACGGCATGGACCCACGCGCGGCGTCCGAACTTGAGGCCCACGGCTTCGACACCGCGCACATCGCGGCCCGACTCTCCGAGCCGGACCACGGTGCCGACCTGGTGGTGGCGCTCGACAGCGGCCACCGCTCCCACCTGATCGCCGCAGGAGTCGACGACGAGCGCGTGCGGATGCTGCGCGCCTATGATTCCGACGCGGACGGGGCCGACGTGGCTGATCCCTACTACGGGGATGACAGCGGCTTCACTCGAACCCGGATCCAGATCGCCGCCGCGCTGCCCGGTCTCCTGGCTGAGGTACGCGACCTGCTCCGGTAGCAACGGCGGCACGGCGGATACCCTGGAGTCATGCGGAATCTGCGGCGTTTCCTCACCCCGGGCTGGGTCATGGGTGTGTTGGCCGTGATCCTGTTCGCCTGGGCGTGTTTCGCGCTGCTCGCTCCGTGGCAGCTGGGCAAGAGCGACGACCTGGATGCCCGGAACGCCCGTCTCACCGAATCCGTGGAGGCCGCACCCTCGCCGCTGGTCGAGGTGGTCGGCGACCCCCGGGACTTCACCGACCGGGAATGGCGGCTGGTCACCCTGACCGGCCGGTGGCAGCCGGACGCCGAGGCGATACTGCGGCTGCGCTCGGTCGACGGTGAGCCCGTCTATCAGGTGCTCACCGTCTTCGTCTCCGATGAAGGCGAGGAGTTCCTGGTCAACCGCGGGTACGTCCCGGTCGGAGAGAACAACACCGTTCCGGACTACCACGCCGCCCCCACCGGCGAGGTGGAGATCCTCGCCCGGCTGCGGGCTCCCGAGGCCGGGCAGGCCGAGCCCGTCCCTGTCAGCGGACTGCCCGCGGTCAGGGTCGTCGACCCGGTCGTCCTGGGCGACACCCTCGGCCAGCCGGTCGAAACCGCCGGCTACCTCCAGCTCGCCGGCGATCAGCCCGGCTCCCTCACCCCCGCCCCGGTCCCCGGTATCGAGACGGGCCCCTACCTGTCCTACGGACTGCAGTGGATCGCGTTCGGCGTGCTCGCGCCCGTGGCACTCGGATACTTCGCCTGGGCGGAGATCCGGGCCCGGCGCCGCGACGCCGCCGAGGCTGCCGCCGGGACCACACCGGCCGGTGCTGCCGACGGAGGCGGTGACGACGACGCCGTCGCGAACGGCCACCAGGTCTCGGCCCCCACCAGTTCTGCTGACAGCCCGACAACGACCGGTGGCGTTTCGGTGTCCGATGAATCGGACGAGATATCCGCCCGGGAGCGCGCGATGCGGGCCCGCTACGGTGACCGCGACGATGCCGAGAAGCGCCGCGCACACCGACGCGCGGACCGTCTCCGCAGCTGAACCCCGCGGCCACGGGGTGCCTAAGGGGACCGCCGCACCCGGTATCCGATGCCCGGTGCCCGTTCATGCCGCGATCGGGCCGCCTGCTGCCGTGATCTGCCGAACTCCGCCCCGACGGGCGGTCGTCCGGCGAGAATCCGTGTATGAGAATGCGCGGGCGTGCCCTGGGCGCCGCCGTTGCCGTCACAATCGCCCTGGGCGGGCTGACCTCGTGCACGGCCGCCGACCGGGCGGTTTTCGGCGCACCGAGCTGCTTGGACGCCGAAGCATCCCCCTCCGTCATCCGGCACCGTCCCGGCCAGGCGGTGCTCATGGCACCCGCGACGCGCAGCTCCCTGCCCGTCGGCCCCGTCGCCGGGTGGGAGCAGGTGGTCTCCGTCGCCGACGGCCGCACCTCCCTGGCCGCCGTCCACCCCGACGGCACGGTGTCGGTCGTCGGGGTGGACCACGACGGTTCGCTGGCCGGCGCCGGCGGGGGCGCCTCGGAGATACTCGTGCCCCGCCCCGTTCCCGGGCTCACGGACGCGGTCGCCGTGTCCGCAGCGGGCTCGGCATTCCTCGTCACCCACTCCGACGGCACGGTCACCGCGTGGGGCGATGACCTGCTCGCCGGGGGCGGCCGCCGCGGTGATGACCGGCGCAGTCGGGCCCCCGCAGAGGTGGAGGGCGTCGAGGACGTGGTCGCGGTGGCGGACGGAGCGCTCAACGTACTCGCGCTGCGTTCGGACGGCGGGGTGACGGGATGGGGCATCAACCTCACCCAGATCCTCGGGGACGAGGACGGGACACGGGTGCGGGAGATCTCGGACGCCCCCGGCTCGGTGTCCGTCGCCAACCCCGGCGGCGCGGCGGTGGTGGCCACCGGAGCCGGCGAGGTGTGCGCATGGGGGAACAACTCGAACGGTCTCCTCGGTGTCGAGCCCCGAGGAGGCCAGACCCCCCGACCGGTGCGGGTGGGGGACCTTGAGGGCGTCACCGATGTCGCCGGTGGAAACGACCACGCACTCGCCCTCGACTCGGCCGGGCGAGTGTGGGTGTGGGGCCGCACGGTGTCAGGGACACTCGGCGACGGCACCACCGAGAACTCTGCGGTGGCCACGCCCCGGCAGGTCCCCGGCATCCCCCCGGCGCAGCGGGTGTTCGCCTCCGACTCCGCGTCCTATGCGGTCGATCACGAGGGCGCGCTGTGGGCGTGGGGTACGAACCGCCGGGTGGCACCGTATGAGACACCGGACCTGCTCCCCCGGGTCATCGCCCTTCCGGGGCCGGCGCAGGAGGTCTCGGGGAATGTGGTCCTGTTGGGCCCGCGCTCGTGACGAGCGGGTGTCAGGACAGCCGGAAGCCTGCCTCGTCGGCCACCACGAGACCGCGCTGCACCAGGTCGTCGAGATGCTTGACGCACACCGCTCGCTCCATGTCGTCGGCGAACATCGGTCGCGTACCCGGCCGGTAGAGAACCCCCGACCCCACCAGCTCGTCGACCTCGGTGACGCCCGCGCCGAGCAGGTCGAGGACCCGGGATTCGCGGGCATCCATCATCGAACCGTAGTGAGTGAGCGCGTCCAGGAACTCCTCGCGATCGAAGATGGTCCCCTTGTGATGGAACGTGGCGTAGGTGTTGGCCTCGATCTGCGCACACGTCTCCACCGTGCGTCGCATATCGGCCAGGCTCGCGTTGCGATCGCTGTAGAGGGGGCCGAACGAGGACAGGTCGACGTCGGCGAGGAAGAGCACCCCGTCCGGTTCGATGAGAAAACCGCAGTGTCCCGCGGTGTGCCCGGGCATCGGGACCACGGTGGCCGTCACGCCTGCACCGAGGTCGAAGACGGCATCGTCGGCGAAGGTCTCCAGGTTCGAGACCGGGCTCCAGTCGAACGCCTCCCGGAGTCCGGTTTCCCAGTCGCCCCTGGCGAAGCCCATCTCGAGGACGAACGACTCCCAGTCCCTCATCGGTTCGGCGTCATTGTGGTGGATCGCCGTGGGACCCGGGCGACGCCCCGCACCTACGACATGGTCCTCGTGGAAATGGCTCAGCAGTAACAGGTCGGCCGCCGTGGGGTCCAGGTGGATGGCCGAGTCGAGGAGCACCACGCTCTCTCCGGCTCGGATCTCCAGCGGATTACCGTCCGGATAGCGGCCGCCCTGGGGCCCGACGATCTGCTCGACATTCGGGCCGAGCCGACGCCGTTCACTGTTCACTGGCACCACTCCCGGGGCAAGGTCTCGGCGCGCGCCGTGCTGAACGACGGTGCGTGCGCGCGGAGGGAATCGAACCCCCGACCGCTGGTGTGTAAAACCAGAGCTCTAACCGCTGAGCTACGCGCGCGTGTCCCGACGCGTCGAGCACGCCGGTGCTGGTGAGATTAGCGCACCCACGACCGCGGACGAATGGTGGCCTGCCCGAGATCGTGCGTCACGGGGCCAGACACCCGGTCCGGACGCGTCAGCCGGGCTCCCCCGAGGGGATCACTTACGAGGGGCGCTGTTCTTCCTGAGCGTGAGCCGGCTACCGGCCCAGTCCCCGAGGGCGGCGGTGCGGGTCTGAAGCATTCCCGCGGTCTGCGCCGACTCCGCGATGGTCGCCGGCTCGACGTGACCGTCCAACCCTGTCTTAGGGGTCAGAACCCACACGGAACCGCCGTCCGTCAGAGGCATGACCGCATCCATCAGCCGATCGACGAGATCTCCGTCGCCGTCGCGCCACCAGAGCAGCACCGCGTCGACCACCTCGTCGGTATCCACTTCCAGCAGCTCTGATCCGATGGCGTCCTCGACAGCCTCGCTGATCGACTCGTCACAGTCGGAATCCCATCCGACCTCCTGAACGAGCATGCCCTCCGTCAGTTCGAGCTGGCCCGAAACCTGGCCTTCTCTGTCCTGCTGGTTCGCCGCGGCGACCACCGTGGTGTTCCTCCCTCTTATCCGGGTATTTGTTCTCGGGTTCTTCGCTGACCAGGAACACTACCCGCGCACGGTCGCAGGCGAAACGACTACCGCCTTTTTCTGTGGGCCTTCCGCTGCACACGTGTCGCCGGTCACGGATTGGGGCACAATCGGAAATGCGGGTCGACGAGCGGCCCGCACCGGGCCCGTCGGCGTTCCGCCCCACACCTCGGGGGCGCGCGGAGGCCCGGGCTCTGCGCCACGACGAACATCGAGGGCCCCACCGGGCCGCCACGGTGTGAATCGTAGAAGTGAGGACGAGACGCAATGACCCGTAAAGCAGGCACAAGGGACGGATCGGCACCCACCAATGTGCCGATCCTCCGAGAGGGGGTCGCCTCCTATCTCGCCGATTCGGATCCCGAAGAGACCCAGGAGTGGATGGACTCCCTGGACGGACTGCTCGCCGAGGCCGGCCCCGAGCGCGCCCGCTACCTGATGCTCCGTCTCCTCGAGCGTGCGTCGAAGCAGCGGGTACCCCTCCCCGCGCTCACCTCCACCGATTACGTCAACACGATCCCCACCAGCCTCGAGCCAGAGTTCCCCGGCGACGAGGCCGTGGAGCGTACCTACCGCCGCTGGATCCGGTGGAACGCGGCCATCATGGTTCACCGCGCGCAACGACCCGGAATCGGAGTCGGTGGGCACATCTCGACCTACGCGGGCGCCGCACCGCTGTACGAGGTGGGCTACAACCACTTCTTCCGCGGTAAGGACCACCCCGGCGGCGGCGACCACATCTTCTTCCAGGGGCACGCCTCCCCCGGCATGTACGCACGCGCGTATCTAGAGGGACGGCTGCGGGAGCACGATCTCGACGGTTTCCGTCAGGAGAAGAGCCACCCCGGCCGGTCGTTGCCCTCCTACCCGCATCCCCGCTGTCTCCCGGAGTTCTGGGAATTCCCCACCGTTTCGATGGGGCTGGGACCGCTCAACGCCATCTACCAGGCACGGTTCAACCGGTACCTGCACAACCGCGGGATCAAGGACACCTCGCAGCAACACGTGTGGGCGTTTCTCGGGGACGGCGAGATGGACGAGGTCGAGTCGCGGGGCGCCCTCCAGATCGCCGCCAACGATGCACTGGACAACCTCACGTTCGTCATCAACTGCAACCTCCAGCGCCTCGACGGCCCGGTTCGCGGCAACGGCCAGATCGTCCAGGAGCTGGAGTCGTACTTCAGCGGCGCCGGATGGAACGTCATCAAGGTCGTCTGGGGCCGCGAGTGGGACGCGCTGTTCGAGAAGGACACCGAGGGCGCACTGGTCTCCCTCATGAACTCCGTCTCCGACGGTGACTACCAGACCTTCCGCGCCAACGACGGGGCATGGATCCGGGAGCACTTCTTCGGGCGGGATCCCCGCACCGCGAAGCTCGTCGAGGACATGACCGACGAGGAGATCTGGGCCCTGCGTCGAGGCGGCCACGACTACCGCAAGATCCACGCCGCCTACAAGGCTGCGATGGAGCACACCGGCCGCCCGACCGTGATCCTCGCCCACACCATCAAGGGCTTCGGCCTCGGCCAGAATTTCGAGGGACGCAACGCGACCCATCAGATGAAGAAGCTGACCCTGGACGATCTCAAGCAGTTCCGGGACACGCAGCAGATCCCCATCACCGATGAGGAGCTCGAGGCGGACCCGGCGCAGCCGCCGTACTACAACCCGGGCCCGAACTCCCCCGAGATCCGCTACATGCTCGAGCGTCGTTCAGAGCTCGGTGGCCACGTACCGGAGCGTCGCCAGACCTTCTCTCCGCTCCGGGTGCCGGACATCGACTCCCTGTCCTCGCTGCGTAAGGGATCGGGCAAGCAGTCGGTCGCCACGACCATGGCCCTGGTGCGGACCGTCAAGGAGCTCATGCGTGACGAGTCCCTCAAGAACCGATTCGTGCCGATCATCCCCGACGAGGCCCGGACCTTCGGGATGGATTCCTGGTTCCCCACCCTGAAGATCTACAACCCGCACGGGCAGAACTACACATCGGTGGACCACGACCTCATGCTGAGTTACAAGGAGGCCAAGGACGGTCAGATCATGCATGAGGGGATCAGCGAGGCCGGCTCCATCGCCGAGTTCACCGCTGCCGGCACCGCGTACGCCACGCATGGCGAACCCATGATCCCGCTGTACATCTTCTATTCCATGTTCGGGTTCCAGCGCACCGGTGACGGGATCTGGGCTGCGTCCGACCAGCTGGCCCGCGGCTTCCTCCTCGGCGCCACCGCAGGCCGCACGACGCTGACCGGAGAGGGGCTCCAGCACATGGACGGCCACTCCCCGCTACTGGCGGCCACCAACCCGGGAATCATCTCGTACGACCCCGCCTGGGGTTACGAGATCGCGCACATCATCCGTGCCGGCATCGAGCGCATGTACGGCCCGGGTGCAGCCCACGAGACGGAGACCGACGGCATCGACCGCAACGTCTCGTACTACATCACGCTGTACAACGAGCCCGTCCCACAGCCCGCCGAGCCGGAAGACCTGGATGCCGACGCACTGCTGCGCGGACTCTACCGCTTCCGCAAGGCAGCGGGCGGAACGCACAAGGCCTCGATTCTCGCCTCCGGCGTGGCCATGTACGCGGCCGTCGAAGCGCAGAAGGTCCTCGCCGAGAAGTGGGATGTGGCGGCGGATCTGTGGTCGGCCACCTCCTGGACCGAGCTCGCCCGCGACGGTTTCGAGTGCGAGCGGCACGAGCTGCGTCACCCCGATCAGCAACCTCGTGTCCCGTTCGTCACCGCCACGCTGGCCGACTCGCCCGGGCCGAAGGTCGCGGTGAGCGACTTCCAGAAGGCCGTGCCTGACCAGATCCGCGCGTGGGTGCCCGGCGATTTCACGGTGCTCGGCTGCGACGGATTCGGGTTCTCCGACACCCGACCTGCCGCACGGCGGTTCTTCAACACCGACACCGAATCGATCATCATGGCCGTCCTCGCGGGCCTGGTCCGCGAGGGCACCATCGAGAAGCGGACGCTGCTCGAAGCCGCCCGCCTCTACCAGATCGACGACGTGATGGCCGCTCCCGAGCCCACGACGGACCCCGGAGTGGCGTGAGCGACACGACAGACCCCGAGACCGGGGCACAGGCAGACCAGACGATCCGGCGGCGGTCGGCGACCCCGCCGGATCAACGGCCTGTCTCCGATGCGCTCCTCAAGCGGATCACCCGGTACTCGGGGACCCTGTCCACCGAAGCCGTCCGTGCACTGGAAGTCGAGCTGCCGTTCTTCGGCGAACTGTCCGCGGACCAGCGGGCGGAGATCCAGCTCATCATCCAGAGCGCGGTTCGCGACTTCGTCACCTGGATGCGTAACCCGGAGGCCCAGCACTCCGACACGATCGCGGGGTTCAAGCTCCTGCCCAAGGGACTCGGGCAGGGCCTGACCCTGCAGCAGACCGTTCAGCTCGTCCGGTCCACACTCGAGTACTTCGAACTGGTCATGCCCCGCATCACACACAACGAGCGGCAGCGGGGCCTGATGATCGCCGCCGTCCTGAAGTTCGGTCGCGAGCTCGGCTTCACCGCGGCGTCCGTGTACGCGGCCGCCGCCGAGAACCGCGGCGCCTGGGACACCCGCATGGAGGCGATGATCGTCGACGCGGTGGTCCGTGGGGACCGACACGCCGATCTCACCTCGGGCGCCTCGGCCCTGAACTGGGACCCGACGACAGCCGCCACCGTGATCATCGGCTCCCCCCGCGAGGACCTCGGCCTCGACGCGGTGACAGCGGTCCACAGGGCCGCCGTCGCGTCGGGAAGACATGCGCTCGCGGTCCTACAGGGCGCACGCCTCGTCGTCATCCTGTCAGGGGAACTCGAGTCCACCGTGCCCATCCCCACGGCGGTCCTCGACGCCTTCTCCCCCGACGCACCCGTCGTCCACGGACACACCGTCGGCTCACTGGTGGAGGCGCCTGACAGCGCCGCCGAGGCGCTCTCGGGCGCTGCGGCCGTCTGCGGTTGGCCCGGCGCACCCCGACCCGTCGCCGCGGTCGACCTCCTGCCCGAGCGGGTACTCGGCGGAGACAGGGGTGCGGCGGCGACTCTCGTCGAGCGTGTCGTCACGCCACTGCGAGGGGCGGACCCCTCTGTCGAGACCACTCTCCGAGCCTATCTAGACTCCGGCGGACACGTCGAAGCGTGCGCTCGGCAGTTGTACGTCCATCCCAATACCGTTCGCTACCGCTTGAAAAGAGTGAGCCAGATCACTGACTTCGATCCGCTCAACGCCAGGGACGCATTTGTCCTCCGAATCGCCCTGGTTCTCGGCAAGTTCGACGAACGCAATCCTCAGGAGAGCTAAATAACCACATCCGTCACATCATGTAACGAAATGGCCCCGACGACAGATGGGCCATCGGCCAGCGCGGCTTTTGTGGGATCTCCACAAAAACTCGATTCCGTTTCTGGCTTGGAGAACATCATCCGAACCGCCCCCCTAGGTGTTGTCTGATACCCGTGCTTTGCCTTACCGCTCCCGGACAAGGGTCACAGAAGGCCGGAATGCTCGCGCCCTGGCTCGAGCTACCCGGCGCCCAGAGCCGTCTCGATGCATGGTCCGTTTCCAGCGGACTCGACCTCGAGCGCCTGGGTACCACTGCGACCCTTCAGGACATCACCGACACCGCGGTGACCCAGCCTCTCGTCGTGGCCTCCGCGCTGCTCGGCGCCGCCGAACTGCGTCGCCGGGGCCACCTTCCCGCTGACACCGTCGTCGCGGGGCACTCGATCGGCGAGGTCTCCGCCCTCGCGATCGCCGGCGTGATCTCCGAGTCCGACGCCCTCCGCCTGGCCTCCGTACGAGGCGCAGCGATGTCGCGGGCGTGTGCCGATCGGCCCACCGGGATGATCGCCGTACTCGGCGGAGTGGAAGCCGATGTGCTGCTGGCCCTCGAGAATGCGGGCCTCACGCCCGCCAACCGCAACGGTGCGGGCCAGATCGTCGCCGCCGGCCCCCTCGAGGCATGTGACGCGCTGGAGCAGAATCCACCGAGCCGCGCCCGCCTGCGCCGGCTCGAGGTCGCAGGTGCGTTCCACACCGAGTACATGGCGTCCGCGGTGGAGGACGTCCGCGCGCTGGCCGGCACCATCGAGGTCCGGGACCCCGAGCTGACCCTGCTGTCGAACGCGGACGGAATGGCCGTCACCTCCGGCCGGCAGGCACTCGACCAGGTGATCGCCCAGATCACCAGTCCGGTTCGGTGGGACCTGTGCACGCAGACGATGCTCAAACGTGGAGTCGACACGTTCGTCGAACTCCCGCCCTCCGGAGCCCTGGTCGGACTGGCCAAGCGGTTGATGCGCGGCGTGCCGCGCTACGGGTTGACCACTCCGGAAGACCTCGACCAGACGTTAGAATCCGTTCCCGCCCTCAGCGGCACCTAGTCCACTCACCCCATCCCCGCGGACGTCGGCACCGGCCGACGATCGCCCACTGCTGTTCGTCGCGCCCGCCGGGCGCGACGCCACCCATCAGAAAGGACACCACATGGCACGCACCGAGGCCGAGATCATCGCAGGACTGGCGGAGATCGTCGAAGAGGTCACCGGCATCGAACCCTCCGAGGTGACCGCGGAGAAGTCCTTCGTCGACGATCTCGACATCGATTCGCTCTCCATGGTGGAGATCGCCGTCCAGACCGAGGACCGCTACGGCGTGGAGATCCCCGACGAGGACCTCGCCAAGCTGCGTACCGTGCAGGATGCGGTCGACTACATCAAGAAGATCGACCAGAACTGACTTCCAGCCCCGCACACGGGTGGGGACGCGATCTCACAGGGCCGAAGGTGCGGTCGGTGCACCACGTCGAGCCCGCGTCCCCTCCCGCCGGTGTAGGGCACTCCACATCACCACTCATCCCGCCTCGTGCGGGACACCGGGTCGAAGGACCGGGTGCGGGACGGGGGTCCCGCTCCCGGCAACGACCCACCAGCCAGTCCGGGGGTCCGTAGACGGCGCGCTCTCCCTCACCGGGATGTGCGCCATGGAAAGGACTGCACACATGACCATCACCAGCACTGTGGACCAGAACGCCCAGATCGACCCGCGCGACCCCGTCGTCCGGCTCGAGAAGCTCTTCGATCCCGCCTCCCTTGAGTTCATCACCGAACCCGACGCCTCGGGCGCACTCGCCGCACGCGGGCTGATCGATGGTGTACCCACCATCGCCTACGCCACCGACGCCACCGTCATGGGCGGCGCAATGGGTCTCGACGGGTGCTCTCACATCGTCCGGGCGATCGAGACCGCCATCGACGAGGAGAAGCCGGTCGTGGGCGTGTGGCACTCCGGGGGTGCTCGCCTCGCCGAGGGCGTCGAGGCCCTCCACGCCGTGGGCACCGTGTTCGAGGCCATGGTCCGTGCCTCGGGCCGCGTCCCGCAGATCTCGGTCGTACTCGGCCCCGCCGCCGGTGGCGCCGCCTATGGCCCGGCACTGACCGACGTCGTGATCATGGCGCCGGAGGGCAAGGTCTTCGTGACCGGCCCCGCCGTGGTTCGCGATGTCACGGGCGAGCAGGTCGACATGGAGGGCCTCGGCGGTCAGGACGTACACCACCGCAAGTCGGGCGTGTGCCACATCGCCGCGGACGACGAGCGTGACGCCCTGCACCGGGCCCGCCGTCTCGTGAGCCTGATGTCAGATCAGGGCGAGTTCGATCCACGCATCCTCTCCAACGATCACACGGATCTCGCAGGCCTGCTCCCGGAGTCCCCCAAGCGGGCCTACGACGTGCGACCGCTCGTCCACGGCATCCTCGACTCCTCCGAGCTCGACGGCAGCACGACGTTCGAGGAACTACAGGCCAAGTGGGCGCCCAGCATCGTCGTGGGCTTCGGCCGGATCGCCGGGCGCTCGGTCGGCGTGATCGCCAACAATCCGTTGCGCCTGGGAGGCTGCCTGAACTCCGAGTCGGCGGAGAAGGCCTCGCGCTTCGTCCGGCTCTGCAACGCCTTCGGTGTGCCGCTTGTCGTGATCGTGGACGTACCCGGCTATCTGCCCGGTGTCTCCCAGGAGTGGGAGGGTGTGGTCCGGCGTGGCGCCAAACTCCTCCACGCCTTCGCCGAGGCGTCGGTCGCCCGGGTCACCCTGGTCACCCGCAAGATCTACGGCGGCGCCTACATCGCCATGAACTCCCGCGCACTCGGCGCCTCGGCCGTGTTCGCCTGGCCCGACGCGGAGGTCGCCGTGATGGGCGCCAAGGCTGCCGTGGGCATCCTGCACAAGCGGACGCTCGCCGCCGCGCCGGAGGACGAGCGCGAAGAGCTCCACGAGCGTTTGGCGGAAGAGCACGCGGCGATCGCCGGCGGGGTGGGCCGGGCCATGTCGATCGGTGTGGTGGACGAGGTCATCGAGCCCACCGACACCCGCCGTCGGCTCGCAGAGGCGCTGGATGCCGCTTCGCACACCCGCGGCCAGCACAAGAACATCCCGCTGTGATCTGAGGCGCTCCGCGGGAACGGAAAGAGCGCCCGTCGGCCGCGGCGTGCGGCGGGCGGGCGCTCTTTCGTGCGTGGGTGCGGGAGTGGGTCCGGTGTCAGCCGACCCGCGAGAGCCAGGTGACCTCGGCGGCGGCCGGGTGACCGCGGAGTGGCTCGAGTGCGCTGTCCCAGGCGGTGCCGAGCTCGTCCTCGACGGCGGAATGGAATGCGACAGGTCCGGCGGCCATGAGGTGCCGCAGGCGGTTCTCGCCGATCACGACATCGCCACTCGCCCCGGTCTGTCCCCGCCACATGCCCAGTTCGGGCGTGTGCGAGAAGCGTTCGCCGTCGACGAGGTCGCTCGGGTCCTCGGTGACCTCGAAGGCCAGCATGGACCACTTCGCCAACGCGTCGGCCAGCCGTGCGCCCGTGCCGACCGGGCCGATCCAGTCCACGACGGCCTTTCGGGCACCGGGCTGGGCCGGCTGGTCTTCCCAGCGCATGGCCGATGTCGCGTCGAGCACGCTCGCCAGAGCCCACTCGACGTGAGGACACAACGCGGTGGGCGCGGCGTGGATGAACACCACGCCGGTCGTCGTATCCGCGAAATGGTTAAGGTCAGACATCACTTCACTCCCGACTCACTGAGGGACGTCTTCCCCAACGACCTCACGAAATCGTGTGAATGATGTTGCTTATGTTGTTGTTGATGACCACTGTGCCTCAAGTGATGAAACTACACCAGTGACACTTCTGGATTCTCAGCAAAGTTACAGCACCGTGATTCCGCACGGTCGACCCCATCACGGCGTGTCGCCACTCGTCTCCGGGGACTCGTCGGTGTGGGGCGGGTGTGAGCCCGGGCGTGGTCAGCCGCCGAGCGCGTCGTCCTGAGAGGAGCGGCGCGTGGCGGCGTCGACCACCCTGTCGGACAGCGCGGGCCACAGGGGTTTGGCCCAGTCCCCGAAGTCCCGGTCGGTGAGCACGACCAGCGCGGTCTCGATCTCCGGTTCGACCCACAGCAGCGTCCCGGACTGCCCGAAGTGCCCGAACGTCGCGGGCGAGTTGTGCTGCCCGGTCCAGTGGGGATGCTTGGCCCCGCGGAGTTCGAAGCCCAGCCCCCACGGGCAGGGCTTGTGCATCCCGTACCCGGGGACGAGTCCGTCGAGCCCGGGGAACTGCTCGGTGATCGCCTCCTCGAGGGTTTCCGGCGCGAGTATCCGGGGCGCCACCAGCTCTCGGGCGAAGTTCACCAGGTCGGCGAGGCTGCCCGAGGCACCGTGTCCGGCGGATCCGGTGAGCGTGGTCGAGGTCATTCCGAGCGGCTCGCAGACGCCTTCGTCGAGGTAATCGGGAAAGTCGATGCCGGTGGCGGAGGCGATGTGGTCGGCGAGCACCTCGAACCCGGCCGAGGAGTAGATGCGCCGCCGCCCCGGTGCCGCCCGGACCTTGTCCCGGTCGGCGAAATCGAGGCCCGAGGCGTGGGCGAGCAGGTGACGGACGGTCGACCCCTCGGGACCGGACCTGTCCTCGAGCGTGATGGCCTCCTCCTCGACGGCCAGGAGGGCGGCCAGGGCGACGATCGGCTTGGTGACGGAGGCGAGCCGGTAGACGCGGGACTCGTCGCCGTGGACGGCCACGGCCCCCTCCGGGCCGACGACCGCCGCGGAGACGTTGTCCACCGGCCAGTCCCTCACGGTGGCGATCGCCTTCTCGAGCAGGTCGTGCGACATCGGTTCCTCCCTGGAGCTTGAGCGGTGTGCCTGTCCGCCAGTCTGTCAGGTCTGCAGGCACGTCCCGGTGCGGTCGGTCACCGGATACCCACCGCGATCCGCGGGATACGCGACACAATGTGGCCATGAGTTCTCCGATGTCCGGTCACCGGGCCTACACTCCGACCACGGCAGACCGGCTCGTCAGGGCAGCCATGACCGCTGCGGGGCGACTGCCCGGGGGAATGCTCCGACCGATCGCGGGCTCACCGCGTCGGCTCGACGGACTGACCCTTGACCCGCATTTCCAGGCCGGGCTGCGGGTGATCTCACTGATGACCGGAGGTGAGTACGAGGACCTCCCCCTGAAGCAGGCGCGGGAGACGCTCGAGCGGTCGGCGTTCACCGCCTCCGGCGACAGGATCGACCTCGCCGTCGTCGAGGACATCGTCCTCCCGCTGGCCGGTGACGATCCCGCGCGCGCGGACCTTTCCGCCCGCCTCTACTCGCCCGTCGGCACCGACGAGGTGCTGCCGCTTCTCATCTACTTCCACGGCGGCGGCTGGACGCTCGGGAGCATCGACTCGCACGACTCCACGTGCCGCTTCATCGCCCGCGAGGGCGGTCTCAAGGTCCTCAGTGTGGACTATCGCCTCGCGCCCGAGTTCACGTTCCCGACGCCTGTAGAAGACTGCCTCGCTTCGTTCCGCTACGTCCGGGACAACGCCGTCGAGCTCGGCGTGGACGCCACCCGGATTGCCGTGGGCGGCGACAGCGCCGGAGGCAACCTCGCGACGGTCGTCTGCCACCTGACCCGCGACGCCGCCGAGACAATGCCCGCCTTCCAGCTGCTGTTCGTCCCCGCCACCGACATGTCCGCCCGGACACGGTCGTACGAGACCTTCGGCGAGGGCTTCTTCCTCACCAGGTCAAACATGGACTGGTACGAGGAGACCTACATCCGGTCCGACGACGACCGCACCGACCCGCGGGCCTCCCCGCTGCTGGCCGAGGACTTCTCCGGGCTGCCACCGGCCCACGTGGCCACCGGCGGATTCGACCCACTGCGGGATGAGGGCGAGGCCTACGCCCGCAAGATGTCCGAGGCCGGGGTCACAGTGTCACTGCGGCGGCATTCCTCGTTGGTGCACCCGTTCGTCAACGCCGTCGGCACCAGTCCGGCGGCCCGGGCGGCACTGTACGAGGCCGTCGGCGCACTGCGGATGGGGCTCGGATACTGACCGACGCCGCGGCCCGCCCACCACGCGGGCGCGATGGCGCCGCGACCACGGCAGCACACCCTACGGTTCCGGCACCCCACTAAACTGCGAAACCCCCTGCCGGCAGGGGGTTTCGTGGTGGGGCCAGCGGGGCTTGAACCCGCGACCAGCGGATTATGAGTCCGCGGCTCTAACCAACTGAGCTATGGCCCCCGAAATGCACACCGTGCATCGGGCCGATCGTGTGCCGCGCAATCCTAGCAAGGCGTCAGCGCGCACCCTCCGGCCACCAGACCTGCCGCACGGGGCCGAGCCCGTCCTCGACCACGGCCGGCGGGTCGCTCCACGCGCGCACCATCCGGTCGGCCGCCTCGTAGGCGGGGAAACCGGGGTCGCCGGTGGTGACGAAGTCGACCCACGAGTCGTGCATCGCCTCCACCAGGGCCGCCGGGGCCGGCGCACCCAGGTAACGCTCCACGTTCTCCGCGTCCGGAGCCCCCCAGAAGAACGGGAGATCCGCGCAGTGCCGCGGCCCGTTGCCGCCGTCCCAACAGAAGTCGTAGACCCAGGTCGGATCGCCGGCCGCCAGGCGTGACTCGGCGGTGCGGGCGACGGTGGACTGGATCGCGGCGGCATCGATCACCGCGCCCACGCTGCGTCGCAACGATCGCCCGTTGGACTGCCGCGCCAGGGCCTTGAGGCCTTCTCGCGGCAGCTTCTGGGACAGCGCGATGAGCGCGGCGCCCGGGATCAGAGCCGGCCCGGGGAGCTTGTCGGTGACGGCCTCGAACTCGGTGGCCGTGGAGCCGATCATCAGCGGGATCCGGCCCGCCCGGCCGCCCGCGACCGCCTCCAGCGGTGGCCCCGGCACCACGTCGTCGCCCACCACCGGGCGGAAGGGAAGGGTGAACTGATTGTCCTTGCGCAACCTGCGGTGGAACTCGTCCACGGCCCCTCTGCCCCCGGCGGCCAGGGATGCGGCCGTGATCCCCTTCGGGGGGTGAGTGGCCGGGGCCCGCAGAATCGCCGGGGAGCTGGCGATCGCCCGGTGGAACAGGCCGTCAGCGGACGGCGAACCCATCAGGAACAGCACCGCACCCCCGCCGGCGGACTGGCCGGCGACCGTGACCCTGCCCGGGTCACCGCCGAACGCGGAGATCTCACGACGGACCCAATCGAGCGCCGCTATCCAGTCGCGCATGCCCCGGTTGTCTGGTGCGTCCGGGAACGGCGTGAACCCCTCGACGCCGAGCCGGTAGCCGACCGACACCACCACGATTCCCCGACGGGCGAAAGAGGCCCCGTCGAACCACGGCTGGTGCGAGGAACCGGACTCCCAGCCCCCGCCGTGAATCCACACCAGCACCGGGCTCCGGTCCGCCGAGGCGGGCGCCCACACGTCCACGTGCAGCACGTCGGTGCCCGCGACGATCGGCTCGGGGATGGCGGGGTCCGGATCGAACCTCAGCCGCTGACCCGTGGCCGCCGGACGGGTGGCGTCGCGGACACCCCGCCAGGGTGCACGTGGGACCGGCGCGGCGAACCTCAGCTCACCCACAGGATCCTCGGCGTACGGGATTCCGAGGAACCTGACCACCCCGTCCCGGGCACTCCCGCGGACCCGCCCCGTGGACAGCGCGATCTCGACATCGGTCATGGGGACAGCGTAGTCAGGACCGTGCCCGGACCTCCCGTGCGAGCCGGCGCCGACCGGCTACAGGTCGTCCTTGCGCAGCTGCTCGGGGGTCTTGGGTGAGAGCAGCCCGGGGGGCACGTCGAAGACCGTGTGCGCGCCCACCCGACCGCTCGCGTGGAGCCGGTGCACGGCGCGCGCATAGGCCACCAGGACTCCCGCGGTGAACTCGGGGTTGCTGCCGAGGGTGAGGCTGTACTCGACCACCTGCGAGTTGCCCTCGCCGGTCTCGCCGGAACGGATGACGAACCCGCCGTGCGGCATCGCGCGATGGTCGCGGGCCAGTTCCTCCGCCGTGATGAAGGTGACCGTGGTGTCGAAGGGCTCGAAGTAGTCAGGCATCGTCACGATGGCCTCACGCACGGTGTCGGGATCGGCTCCCTCCTCCAGCACGACGAAGCATTCGCGGACGTGCTTCTGGCGAGTGGTCAGCGCCGGCCGCTCACCGGCACGCACCGAGGCGATAGCGCTCTCGCTCGGCACCGTGTACTGCACCCCGGCGGCCACCCCGGGCACCCGGCGGACGGCATCCGAGTGTCCCTGGCTCAGGCCACGGCCCCAGAAGGTGTACGTGTCCCCCTCGGGCAGAAGCGCCTCTCCCACGACACGGTTGATCGAGTACATGCCGGGATCCCAGCCGGCGGAGATCAGTGCCGTGGTGCCGGCCGCCCTGGCGGGCGCATCGACCGCCGCGAAGTGCTCCGGGACCCGCGCGTGGGTGTCGAAGCTGTCCACGATGTTGAAGCGGGCCGCGAGCTCCGGCGACTGCACCGGGAGATCCTCTTTGGATCCGCCGCACAGGATGAGCACGTCGATCTGTCCGTCGTTCGTGGCGAGCTCGTCATACGCGAACACGGGCGTGTCCGGGTTCAGCGTCGCCACGTCCTCCGGCGCGCGCCGCGTGTACACACCCACGAGCGTCATGTCGGGATTCTGTGCGAGCGCGGCCTCCACACCGCGGCCGAGGTTGCCGTAGCCGGCGATGCCGATCCGGATCTTCGTGGTCATCCGCTGATTCTCCTGACGTAGTTCGGGCCGCCGATCAGCGTATCGAAACGCACGGCGCGTCCCCGACACAGCAGGGGGCCCCGGCCATCAGGCTCCGAGCAGAGGCGATCAGCCCGACACATGGTGGAAAACCGCGCAGAGAAAAACACCCTCCCCCTGCGGACAACGTGCAGGTGGAAGGGTGTTTCTGTGGCTCCCCCAATTGGATTCGAACCAATAACCCTTCGATTAACAGTCGAATGCTCTGCCATTGAGCTATGGGGGATTGCGGGCGGTTCCCGGCCGGGCCGGATACCGAGAACCTACTTTAGTGTGTCCCGTCGCTCCGGGCCAAATCACCAGGTCACGGACCATTCTGGCCCGTGGCGGGTGACGTCAGGCGATGTCGGGGGTCGCGCCCACGGCCTGCTCCAGCAGACCGCGCCGGTACTCCTCGAGCGCCACCAGATCACCGAACAACGCCGAGTAGCCGTCGGGGTCCTCCGCCGGGCTCATCCTCTGCACACGTGACTTGAGGTCCGCGATCTGCCCGGAGACCCACACCTCCTGCAGTCGCGCGAGCACACCGGAGATGTAGCGCGGCATCGCCTCCTCCGACACCCGCAGAGTCTCCACGGCGAGCGCGCCGACCAGTTGACGGAGCCCCTCGTCCCGCAGCCCGGACGAGACCTCGCTGACCCAGTTCGCGCCGCTCTTGCCGGCCGCGCACCCCCCGGCCGTGGCCAGCGCGTCCGCGATCGCCCCGTACGCCGGATGGGTGTAGCACTCCGGGGGCAACGAATCGAAGAGCGGACCGGCCAGACCCGGGTACTGCAGTGCCGCCTTGATCGCCTCCCGCTGCGGCCACAGCCGGGGATCATTCGGCGCCGGAAGCGGGATACCGGGTCGGGGCCCGGGAGCCGACTGCGGACCGTTGGCCTCGTCGTCGTATCCCCGGTCCGCACGCCCGGCACGGTTCCACCCCGGCCGGGAACCGCCCCCCGGTCCGCCCGTGGCCCCACGCCGCGGTCCGCGACCCGACGATCGGGAACGGCCCCTCCTGCGCGACTCCTCTCGAACTCGCCTGACCACGGTCGCCGGATCGTCCCAGCCGACCCAACCGGCCAGCTGACGGGCGTACTCGTCCCGCAGCGTCGAATCGCGGATGTCCGCCACCACCGGCACCGTCCGACGCAGCGCCTCGACCCGCCCCTCGGCGTGCTCCAGGTCGTGTTCGGTGAGCATCGACCGGATCGCGAACTCGAACATCGGCACCCGCGCCGACACCAGATCGCGCACCGCGGCGTCTCCCCGGTTCTGGCGCAGGTCACACGGGTCCTGGCCGGGCGGAGCCACGGCGACGAACGTCCGACCCGAGAACTGCTGATCACCGGCGAATGCCCGCAACGCCGCCTTCTTGCCCGCCTCGTCACCGTCGAAGGTGTAGATGATCTCGCCGCGGAAATAATTGTCGTCCAACATCAATCGCCGCAGCGTCGACAGGTGGTCCTCACCGAACGCGGTGCCGCACGCGGCCACCGCCGTGGTGACGCCGGCGGCGTGCATCGCCATGACATCCGTATAGCCCTCGACCACCACAGCGCGGCGCTGCGACGCGATGTCCCTCTTGGCCAGGTCCAGCCCGAACAACACCTGGGACTTCTTGTACAGCATCGTCTCGGGCGTGTTCATGTACTTGCCCAGTTTGTCGTCCTCGAACAGCTTCCGGGCACCGAAGCCGATCACCTCACCCGCCAGATTGCGGATGGGCCACAGCAGCCGGCGGTGGAAGCGGTCGATCAGCGAGCCGCGCGAGCTCGTCTTGGACAGTCCCGCCGCCTCGAGCTCGGAGGCCTCGAAGCCCTGCCGCATGAGGTGCTTGCTCATGGTGTCCCAGCCGGCGGGGGCGAATCCACAGCCGAAGTGTTCGGCCTGGGCCATGTCGAAGCCGCGCTCGGTGAGGAAGTCCCGTGCGGTCTGCGCCTCCGGGTCCGCCCGCAGGCGCTCGGCGTAGAACTCCTGGGCCGCCGCGTTGGCCCGGGCGAGCCGGGACCGCGTACCCCGGTCGCGCTGGATCACCTGTCCGCCGCCCTCGTACGAGATGCGGTACCCGATGCGATCAGCCAGCTGCTCGACGGCCTCGACGAACCCGATGTGCTCCATCTTCATGAGGAACGCGAAGACGTCGCCGCCCTCCCCCGTGGAGAAGCAGTGGAAGTACCCGTGCTGCGGGCGCACATGGAACGACGGGGTCTTCTCGTCCTTGAACGGGGAGAGTCCCTTCAGCGAGTCCACGCCGCCTGGTTTGAGTGCGACGTACTCGCCGACGACCTCCTCGATGCGGGTGCGCTCGCGGATCGCGGCGATGTCCTGCTCCGGAATCCGCCCTGCCATGACGCCCAGAGTAGCGGCCCGCGGGAGTCTGTGCCGTCCGTGGTTCGCGGCCGATACGCTGGGCGCATGATCGTCACCCCCACCCTTGAGGACGTCAACGGAGGTCGTCGGGCCCGGCCGGCTGCGGCGCTGGCGCTGATCGTCTCGTTTCTCGCCGCCATGATGCTCTGGGCGGCCCCGGCGGCGCAGGCCGACCAGCCGTTGCGGCTACAGCAGCGGGTCACTGACTCCGCAGGCGTGTTGGGCGCGCGCACAGGGGAAGTCGAGGCGAGGATCGCCGAGCTGCAGTCGACCGACTCCATCAAACTCTGGGTGGCCTATGTCGACACCTTCGACGGCATGCAGCCGCAGACGTGGGCCGAGCGGACCTACCAGCTCTCCCAGTTCGGCACACGTGACGCGATGCTCGTCGTGGCTGTCGATGAACGCGCCTACTGGTTCGAGTACGGCGCCGCCGACAGCCGGACCACCGACCGGATCGCCTCCCAGGACATCGAACCGCACCTGGCCGAGTTCGACTGGGCCGGCGCGGCGATCGGTGCCGCCGACGGTCTAGAGCGGCAGGGATCCGGGTCCGGGGTCTCCCCCGTGTCGATGCTGATCGGGATCGCCGTGATCATCGTTCTCGTGGTGGCACTGCTGCTGTTCAGCCGCCGTCGCCGGGCCGCGAAGACCCGCAAGCAGATCGAGGACGCCCGCGCGATCCCCGGCGATGACGCCGCCCGGCTGTCCGCCCTGCCCGTGGAGGTGCTCGACGCCCGAGCCCGCGCGGGCCTGGTCGATGCCGACCAGGCCGTGGAGGCCTCCGCCAGCGCACTGCGCACCGCCGCCGGCGAGTTCGGCGAGCTGCGCACCCGGCCCTTCCGGTCCGCCCTGGACACCGCCGATGCCGAGGTCAACGCGGCGCACGCGCTGATCCAGCGCCTCGACGACGACATCCCCGAGACCCCCGACCAGCGCCGGAGCATGCTGCTCGAGGTGGCCGCCCGCGCCGAACGGGCCGAGCGCGGACTCGAGGGGCAGGCCGAGGCGTTCTCCGAGATGCGCGACCTGCTCATCAACGGAGCCGCCTCGGTGGACGCCCTCACCCGACGCGCGATCAGCCTGCGAGCCAGGATCCCCGATGCCGAGAAATCGATGGAGAGCCTGCGGGAGCAGTTCCCGCAGGCGGTCCTGTCCTCGATCACCGACAACATCTCGCTGGCCGAGGAGATGCTCGACGCGGCCGAAGCCGACACCGCCCGCGCCCGGGAGGCACTGGCCCGACCGGTCGGGCAGCAGGCCGAGGCCGTGGACGCCATCACCACAGCCGAGGGCGAGCTCGCACACGCCGAGAAGCTGATCGACGGTGTGGACCACGCCGCCGACGACATCGTCACCGCCCGTCGGGACCTGCCCGCGCTGATCGCCGAGATCGACGAGGAGCTGGAGATCGCCGGTCGGCTGCTGGCCTCAACCGACATCAGCGACGCCACCAGCCGCACACTCTCCGGGGCCGCGACCGCCGCACGGTCCGCCGTCGAGCGGGCGCGCGCCGAGGGGCAGTCGGATCCACTGGGCAACTTCTCCCGCCTCATCGACGTGGACCGGGACCTCGACGAGGCCCTGGCGTCGGCCGGCCACGAGGCCGAGGCCGCCAGCCGCGCCCGCGCCGCCCGCCAGGCCGCGCTCACGCGCGCCCGGGGCGCCGTCCGCGAGGCGGACGACTTCATCGGCAGTCGCCTGGCCGTGATCGGACAGGCCGCACGGACCCGGCTGGCCGGCGCCAAGGACGCCCTCGCCACCGCCGAGGCGACCGCCGGGCCGGCCGCGTTCCCCGCCGCCGACCGCGCACTGTCACTGGCCCGGGAGGCACTGCGGCTGGCCCAGTCCGACGCCTCACGTCCCCAGTACAGCGGCCGGCCGTACGGCCGTGGTGGCCGCGGGGGTCGTGGCGGATCCAGCACCGGGGCGATGGTCGGCGGGATGATCGCCGGCGCCCTGATCCAGGGCATGGCCCGGGGCGGCGGGTCGGGCTTCGGCCGCAGCCGCGGCGGGTTCGGAGGCGGGGGCTTCGGAGGCGGCGGCTTCGGCGGTCGCGGCGGAGGGTTCGGAGGCGGCGGTGGTGGCTTCGGTGGCGCGGGCGGACGGTTCTGACCCGATGACGCGTGGCCGTATCATCCTGCTGTCGTCACTGGTCGTGGTCGTCCTGATCGTGGCAGCCCTCGTCGTCGTCGGATTCATCTACCGACCGATGCTGCGCACCGGCACCGGGTACGCCGCGCACAACGCCTGCGCCGTGCACTTCCTCACAGCTCGCCCCGACCCGCGGACCGACCTGCCCCCCAACCCGCTGGTCCCGTACCTGCGCACCTCGATCGACGAGGAGGCCGGCACGGTCACCGCCTCCGTCCTGGGCGTGGGATTCCGGCAGACCGCATACGTCTCCGAGCACGGCTGCGCACTCGGCGACCGCGCCGCGGGAGCGCAGCAGAGCACACCTCCCCCGGCGCTGCTCGAGGGCGGACCCGAGGGCATCGACCTCCCCGAGGCCGAGGGCAGCCGGCCCGCGGTGGAGGCCGCCCTCGACGTCGCCGCGGACCGGGACGGCACCCGCGGCCTGGTGGCCCTCCACCGCGGTCAGATCATCGGCGAGCGGTACGGCGACGGATTCGACCCCGACACCCGCCAGCTCGGCTGGTCGACGGGCAAGAGCGCAGCCTCCGCCCTCGTCGGCCGCGCCATCGTCGAATTCCCGGACGCCGACCTCGATCCCGCCGGCACCGGGCTGCGCCCCGAATGGACCGATGACCGCGCGCAGATCTCGCTCGACGACCTGATGCGCATGACCTCCGGCCTGGACTGGGACGAGGAATACGACCTCGGCACACCCATCACCCGGATGCTCTTCGACGAGCCGGACATGGCGGCCTTCGCCGCATCCCGGCCACTGGTCCACGAGCCCGGTACGTACCGCCAGTACTCCTCCGGCACCACCAACCTCATCTGCGACCTCCTACACGAACGCACCGGGCTCGGGCCCGAGCTGGCCGACGAACTCCTGTTCCGGCCGCTGGGCATGCGCAGCGCCGTCCTCGAGGCCGACGCCTCCGGCCGGTCCGTCTGCAGCTCCTACCTGTGGGCCACCCCCAGGGACTTCGCGCGATTCGGCCAGTTCGCGCTCGACGACGGTGTGGTCAACGGGACCCCTCTCCTGCCCGAGGGCTGGATGGACTACTCCACGACCGTCGTCCCGGCCGGAGGCGAGCCGGAACCCTACGGCGCCCAGTGGTGGACCAACACCGCCGGCGACGGCGCACCCCTTCTGCCGGACATGCCCGAGGACGCCTTCTGGGCCTCCGGGCACGACGGGCAGTACATCGTGGTGGTCCCCTCCGCAGACCTCGTGGTGGTGCGCACCGGGTTCAGCCCCGGCGCCACCGTGAGCGGACTCGGAGTGGACCGTCTTGTCGGCGATCTCGCCAGAGCGGTCGGATAACGGTGAAGTACGGTGTGATCTCCCGGACCCTGCACGCCCTCGGGGCGCGCGACCCCGCCCGCGAACGCCTGCGCACGATGCTCGCGGTCACCACGGGCATCCTGCTGAGCGTGCTGTGGGGCCACGGTGTGATCCACGTGCTGCACGCCGACAGCGGCCTGCTGGCCATGTCGATGTTCCTGTCCCTGATGTCGGGACTCTTCGTCAAGGACTCCACCGCCCCGGCCCGCATCCTGACCACCGGGCTCCTGATCCCCACGCTCGTCCTGGTGCCGCTGTTGGCCACGGCCCTGCACTCGCAGCGCTACCTCCTGCTGGCCGTGTTCGTCATCATCTCCGGGACAGCGGTGTGGGCCCGCCGCTTCGGGGCACGCGCCACCGCGGTGGGAACGCTGACGTTCTTCGCGTACTTCTTCACCCTGTTCATGCATCCCACGCCGAAGGAGCTGCCCGCGTTCTGCCTGATCGCGGCCGGCGCCGCCGGGACGCAGTTCCTCATGAAGCTGCTCATGTGGCTCGGTCGGCACCCCGAACGCGAACTCGGGGTCCTGCTCCGCGAACTGCGCGTGGCCACCGCCGCCGCCATGGACTCGGCGTCCTCCCCGGCCCACGAGCGCGCCCTGGCCCACCGCCTCGAACGGGTCGACACCATGTGGCGGGCCATCACCGGCTGGCAGAGGAAATTCCGCACGGAGACGTTCACGAACTGGGACGCCGACACCCTCGCACTGTGCGTCATGGACGCCTGCGTCCACACCGAGGAGGCCTGCCGGCAGTTGGCGCTGCGCCACGGCGACGGGCACGACCCCTTCGGGCCCGACGACCCCCAGCGGGACCTGCGGTCGGCTCACGGCGCCGGTACGGGGCACCACGCGGAGGCGCTCGGCCACGTGCTGGCCACCCTCGACGAGCGCACCTCGGGCCCGGGCCTCGACCGGGCCCGCCGCTGGGCGCGGTCTGTGATCCACGAGGTGGAGGCGCAGGACGGATCGTCCACCGAGCCGGGCGACCTGCTCGACTTCCGGCTCGCCGAATGTGTCCTCGCGCACGCGCGGCTGAAGGAGATGGAGCTGCGATCGCGGCACCGAGGCCGTGGGAAGTCCGGCCCGGACGCCTCCCCCACGTCCGCGGGCACCCCGGTGGAGGGCTCGTCGTCGTCCCCGGGCACCACGCCCCGCACCCCACGGCATCTCACGCGCCCGCGGTGGACACCGTGGCGCGAGTGGACCCCCACCAGCCGCCTCGCGATCCAGGCGATGACCGCCACCTCGATCGCCTCCGTCGTGGGCGAGGCCATCTCCGCCACCCGCTGGTACTGGGCGGTCCTGACCGCGTTCGTGGTGTTCCTGAGCACCACCACGCGCAGCGGCATCCTCACCCGCGCCTACCGACGTCTGATGGGTACCGTGCTCGGCCTGCTCGCCGGGGTCGTGCTGACATACCTCGCCCACGGCGTCGACGGCGTGCTGTTGGCGATCTGCCTGGTGAGCATCATGGGGATGATCTACTTCACTCCCCTCAACTACGCGTACGCCGCGTTCTTCATCACGACCACGCTCGTGGCCCTGTACGACGTCCTCGGTGTGCTGCACGGACACCTGCTCGAGGTGCGCCTGGAGGAGACCGTCGCGGGCTGTGTCTGCGGAGTGCTGTGCGCCTACCTGTTGCTGTCCACGACGTCACGGCCGGAGCTGGTGGCCACGGTCGACGCATACGTCGACGCGGTGGACGCGCTGTTGCGGGACGGTGCCGACGTCGCCGCGTCTCCGGGCGAGAGCGGCGTGCTGCTGGGCAGGGTGCACGCGGTGGAGGCCTCCCAGGCGGAGATCGACCAGACCATCTCGGCGATGTCCACGGCGTTCCTCATCATCGGCCACGAACGCGTGGACTCCGCGCGCAGTCTCATGGTCTACTCGTCACGCTCGTCGGTGCGGTTCGCGCAGGTCCTCATGAGCGCGGCCACCGACCCCGCGGAGGCGGCGGGGCTGGTGCGGCATCAGGACCTCATCCGGGACGCGGTGTCCGGTGCCCGGGAGGCCGCAGCGCTGGCGCGACGGCAGATCGATCATCCGACCGCCGCCGGCCCGGACTCCACTCCGACAACGACGACAACGACGACAACGACGACATCCTCCACCCCGCCGGCGGTCGAACCCTCCCCCGACGTCGGGGATCCCACCGTGCGGGCCGCGTTGATCGCACTCGCCCGTCTCACCTGGGTGATGCACCGACTCGCCGAGGTCCTCGAGCCCTCCGAGGACCGACGGGACGCCCGCGCCCGCATCCACGTGCTGTAGGCGACGACTGCGGTGGGCGGTCAGCCCCACGCCGCCTGGATGCCGGCACTGGCCCTGTCGATCCGCTCGAGGCGACTCTCGGTGTACAGCGCGATCTGGTCCACGATCACCCGCATGCGGGCGGGATCGTCCGGTGCCGCGTCCCACAGCGGCCGCAGCTGCGGGTCCAGCCCGGCGCGACCGGAATGCGCGAGGTACTCGGCGACGCGGTGGATGCGGTCGCGTTGCCGTTCCTGCCGGACCCGGTGGCCCGGGTCGCTGATGACATAACGCACGGCCATCGTCTTGAGCATCACCACCTCGGCCTCCACCTCCTCCGGCACCTCCAGATCGGCGCTGTACCGGCCGTGCGGCACCGCACCGTGCACCTCGCGGGTGGTGTGGATGGCAGGCATGACGAAGCGCCCCACCAGCTCACTGGTCAGCGACTTGAGCGCGACCATCCCCCGGAAGCTCTCGTCGAACGGTTGCACCGCCCTGACCACCTCGAGCGAGCCGAGTCGTCCGGCCGCCTGAACCAACTGATCGGCGTCGGGACCCCGGAACTCGCGGGCGCCCAGCTCGGCGAGAGCGGCGACCTCCGAGGCGTCCGAGAGCGAGCGCAGGTCGAGACGACCCGCCACGATCGCGTCCTCCACGTCGTGGACCGAGTACGCCACGTCGTCCGAGAAGTCCATGATCTGCGCCTCCAGGCAGCGGGTCTCCCCGGGGGCGCCCTCGCGGATCCACGCCAGGATCTCCGCGTCCTCGGCGTACGCCCCGAACTTGCTCGTCCCCTCCCTCGGCAACCACGGGTACTTGGTGGCCGCATCCAGGGCCGCGCGGGTGAGGTTGAGCCCCACCCCCCGGCCGTCCGCGTCCACGACCTTCGGCTCGAGCCGCGACAGGATGCGCACGGTCTGCGCGTTTCCCTCGTAGCCGCCACAGCCGCGCGCCACCTCGTCCAGGGCCCGCTCACCGTTGTGGCCGTACGGCGGGTGGCCGATGTCGTGGCTCAGCCCCGCCAGGTCTGCCAGGTCCGGGTCGCAGCCCAGACCCGCCGCGATGCTGCGCGCGATCTGCGCGACCTCCAGCGAGTGGGTGAGGCGGGTGCGCGGCGTGTCCCCGTCTCCGGGACCGACCACCTGGGTCTTGTCGGCCAGCCGTCGCAGCGCCGCCGAGTGCAAGACCCGGGCGCGGTCCCGTTCGAAGGGGCTGCGCTCGCTGGCCGAGGCCCGCGGCCGACCGGACTTCTCGTCGACCCGGCGCTGCGCGTCCGACTCGCTGTAGGCGTATCCCGTCATCCTGTTGCTCCTAGTCCGGGAAGTCCACATCGGTACCGACGAGACGCTGGTACTGGTACCAGAGCACCGCCCCGGTCTCCCGGATGATGCTCATGATCTGGTTCTCCCGGGTCCACACCGCGGGCCCGTGTCTGGTCGGCGAGGTCCAGGCCTGAAGGCCCACATCGTGCGCCATCATCCGGGAGCGGTACGAGTGCGTGGGGTCGCTGACCAGCACCACCGAGTCGCCGCCCTGGTCGCGCACGGTCTGGGCCACGGCCTCGAGACTGCCGACGGTGTTGGTGCCGGTCTCCACCGCGAGGATCGCCTCCGGCGGGACCCCCAGGCGGGTCAGATACGCGCGCCCGGACCCGGCCTCGGTGTAGAGGTCCCCCGGCTGGTTGCCGCCCACTGTGATGATCTGGGGCGCGACCCCCTCCTCGTACAGCGTGGCGGCGTGCTCGAGCCGCGCCTGGAACACGGGGGTCGGGATGCCGTTGTACTGGGCCGCCCCCAGCACGACGATCGCGTCGGCCGGTGACCTGTCATCGACGCGGGCGACGTGCCAGACGCGGAACGCGATGAATCCGGGGACGATCAGACACACCAGCAGCGCGGTGACCAGAATCCATCCGAGGGTTCTGGTCACCGCGCGACGTGGGGACCGGGTTCTACTCACCCGACCAGTGTGCCAGGAACCCGTATCAGCACCCGAGCAGACGCTGGGCGAGATAGCCCTCGACCCGGTCGATCGCGACGCGCTCCTGCGCCATCGTGTCGCGCTCCCGGATCGTCACGGCCTGGTCGGTGAGAGTGTCGAAGTCCACGGTGATGCAGAACGGGGTGCCGATCTCGTCGTGGCGACGGTAACGACGACCGATGGCCTGCGCGTCGTCGAAGTCCACGTTCCAGTTCTTGCGCAGCTGTGCGGCCAGGTCCCGCGCCTTGGGGGACAGCTCCGCGTTGCGCGACAGCGGCAGCACCGCGGCCTTGAAGGGGGCCAGGCGGCGGTCGAGCCTGAGGACCGTGCGGGTGTCGACGCCGCCCTTGGCGTTGGGGGCCTCGTCCTCGGTGTAGGCGTCCACCAGGAACGCCATGAGCGAGCGGGTCAGGCCGAAGCTGGGCTCGATGACGTACGGGATGTACTTCTCGCCCGAGGCCTGGTCGAAGTACTGCAGGTCCTCGCCGGAGTGCTTCTGGTGCTGTGCCAGGTCGTAGTCCGTGCGGTTGGCGATGCCCATGAGCTCGCCCCACTCGCTGCCGGCGAAGCCGAAGCGGTACTCGAAGTCGATGGTGCGGGCCGAGTAGTGGGCTCGTTCGTCGTCGGGCACGTCGAAGCGACGCAGATTGTCCGGGTCGATACCCAGGTCCACGAACCAGTCCCAGCAGGCCTCGACCCAGCGATCGAACCACTGCTCGGCCTCGTCGGGCCTGGTGAAGAACTCGATCTCCATCTGCTCGAACTCGCGGGTCCGGAAGATGAAGTTTCCGGGCGTGATCTCGTTACGGAACGCCTTGCCGATCTGCCCGATGCCGAACGGTGGCCTGCGGCGCGCCGTGGTCATGACGTTCTTGTAGTTGACGAAGATGCCCTGCGCGGTCTCCGGGCGGAGGTAGTGCAGGCCCTCCTCGTTGTCCACGGGGCCGAGGTAGGTCTTGACCAGGCCGGAGAACAGCTGCGGCTCGGTCCACTTGCCCTTGGTGCCGCAGTTGGGGCACGCGATCTCGGACATCGGCGCGTCCGCCGGGTCGTCGAGCTTCTTCTTGGCCGCGTACGCCTCCTGCAGGTGGTCGTGACGCAGGCGGGTGTGGCAGGACATGCACTCGACCAGCGGGTCGGTGAACGTCTCGACGTGGCCGGAGGCCTCCCACACCTTGCGCGGCAGGATGATGGACGAGTCCAGGCCCACCACGTCCTCGCGGGCGGTCACGAAGGTCCGCCACCACTGACGCTTGATGTTCTCCTTGAGCTCCGCTCCCAGCGGGCCGTAATCCCAGGCTGAGCGGGTACCGCCGTAGATCTCGCCGCTCTGGTACACCAGTCCCCGGCGCTTGCAGAGGTTGACGACGGTGTCGATGACGGAAGCTGAGGCTGCCACGTCGGGGGTTCTCCCTTGGTGAGTCGGTTGGCGGAGGGGTCCGATGGACCATCTCGGCGCGGGCCTGCGCCCGGGCGCTTGTCCCCAGGGTATCCGGTACGGGCTCCGGGTCTGGGATACTGGGGTCCCCTACCCGATACGACACCGGCCGCGACATGCACGTCGCGGGTGCCGGAAGGTGGAGACGATGGCCCCCGGATCACAGCCGACGGCCGGCCAGCTGCCGGTCACGGACATTCACGACTCCAGCGTGCACGCCACCCCGGTACCGCTGCCGCCGGCCCCGGTCATGACGGCGGCGGGCGATCTGCTGCGGGCGCTCTCGGCCCCGCTGCGTATCGCGATCGTGCTGCAGCTGAAGGACGGCCCCCGGTGCGTGCACGAGCTCGTCGACGCCCTGGGTGTCACCCAGCCCCTCGTGAGCCAGCACCTGAGGGTGCTCAAATCCGGCGGGCTGGTCTCGTCACACCGGCAGGGGCGCGAGATGCGCTACGAACTGCTCGACGAGCACCTGCTGAGTATCGTCGAGTCCGCGGTCGATCACGCCGCGGAGGGAGTGAGTTCATGACGACGCCGGACAAGCCCATCGGTGTGCGCTCCACCCGCCAGCGCAGCGCGATCTCGGCGCTGCTCGACGAGTCCAAGGGCTTCCGCTCCGCCCAGGACCTGCACGCGGAGCTGCGTGACAAGGGCGCCGCGATCGGCCTGACCACCGTGTACCGGACCCTGCAGTCGATGTCCGACGCCGGCGCCGTGGACGTGCTGAGGACCGATTCCGGCGAACTCATCTTCCGCAAGTGCTCGGATTCGCACCACCACCATCTCGTGTGTCGGGTGTGTGGCTTCACCGTGGAGGTCGAGGAGCCCAAGGTCGAGGAGTGGGCGCGCGAGGCCGGACGGGCACACGGCTTCACCGAGGTCACCCACTCGGTGGAGTTGTTCGGGCTGTGCGCAGAGTGCGCCGCCCGGCCGGCCTGACCCCCGGGGCCCGGACGCGGGCCGCATCCGGTCCGGCCCGGTCCGCGCGCTTCCCGGTGCGGATCGCGGGTCAGGGCGAGGTGACGCCACCGAAGCGCCGGTCGCGCTCGGCGTACTCCAGGCATGCCGCCCACAGGTCCCGGCGGTCGAAGTCCGGGAACAGGGTGTTCTGGAAGACGAACTCGGCGTACGCGCTCTGCCACAGCAGGAAATTCGAGGTCCGCAGCTCCCCGGAGGGGCGCAGGAACAGGTCCACGTCGGGCATGTCGGGCTCGTCGAGGTAGGTGGCGAAGTCCGCTTCGGTGATGTCGTCGGGCGAGACCTCGCCGGCGGCCACCCGGCGGGCGAAGGCCCGCGCGGCGTCGACGATCTCGGCGCGCCCGCCGTAGTTGACGCACATCGCGAGCGTCATGACCGTGTTGTCCCGGGTGAGCTGCTCGGCCTCCTCGAGCTCGCTGATGACCGATTTCCACAGGCGGGGCCGCTGACCGGCCCACCGCACCCGCACCCCGAGCGCGTTCATCTCGTCGCGACGTCGACGCAGCACGTCACGGTTGAACCCCATGAGGAAGCGCACCTCCTCGTGACTGCGCTTCCAGTTCTCGGTGGAGAAGGCGTATGCCGACAGGTACGGGATGCCCATCTCGATGCACCCCTGGACCACGTCCATGAGCACGGCCTCACCACGCTTGTGGCCCTCGGTGCGGGGCAGCCCGCGCATCTGCGCCCACCGACCGTTGCCGTCCATGACCAGTGCGACGTGCCTGGGTACGAACTCCGCGGGGATCGCCGGGGCCGTGGCGCCCGACGGGTGCGGTGTCGGCGGACGCACCGTCCCCCGCTCCCCCGGGGACGGTGTGCTCGGGGCGACCGGGGTGGTCCTGCCCGTCGGGGTGGAGCGCTTACGAAATCTGGGCAGTCCGGGCACGGGACTCCTCCCTGTGATCGGTGACGTGGGTCGTGCCGTGTGGCGCGGGATGCGCCCCGTCACGGTCGACGAGGGGCAGGCTGCGCAGGTCGCGTTCCAGGTGCCACTGCAGGTGCGCCGCGGCGATCCCGGAGGCCTGCCGGACCACCGCGGGCGAGGACAGCGCGACGTCCTCCCACCGCCCGGCGAGCAGCGCGGCGAGATGCTCTGCGACGCCGGGCGAGAGCATCGCGCAACCCTGCGGTCGGCAGTGCACGCAGACGGTGCCGCCGGACGCGACGTGGAACGCCCGGTGCGGGCCCACCGCGCCGCAGCGGACGCAGCAGTCCAGCACCGGCTCCCAGCCGGAGGCGGACATGGAGCGCAGGAGGAACGCGTCCGCCACGAGCCCGGGGGGCCGGCGCTGCTGTGAGAGGGAGCGCAGGGCACCGACGGCGAGGACGAACAGTCGCGGTGTCGGGGCCCCCTCCTCGCCCGCGAGTCGCTCCGCGGTCTCCAGGACCACACACCCGGAGGTGTACGAGGGATAGTCCGCGACGAGTGGCCGGGCCAGCGATTCCCGGCTGGAGGCCTGCCGGATGGTCCCGAGCCCGCTGCGGCCACGACCGGGGGCGATCTGTACCTCCACCACGGCGAACGGCTCGAGGCTCGCGCCCATGCGTGAGCGGGTGCGGCGCACGGCGCGGGCGACGGCCCGGACGAGTCCGTGCTCCCGGGTCAGCAGCGTGACGATCCGGTCCGCCTCACCCAGGTCATAGGTGCGCACGACCAGACCGGTGGTGGTGAAAGGGTGCATCCCGGCCTCCTGTCGGTGTGTGCGCGGATCGGTGTCAGGTGCGAAGGTTCATCATCCCACCGGCGGAGCCGCGCCGCGAGATGTGCGCGCGGCGGGTCCGCCCGCGCCGGAGCCTTCCGGTCATCCCGGAGGGTGCGGGGCCCGCCGCGGGAGGCCCCGCGTCAGAATCCGAGACGTCCCAGCATCTTGGGGTCGCGCTGCCACTCCTTGAGCACCTTGACATGCAGGTCCAGATACACCCTGGTGCCCAGCAGCTCCTCGATGCCCGCACGCGCCCGGGTGCCCACCTCGCGCATCCGGGCGCCCTTCGGCCCCAGCACTATCGCCTTCTGGCTCTGCCGCTCGACGTACACGGTGGCGTGGACGTCCACCATGTCGTCGCGGCCCTCGTGCGGCAGGACCTCCTCGATCGTCACCGCGATCGAGTGCGGCAGCTCATCCCGCACGCCCTCGAGGGCGGCCTCGCGGATGAGCTCGGCCATCCTGGACTCGTCCGACTCCTCGGTGATGATGTCCTCGGGGTAGAACTGCGGCCCCTCCGGCAACAGGGAGGCGATGACCTCGGCCACCACGTCGACCTGCTCCCCCGAGACTGCCGAGACGGGAACCACCTCGGCGTCGGGCCCCAGGAACTCCGACACGGCCACGAGCTGCTCCAGGACCTTCTGCCTGGAGACCGCGTCGATCTTGGTCACCAGGCCCAGCACCGGTGTCGTGGGACACAACGTGCGGACCTGCTCGAGGATCCACTTGTCGCCGGGGCCGATCTTCTCGCCGGCGGGAAAGCACATCCCGATCAGGTCCACGTCGGAGAAGGTGTCCTCCACCAGCGCGTTGAGCCGCTCGCCCAGCAGGGTCCGGGGTCGGTGCAGGCCGGGGGTGTCCACGAGGATGATCTGGGCGTCCTCGCGGTGCACGATCCCCCGGATGGCGTGCCTGGTGGTCTGCGGGCGCGAGGAGGTGATCGCGATCTTCTCCCCCACCAGCGCGTTGGTCAGCGTCGATTTTCCCGTGTTGGGGCGACCGACGAAACTGACGAATCCACTGCGGAACCCCTCGGGTGTACTCATCTGTTCTCCTCGCCGTCGTCGCCGTCACCGGAACCGTCCACGGCGGTACGCTCGGCGACCACCGTCACCACCTTCACACGTCCCCGACGGTCGTGTCCGCCCTCGGCACGCAGGTCCAGCCCCGTGGACACCACGTGCGCACCCGGCAGCGGGACGCGGCCCAGTTCCAGGGCGAGCAGGCCACCGAGGGTCTCGACCTCCTCGGTGACCTCCTCCGCGAAGTCCAGGTCGAACAGCTCCGCCACCTCGTCCAGCCCGAGCCTGGCCGACAGCCGGTACCGGCCGTCGCCGAGGTCCTCAACCGGCGGGACCTCGGTGGTGTCGTACTCGTCGACGATCTCACCCACGATCTCCTCGAGGATGTCCTCGATCGACACCAGGCCGGCGGTCCCGCCGTACTCGTCGACGAGGATCGCCAGGTGGTTGTGGTCGCGCTGCATCTCCGCCAGCAGGTCGTCGATCCGCTTGGCGTCGGGGACGAAGGCCGCCGGGCGCATGACCTCGGCCACCGGGGCCGCTCGTCCGTCGGGATCGTCCAGTCGCGCCACGATGTCGCGGAGGTACACCACGCCCACCACGTCGTCGGAGTCCCCGGTGTCCACGACGGGGATCCGTGAATACCCGGACTTGACCGTCAGCCGCGCGGCCTGCCCGACCGTCTTGTCCGACTCGATCCACACCATCTCGGTGCGCGGTGTCATGACCTCACGCGCCGTGGTGTCGCCGAGTTCGAAGACGGACTGGATCATGCGGGACTCGTCGTCCGCCACGACCCCGTGCTCCCGCGCCATGTCCACGATCTCCAGCAGTTCGATCTCCGAGGCGAAGGGCCCGTTGCGGAAACCACCGCCGGGGATGACCGCGTTTCCGACGCCCACGAGCAGGCGCGCGACCGGGCCCAGCACCGCCCCCACCACGGTCATGGGAGCGGCCGAACCCAGCGCGATCGAATAGGCGTGCTGGCGGCCCAGCGTGCGCGGGCCGACCCCGGCCACCACGTACGCGGCGACCGTGGTGACGGCGGCGGCGGTCACCAGCGCCCACGCCGCGGAGTCGATGAGGTCGTTGAACACGACCGTGAACAGCACCGCGGTGGCCACAAGGCTCACCAGGTGCAGCAGTACCGACACGTTGATGTAGCGGGGGCGCCGCGTCAGCATCGTGGACAGCCGCGCCGCCCCGTACCGGCCCTCCTTGGCCATCTCCTCGACCCGCGCCACCGACACGGTGCTCAGGGCGGCGTCGACGGCGGAGAACAGTCCGGCGGTGAGGATGAGCAGCACGGCGCCGATCGCCGCGAGGATCGTCTCGTCCACGACTCAGGCATCCCCCGCCGGTCGTTCATCCCGGTGGTCGTACCACTCGGCCAGCAGCTCGTTCTGCAGGCCGAACATCTCCCGCTCCTCGGCGGGCTCCGCGTGGTCGTAGCCCAGCAGGTGCAGGCAGCCGTGCACGGTCAGCAGCGCCAGCTCGTGCGCGAGCGGGTGGCCGGAGCTGGCCGCCTGGTCGGCGGCGAAGGCCGGGCACAGGACGATGTCGCCGAGCATGGCCGGCCCCGGCTCGGGCAGGTCGGGCCTGCCGCCGGGGGCGAGTTCGTCCATCGGGAAGCTCATGACGTCGGTCGGTCCGGGCAGGTTCATCCACGTCACGTGGAGATCGGCCATGGTGTCCTTGTCCACGAGGGTGATGGACAACTCGGCGGCGGGGTGGACGTCCATGCGTGCGATCACGAATGCGGCCACATCGACTAGTTCGGCCTCATCGACCCCCACGCCCGACTCGTTGGCGACCTCGATGCTCATCGTCGGCGCTGCTCCTTGTTCTTGTGTGATCCGGTTTTCCTGCCGGCCTTCTCCAGTCGGGCCTCGTGTCTGGCGTAGGCGTCCACGATCCGGCCGACCAGCGCGTGCCGCACGACGTCCTCCGAGGTGAGCTCCGAGAAGTGGATGCCCTCGACACCGGAGAGGATCTCCCGCACCACCTTCAGGCCGGAGCGCTGCCCGCCGGGCAGGTCGATCTGGGTGATGTCGCCGGTCACGACGATCTTGGAGCCGAAGCCCAGTCGCGTGAGGAACATCTTCATCTGCTCGGGCGTGGTGTTCTGGGCCTCATCCAGCACGATGAACGAGTCGTTGAGTGTGCGCCCGCGCATGTACGCCAGCGGAGCCACCTCGATCACCCCGGCCGCCATGAGCTTGGGGATGGTCTCGGGGTCCATCATGTCGTGCAGCGAGTCGAACAGCGGCCGCAGGTACGGGTCGATCTTCTCGTGCAGGGAGCCGGGTAGGTAGCCGAGCCGTTCCCCCGCCTCCACGGCGGGTCGCGTGAGGATGATGCGGCTGACCTCCTTGGCGCGCAGCGCGGCGACGGCCTTGGCCATGGCGAGGTAGGTCTTGCCGGTGCCGGCGGGGCCCAGGCCGAACGAGATGGTGTGTTCGTCGATCGCGTCGACGTACCGCTTCTGCCCGAGTGTCTTGGGCCGGATCATGCCGCCGCGGCGCGAGAGGACGTCGGTGCCCAGCACCTCTTCCGCGGTGAGCGGTCCGGAGCCGTCCAGGATCTCGACCGATCGGCGCACCGAGGCGGGGGTGATCTCCACGCCCTTGCGTGCCTGCCGCAGCAGGTCCGCGACGACACGGGAGGCGGTGTCGACGGCCATGGGGTCACCCGAGACGGTCATGGTGCCGCCGCGTACGTGCAGGTCGGCTGCGAGCAGCTCCTCGAGGGCGCGCAGGTTGGCGTCGGCCGTGCCGAGCACCGCCATCGCCAGATCGGGATCGAGTTGGACCGCCGTGCGGACGGTGTCGGTGTCTGGGGTGCTTACGTGGATCACTTCCCGTGGTGTGGTGCGGTCGCCCCAAGTGTAGTCCCCGCCCGGGCCCATCTCGGGGTGAGAACGCCGAGAGCCCCCAGTGCGACGGCCGCCGCGGTGGAGGTGCGCAGGACCTCCGGGCCCAGGACGACGGCGCGGGCACCGGCGCCGGTGAGTGCGGCGATCTCGGCGTCGGAGACGCCGCCCTCGGGTCCGACGACGACGACAACGCCCACCGGCCACCCGTCCGCCCCGGGGGTGTGGGCGGTCGACCCGCGCCCCTGAGCGGCCGTCCCGGGAATCCGTGCGTCCGGCCCGGGTGACGGGCAGGCCACCGCGTCGGCGAAGGGGACGGCCCCCTCCTCGTGGAGGACCAGCACCAGCGCGCCCTGGTCGACCTCGTCGGCCACGAGCCGGGTCAGCGCCGCCGAGTCCAGGAGCTCACCGATCTCGGGCTCGTGGGGCCGCCGCGACTGTTTGGCCGCGGCCCGGGCCGCGTTGGTCCACTTCGCGCGGCCCTTGTCGATCTTCGGCCCCGTCCACCGGCTCACGCACCGCTCGGCCTGCCACGGCAGGATACGGTCCGCTCCGGCTTCGGTGGCCAACTCCACCGCCAGTTCGGACCGGTCCGACTTGGGCAGCGCCTGGACAACCGTGACCTCGGGAACCGGGCGTGGGACGTCAGTCCGGGCGAGGACCTCGGCACGCACGACGCCCGGGCTCGTCGTCGTCACCACACAGTCGGCCACGGCCCCGCGGCCGTCCCCCACGCGGATCGGTTCCCCCGGGCGGACCCGGAGCGCGTTGCCGGCGTGGCGCCCCTCGGCGCCGTCGAGCACGACGGTCTCACCCACGGCCGGGACGGACTCCACCCGGAACAGCGACGGGGTCACGGGGGGTCAGTGACCGGCGACGGCGTCGCGCAACCGGGAGAACAGGCCGCCACGGTGGGCGGTGTCCTCACTGACGACCTCGGCCGAGTCGCTGTCCAGCCGGCGCAGCTGCTCCACCAGGTCACGGCGCTTGCGGTCGAGCTTCTCCGGGACCACGACCTCCATGTGCACGGTCAGGTCGCCCGAACCGCCGCCACGCACCCGCGGCATTCCGCGGCCGGTCAACGTGACGGTGTGGCCCGGCTGGGTGCCGGCCGGGATCTCGATCTCGAGCGGATCCCCCGTCACGGTCTCCAGTCCGACGGTGCCGCCGAGCATCGCGTCCACCACCGGCACCCGCACGGTGCAGTGCAGGTCCTCGCCGTCGCGGACGAACACCGGGTGGGTGCGCTCGTTGACCTCGATGTACAGGTCGCCGGCCGGACCGCCGCCGGGGCCGACCTCGCCCTGGCCGGACAGACGGATGCGCATGCCGCCGCCCACGCCGGCCGGGATCTTGGCCGAGACGGTGCGACGCTTGCGGACGCGCCCCTGACCGGTGCACTCGCCGCACGGGTCGGTGATAATCTCGCCGGTGCCCGCACAGGTCGGGCACGGGCGGCTGGTCATGATGTTGCCCAGCAGCGAACGCTGGACGGACTGGATCTCGCCCTGACCCTGGCACATGCCACAGGTGGCCGGCGGGGCGTCGGAGGCCGACCCCTTGCCGTGACAGGTCTCGCACAGCACCGCCGTGTCGACGGTGATCTCCTTGGTGACGCCGGTGGCGCATTCGTCCAGGGTCAGGTTCACGCGGATGAGCGCGTCCGAGCCGGGCTGGACGCGGCTGCGCGGGCCACGTCCGCCGCCACCGCCACCGCCGAAGAAGGCCTCGAACACATCGCCCAGGCCGCCGCTCCCGAACCCTCCGCCGAAGCCGCCGCCGCCCCCGGTCTCGAGGGGGTCGCCGCCCATGTCGACGATGCGGCGCTTCTCCGGGTCGGTGAGGACTTCGTAGATCGCGGTGATCTCGCTGAACCGCTCACGCGCCTCGTCCGACGGGTTGACGTCGGGATGGAGCTCGCGGGCGAGCTTGCGGTAGGCGCGCTTGATCTCGGCCTCCGAGGCGCCCCTATCAACCCCGAGGGTCCCGTAGTAGTCGCGTGACACGTCTGGCCTTTCTTTTTAGCTGAGTCGTCCTGCTCATGGCACCGCCGGCCTCGTGGCCCCGGTTCCGGTAAGAGAGTACGGGGGTCAGCGACCGCCGAGGATCTCGCCCACGTAGTGGGCAACAGCGGCGACCGACGCGATTGTTCCCGGATAGTCCATCCGGGTGGGCCCGAGCACCCCCATCCCGCCGAACTCGTGGCCCTCCGCCCCGTACTGCGAGGACACGACCGAGGCGCCGCGGATCTCCGCGGACCGGGTCTCCGCGCCGATCTGCACGGTGACCCCGCCCGGCCCTCCGCTCCCGACCTTCTGGGCGGAGGAGAGCAGGCGCAGGATCACGACCTGCTCCTCCAACGCCTCCAGCACCGACCGGAGTGACCCGTCGAAATCGGCGGCACTCCGCGTGAGATTGGCGGTGCCTCCCAGGACGATCCGGTCGTCCGGATGCTCCACGAGGGTGTCCACCAGGACGGTGACGCAGCGCTCGACCGCATCCCGGTACTCCGGACGTGCCTGCTCCCCGGTGGCCGACAGCGCCTCGGAGGCGTCGGCGAGCCGCTTGTCGGCCACCGCCTCCGACAGCAGGGACCGCAGTTCTGCCTGGTGCTCGTCGGTCAGCGGGGCCGCGAGTTCGACCGTCCGCTGGTCGACGCGCCCGGTGTCGGTGATGAGCACCAGCAGCAGTCGGGTGGGGGTGAGACTGACCACCTCGAGGTGGCGCACCGTCGAACGGTCCAGGACCGGGTACTGCACCACGGCCACCTGGCGGGTGAGCTGCGAGAGCAGGCGCACCGCCCGCCGGAGTACGTCGTCCAGATCCACCGCGCCCTCGAGGAACACCCGGATCGCCCGCCGCTCGGCCCGCGAGAGCGGGGTGATCTTCTCGATCGAGTCGACGAAGTGCCGGTACCCCTTCTCCGTGGGGACCCGGCCGGAGCTCGTGTGCGGCTGGACGATGAAGCCCTCCGCCTCGAGCACCGCCATGTCGTTGCGGATGGTCGCACTCGACACCCCCAGGGAGTGCCTGTCGACCAACGCCTTCGAGCCCACCGGCTCGTGGGAGGCGATGTAGTCGGAGACGATCGCACGCAGGACATCCGTCCTCCGATCCGATGCGCTCGCCATGATCTGCTCCTCCTCACCGGGTACTCGTGGGCCCGCGACACGTCGGTGTCTCCTGCACTACCGGCGGGGTCGGCCGACGGCCTCAGTCCGAGTCTAGGTCAGTTCCGGTGCTCTGCAGTCAGGCCAGGCCCGGCCCCTATCTGTCAGACGAGGATGTCGCGGACCACCCCGTCGGCCAGCAGTCGGCCCCTGTCCGTCAACGCGTACCCCGGCCCCTCCGGATGCCCGGCGTCCCGCCGATACAGCAACCCGGCCTCGACCTGCTCGTCGGCGCGGGCGAGCTCGTCGGTGGTGAACACCGAATCGGCGAGCCCCTCGGCCAGACGGAGACCGGTCATGATCCGTTCGATGTGCCGATCGGTGTCGGTGAGCTGCTCGCCGCCGTCCACGGGAAGCTCGCCCGCATCGCAGGCCGCCGCGTACCGGGCAGGGTGCTTGTGGTTCCACCAACGAGCACCGGCCACGTGGGAATGGGCCCCCGGCCCGACGCCCCACCAGTCACCGCCGCGCCAGTACCCCAGGTTGTGACGGCAGTACCCGGACTCCTCGGTGGCGAAGTTGGAGACCTCGTACCAGTGGAACCCGGCGCGGGTCAGGCGTTCACTCACCTGCCCGTACCGGTCGGCCAGGACATCGTCGACCGTGCCGGGGAGTTCACCGCGCCGGATGCGCCGGGCGAGCGCCGTGCCGTCCTCCACGATGAGCGAGTACGCCGAGACGTGGTCCACGCCGGCCGCCACCACGGCATCGAGGGTGTGTGCCAGGTCTTCCTCGCGCTCCCCCGGTGTCCCGTAGATGACGTCGAGATTCACGTGCTCGAACCCCGCCCGCACCGCCTCGGCGGCCGCCTCCTGCGGCCGTCCAGGGGTGTGCGCGCGGTCGAGGACCCTGAGCACGCGTGCCGACGTGGACTGCATCCCCAGAGAGATCCGCGTGTAGCCCCCCTCCCGGAGCCTGGCGAAGAACTCCGGCGAGGTGGATTCGGGGTTGCTCTCCGTGGTGACCTCGGCGCCGGGTGCCAGCCCGAACGCCGAGTCGATACGGTCGAGCATGCCGACCAGGACGTCCGCGCCGACGAGCGACGGTGTACCGCCGCCCACGAACACGGTGTCGACCTCCGGTGGTGTGCCCGTACGCGCGAGCGCCTCGGCCGCCCTGTCGATCTCGATCGCGGCCGCCCGCTCCCAGTCGACAGGTGACGTGGCCGAACCCAGTTCGCCGGCGGTGTAGGTGTTGAAGTCACAGTAGCCGCACCGCGTCGAGCAGAACGGGACGTGGAGGTAGATGCCGAACGGCGTCGCGGGATCGCGCTCCGGTGGGGTGAGAGCGAGTCGTGCCGGATCCTCTACGCCGGCGGTCACGCCTGACCGGCGTCGGTGGATGGGCCGGCCTCACCTCTCGTCTCGGGCTGCGCCGGCGCCGGGGAGGCCGTCGCCGACGGCGACGAGGTGGTGCCGGCTGTCGGAGACGGCCCGCCGGGAGCGCCACCGCTCGGCTTCGACCCGGTGGGCCTCGATCCGGTGGGCTTCGACGCGGTGGGCTTTGACGTGGTGGACTCGGAGGTCGCAGACGTCGCTGCCGCGGAGGCGGTGTCCGGGGCCGCGGACGGTGCGTTCTGGGCCGCTGCGGGCTTCACCACAGGTGGTGCCGCGGTCGGCTTCTGCGCGGAAGACTTCTTCGCGGGGCTCTTCTTCGCCGCGGCCGGCTTAGCGGGAGCCGCCTTCTTCGCCGCGGCCGGCTTGGCCGGAGCCGTCTTCTTCGCCGCGGCCGGCTTGGCAGGAGCCGCCTTCTTCGCCGCGGCCGGCTTGGCAGGAGCTGCCTTCTTCGCCGCGGCCGGCTTAGCGGGAGCAGCCTTCTTCGCCGCGGCCGACTTGGCGGGAGCCGCCTTCTTCGCAGGGGCCTTCTTCGCGGGTGCCTTCTTCGCGGGGGCCGGCGCCGTCGTCGAGGACGTCGAGGCTGACGCCGCGTCCGCGGGGGCCTTCTTCGAGTTCTCCCTGGCCAACTGACGGGCCGCCCTGCGCTTCTCACGACGCTCGGCGGCGAGCTCCTCTGCCGAGCGTCGCTCCACGGCCGGCGCTCCACTGGCCTCACGCTCTGCGGCGGCCGCGACGTACTCGGCCAGTGCCTCCTCGACGGCCTTCGCGAGCGGCCAGGGGTCGGGCACCGAGCGCTTGCACGCGATGAAGCCGAAGTGCAGCTTGCCGTCCATCGACATCACGGTGCAGTTCAGGCCGGCGCCGTGGAAGACAGGCCCCAGCGGCAACATCCGCTCGATCCGCGCACCCAGGAAGTACAACGGGATGTTGGGCCCCGGCACATTCGAGATGACGAGATTGTGCACCACCGGGTGACGCTCGGACAGGCGCAGCCGCGAGTACATCCGCACCGCGGAGCCGAACACCGACGGCGCGGCGAACTGCGCCCAGTCCGTCAGCAGGTTCGCATCCAGCGCGTTGGTGTGGTCCTTGGCGACCACATTGGCGTCACGAATCGCCTCGAGTCGTTCGACCGGATCGTCGATGTCCGTCGACAGGGACATGAACATCCCCGACACGCGGTTGGTACCGGGACGGGACTCCGCGGCGTGGACCGACATCGGGACCATCGCGATGAGCGGCTTGGTCGGCAGCGAGTGCAGCTCGTCGAGATACGTGCGCAGTGCCGTGGACGTGACCGCCAGCACGACGTCGTTGACGGTCGTGCCGAACGCGTTCTTGACCCGCTTGACGTCATCCAGCTCCACACTCGTGAACGAGATCGTGCGGTGGCCGGTGATGGTGCGGTTGAACGGCGTGCGGGGCGCCGTGAACGGAGCCGGCATCGCCAAGCCCTTGCGTGCCCGGCTGATCCAGGACGGCAGGACCCCCAGTGTGCCGGGCAGTAGTGACGCCAACCGCCACGGGGTGGCCAGACGCGACAGCGCACCCCCCACCGCGAGCTCCAGCGCGCCGGAACCGCCGGCGGTCTCCTTGACCAGGTCCTCGTCCAGCGCCGGATCATCCGGGGTGAGCGTGCACAGTTGCGACATCATGTTGGCGCCCGTGACCCCGTCGACCGTCGAGTGGTGCATCTTGGCGAACACCGCGACCTGATCGTCCGGCAGTCCCTCGATCACATACATCTGCCACAGCGGCAACGAGCGGTCGATCGGCTGACTGGCGAGGTGCGCACAGAGCTCGGACAGCGCACGATCGTCCCCCGGCCGGGGTAGGCCGATTCGGTGGAGGTGGTGTTCGATGTCGAAATCCTCGGCCTCGACCCACACCGGGTGGTCGACGTTGAGCATCGAATCGTGCAGCTTGCGCCGGAACGCCGGCATTCCGGTGATACGACGCTTCAGCTCGTCGCGGAGCCTGGCGAAGCTGTAGCCGCCAGGCACCTCGGACACGTCCAGGACGATCAACCCACACACGTGGAGGAGCTGAGACCGCGTCTCGAAGTAGAGAAAACTGGCGTCAAGTCCGCTCAAGCGCTGCATGCCGGGATTGTACGTCCGGAACCCGCTCCGCGGAGCTCGTCTGTCAGACCCGTACAGCGGGTCAGATCACCTCGATGAGAACCCACGCGATCACGACGAACGCGATCAGCAGGATGAGGGCGAGAGTCACACGCGAACGCGGCATCAGCGGACCTCCTTCCCGGTCTCGGCGGGCCGGGAGTCGACGAGCATCCGGAATCGATGCACGAGAGAATCGGCGACCTTCTCGACCACCACCGCGACGGCCAGGAACACGGGCACCCCCATCGCGAGCATGATCACCACCTGCAGCGGAAAGGGCAGTGTGACGAGCCAGAGCTCGACCCGGTCCCAGAACTGCAGAAATGACGACACGCGTCGATCCTACGGCCGCCCCGCGGCGACGGTCTCACGGCCACCGACGACCGAGGAGCCCAGTCCACGGCGCCGCAGGAGCGCCGCCGGATCCGGCTCGGCCCCACGCAGGTTGCGGTACGCGGCGAGGAAGTCGATCGCCCCGCCCCGCGAGAGCACCTCGCGGCGCATCGCGTCTCCGGAGGACCGCTGCAGTCCGCCGCGCTCGATGAACCATTCCGCGGCGTCGGCGTCGAGGACCTCCGCCCAGAAGTAGGAGTAGTAGGCGGCAGAGTAGCCGCCGGCGAACACGTGCTGGAAGTAGCGCGAACGGTAGCGGGGTTCGATCCCGGGTACGTCGAGCCCGGCATCGGCGAGGACCTTCGCCTCGAACTCCTCGACGTCGGTGACCTCACGGGCCTGCTCGAGGGTGAGCGAATGCCACGCGAGATCGATCAGCGCGGCCGCGAGGTACTCGACGGTCGCCTGTCCCTCCCCGAAGCGCTCGGCCTCGCGCATCCGCTCGACCAACTCCCCGCCGATGGGCTCGCCGGTCTCACGGTGGCGCGCGTAGTGGGCGAGCATCTCCGGACGACGGGCCCACATCTCGTTGACCTGGGAGGGGAACTCGACGAAGTCGCGGGGCACGGACGTGCCCGAGAACACCGGGTACTCCACGTCCGAGAGCAGCCCGTGCAGTGCGTGACCGAACTCGTGGAACATCGTGGTGACCTCGTCCATGGTCAACAGCGTCGGCTCGCCTTCCGCCGGACGGGTCAGGTTCATGACATTGACGACCACCGGCCGGGAGTCCAGAAGTCGCGACTGGTCCCGGAACGAGGTCATCCACGCCCCACCCCGCTTGGTCGGCCGGGCGTAGTAGTCCAACAGCAGCAGCCCGACGCCCGCGTCACGTTCGGACCTCTCCTCGTCAAAGACCTCGATGACCCGCACATCGGGCAGGTAACCGGCCAGGTCGGACCGCTCCTCGAAGCGGAGCCCGTAGAGCTCGGCGGCCGAGTACATCACGCCGTCTTTCAGCACGGCCTCGAGCTCGAAATACGGGCGGACGGTCGCGTCGTCGACGCTGAACCGCTCGGCCCGCAGTCGCTCGGACTCCCACGCCCAGTCGGCCGGGTCGAGATCGCGGTCCTCGCCGCCGAGCAGGTCCTTGGCCTCGCCCCGCGCATTGGTCACCGCGGCATCCACCACGTCGAGAAGCAGCCCCCGCGCCGTCTCGGGGGTTCCGGCCGTCTCCACCGCCAGCACGTGATCGGCGTGGCAGCGCAGGCCGAGCAGTTCGGCACGCTCGGCGCGCAGGCGGACGATTTCCAGCACCAACGGGGTGTTGTCGTGCCCCGGGGTCGAGCCCCGCTTGAGCGAGGCCTCCATGACCCGGCCACGCAATCCGGCGTGATCGAGCCAGGCGCTGATCGGCTGCACCGTCGGCAACCCGAGCGGGATCAACCAGCCGTCCCGGCCCGCCTCCTCGGCGGCGGCGGCGAGCGAGGCGCGCATGGACTCCGGCAGCCCCGCGAGCTCGGCCTCGTCGGTGACCGGTACCGCCAACTCTGCGGTGGAGGCGAGCAGGTTCTCGCCGAACTGTGTGGTGAGCTCCGCAAGCCGGGTGTCGATGGCCGTGAGCCGGGTGCGGCCGGCCTCGTCCAGCGCTGCGCCGGCCCGCAGCAGGTCTCGGTGGTGCCGGCGGACGAGCCGGGCCGTCTCGTCGTCGACGCGGAGGTCGCCCGCCTCGAGCGCGGTCAGAACGGCGTCCACGCGGGCGTAGAGGTCCGGATCGCTCATCACCGCAGAGTTGTGGGCCGCCAGCAGCGGGGAGACGATACGGTCCACGTCGAGACGTGCCGGGGTGGCATCCGGTCCGAGCAGCCCGTAGAACACGGAAAGCACGCGGTGCAGTGCCTGCCCGGACCGCTCGAGGGCGACGACCGTGTTCTCCACTGTCGCCGGGTCCGGGTTCGAGGTGATCGCGGCGATCTCGGCAGCGTGATCGTCGATCGCGGCCCGGATCGCCGGCTCCAGGTCCTCGTCGGCGATCGACGCGAAGTCCGGCAGTCCGTACGGAAGCGGGGACTCGTCGAGCAGCGGGTGGCGCGGGGTCTCGGGGCTCGGGGTGGTCATGGCCGCGAGTCTACGTTCGCCGACCGGGCAGCTCACATCCACATGGACACGCTGTCCCACGCGAGCCTGACCCCGAGGACGGTGATGACCAGCAGGAACACCGTTCGGATGAATTCGTTGCCGTGCCGCATGGCCATCCGCGCACCGAGGAAACCGCCGGCGAGGTTGGCCACCGCCATGCAGCCGCCGATCAGCCACAGCAGTTCGCCGTGCAGCCCGAACACGAGGATGGAGGCGACATTGGTGGTGAGGTTGGCGAGTTTGGCCGCGACGGTCCCCTGCAGGAACCCGAAACCCAGGAACGCGACGATCGCGATGACGAAGAACGAACCGGTGCCGGGCCCGAGAATCCCGTCGTAGAACCCCACGACCAGCCCGATCAGCGCGGACCGCCACGCCCGCGCCCAGCCGCGGTAGCGCTCCTCGTGGGTGCGTCCCAGGTTCGGCCGGAGCCAGGTGTACGCCCCCACGACGATCACCGCGACCAGCACGATCGGAGTGAGCAGTTCTTTGGGTATGAAGCGGGCGACCGAGGACCCGGCGGCCGAGCCCGCGAACGCCGCGAGGATGAGCGGCGCCACCATGGCCACCGGAACCCGGATCTTGCGCAGGTAGGTCAGGGTGGCGACGAGCGTGCCCGCGACCGAGGACAACTTGTTGGTGCCGAGAACCTCGGGGGTCGAGGCGTCCGTCGGCAGTGCGATAACCAGCGCGGGGAGCTGGATCAGCCCGCCGCCCCCCACCACCGAGTCGACCCAGCCGGCGGCGAAGGCCGCGAGCACGAGCGCCACCAGCACCCACACCGAGATTCCGAGTACGGGCGCGCCGGAGAGCTGCGCGACGGTCTGAGGCATGACGACAACTGTGCTGTAATCAGTTTGTGTACATCAACCCTTACGGCGCCGATCCGGTCACCCTCGCCGCCGATCTGGCTGGTCGCCGACCCCGCACGACCGGCGAACTCGTGGACCGCTGCCGCGACGCGGGGGTGACGATCGATCGCGAGGTGCATGACGCGGACCTGGCCGAGGTCGACGATTACCTCGACGGATGGCTCGTCGTCGTCGACACCACCGATCCCCGGGCCCGCGCCGACGCCCTCAACACCCTCCTGGCCGAGCACGCCGGCTCCCCACGCCTGACCGACCACGACGGCCGCTGGCACCTGCACTACCGTGCCGACGACGTGAGCTTCGCCCGCCTGCTCACCGCCATGTTCTCCGTCGGCACGGCACTGCACCTCACCGAACGCGGCATCGACCGGCTCGCCCGATGCGCGGCGGATGATTGCGAGCGCGTCTTCGCCGACACCACCCGCAACGGACGCAAGGCCTACTGCTCGCCACGCTGCAACAACCGGTCCGCGGTGCGACGCCACCGCGCCCGCGCCTGACCGCCCTCAGGCGACGAGGGCACGCCCTACTTCTTGTCCGGACCACCGTCCGCCGACAACGCCGCCACGAAGGCCTCCTGCGGCACGTCCACCCGACCGATGGACTTCATGCGCTTCTTGCCCTCCTTCTGCTTCTCCAGCAGCTTGCGCTTGCGGCTGATGTCGCCGCCGTAACACTTGGAGAGCACGTCCTTGCGGATCGCCCGGATGTTCTCGCGGGCGATGATCTTCGAGCCGATCGCGGCCTGCACCGGCACCTCGTACTGCTGGCGCGGGATGAGCTCCTTGAGCTTGACGGTCATCTTGTTGCCGTAGCCCTGCGCGTAGTCGCGATGCACGATGGCCGAGAACGCGTCCACGGCCTCGCCCTGCAGCAGGATGTCGACCTTGACCAGGTCCGCCAGCTGCTCGCCGGCCTCCTCGTAGTCCATCGACGCGTAACCCTTGGTGCGGGACTTGAGCGAGTCGAAGAAGTCGAAGATGATCTCGCCCATCGGCATCACGTACCGCAACTCGACGCGGGTCTGAGACAGGTAGTCCATGCCCTTCATCTCGCCCCGCTTGGACTGGCACAGCTCCATGGTGGTGCCCACGAACTCGCTCGGCACGATGATCGTGCACTTGACGATCGGCTCGTAGATCTCCCGGTGCTTGCCCTCGGGCCAGTACGACGGGTTGGTGACGTGGTGCTCCGTGCCGTCCTCGGCGATCACCCGGTAGACCACGTTCGGTGCGGTGGAGATGAGATCCAGGTTGAACTCGCGCTCCAGCCTGTCGCGGGTGATCTCCATGTGCAACAGCCCCAGGAAACCCAGGCGGAAGCCGAAGCCCAGAGCGACCGAGGTCTCCGGCTCGTAATCCAGCGAGGCGTCGTTGAGACGCAGCTTGTCCAGGGCGTCGCGAAGGACCGGGTAGTCGGAGCCGTCGATCGGGTACAGCCCCGAGAAGACCATCGGGTTGGGCTCCTTGTACCCCGGAAGCGGTTCGGTGGCGCCGTTGCGGGCCGACGTGACCGTGTCACCGACCTTGGACTGGCGCACGTCCTTCACACCGGTGATGAGATACCCGACCTCACCCGGGCCCAGCCCCTTGGTGGCCTTGGGCTCCGGCGAGATGACACCGATCTCCAGGAGCTCGTGGTTGGTGCCGGTCGACATCATGGTGAGCTTCTCACGTGGGGTGAGCGAGCCGTCCACCACACGGACATACGTCACGACGCCCCGGTAGGTGTCGTAGACCGAGTCGAAGATCATCGCGCGGGCAGGCGCCTCCGGGTCACCCTCCGGTGCCGGAATCTGCTCGCACAGCCTGTCCAGCAGGTCTTCGACCCCCTCGCCCGTCTTGCCCGACACCCGCAGCACGTCGGCCGGCTCACAGCCGATGATGTGCGAGATCTCCTCGGCGAACCGCTCGGGGTCGGCGGCCGGCAGGTCGATCTTGTTGAGCACCGGGATGATCTCGAGATCGTTCTCCATGGCCAGGTAGAGATTGGCCAGGGTCTGCGCCTCGATGCCCTGCGCAGCGTCCACCAGCAGGATCGCGCCCTCACAGGCCTCCAGCGCACGCGAGACCTCATAGGTGAAATCCACGTGGCCGGGGGTGTCGATCATGTGCAGGACGATCTCCTCGCCCTCGTGTGGACCCGAACGCGGAACCCACGGCAGGCGGACGTTCTGCGCCTTGATGGTGATACCGCGTTCGCGCTCGATGTCCATGCGGTCCAGGTACTGGGCGCGCATGAGACGCTCCTCGACCACTCCGGTCAACTGCAGCATGCGGTCGGCCAGCGTCGACTTGCCGTGGTCGATATGGGCGATGATGCAGAAGTTCCTGATCCTGGCCGGATCGGTGAACGTCGTCTCTGCGAAGTTGGGAATCTCGATCACTCCTGGAGGCGGGCCCGGGTGCGGCTGGATTGCGGTACGTCCGGGCGATCACCCCATTGTCACACGCCGCGGCCGGGAACTCCCACCACGTACCGACCCGTGGGTACCGCGTCGACCGTGCCGTCGTCGAGGAACCGTGCGGTGGACGCCGTCATCGCCCGCATATTGGCGGCCATCCGCTCGTCGTCGCCACGCGAATCGAAGAACACGCCCAGATCCCGCACCGCCTCGATCGGGAAGATCTCCTCCACGATCCCGTCGATCACCGGCGCGTCCCCGGTGAGGGCACGCACCACCACGTGCTGGGTGTAGCCGGTGGTCGACTGGGTGTCGATCGCGACCTGCGTGTGGTCCTCGAGCCACGTGCCCAACCACTGCTCACGCGGGATCCGCTCCGGGCGCCTCAGGAACGCGATGTTGGCCATCCCGTCACAGCGGGTCGCCACCGCCGGAAGCTCGCCGGATTCCCCGGTCGTCACGGCCGGGCCGGACTCGGTCGGCCGTTCGACCGGCAGGGGTTGCGAGGCGGTGACCGACCACGCGGTCACCGGCCCCAGTGCGGCCAGCGCGTCGATCACCCGCGCGCAGGCCGTCGCCGACGCGACCGGGACGCCCGCACGGACCACGGCCAGCACGGGAAGGTCCGTGACCTGGACATCGATCCTCGCACCGGCGACCTTCTCATCGCGCACGTTCACGACGTACTCCGTCACCCCCAGCGCCGCCAGGGGCGGCCCCGCGGCGGCGATCACCTCGCCGAGCAGGGCTGCGGAGCCTTCTGCCGCCGCAGAGCCCGGAACCCGCGTCGCGGAACCGGATCCCGGAACCCGCGTCGCGGAACCGGATTCAGTCTCCTTCGACCACACAACCACCATCAGTACGTCCACAGCGGGTGATCCTACGGCCGTTACGCTTGGCAGCATGGCTATCGACTGGGCCCGGGCGGGTCGCACAGCTCTCCGAATAGGCCGCAGGTACGGACCGACGGTCGCACGTGAGGTGCGCAGGCGGATCGATGACCGAGGTATCTCCCCCGCGTTGAGCCGTGACGCCGGCGGCGAGGGCCGATCTGCCACCACCGCCACCGCGCCCACCTCCAGTCGGGCCCGGACCCTCGTCTACGCCCCTGATCTGGACGGGCACGCAGATCCCGGGGAGATCGTGTGGACGTGGGTGGCGTTCGAGGAGAACGACGGCCGCGGCAAGGACCGCCCGGTCCTGGTGGTGGGGCGCGACGGTGAACGTCTGCTCGGCCTCCAGTTGTCGTCGCAGGCCAAGCGCGAGGACGACGGCTGGCTGGCACTCGGCAGCGGCCCGTGGGACCCGGAGTGCCGCCCGAGCTGGGTCCGGCTGGACCGGGTGCTCGATGTTCCCGAGAAGGGCATCCGCCGGGAGGGTGCCATCTGCCCGAAACCCAAGTTCGACGAGGTCGCCGACCGGCTCCGCCGCGACTACGGCTGGCGCTGACACCCGCCGGCTGCGCGGCGTGAAGCCCTCCTTCCGCATTTTGGCGGGCACCATGCCCGCTGGTAATGTGGGTCGTCGGTGTCCACTGGGCGATGGTTCATGCGTCCCGACGGACAAGACGACAAGACATCCGATCGGCGGGATCCCCTCGTGGAGCCGTCGACACACGACACAAAGGTGTGACGAGTGGCCAACATCAAGTCCCAGATCAAGCGGAACCGCACCAACGAGCGCAACCGCCTCCGCAACCAGTCCGTCAAGTCGGCGGTGCGTACCTCGATCCGTAACCTGCGTGCCGCCACCGAGGCGGGCGACAAGGAGCGCGCCGGCGCCCTGCTGGTCGCGACCTCGCGTCAGCTCGACAAGGCCGCCAGCAAGGGCGTCATCCACCAGAACCAGGCCGCCAACAAGAAGTCGGCGCTCGCCAAGGCTGTCAACCAGCTCTGAGGCACCCGACACTCTCCCCTTGAGAGGTGTCCCAGCCCCGCGTCGGCCCGTCCGACGCGATGAGGCTCCGAGGGCCCACCAGCATCTCGACGATGCCGGTGGGCCCTCGTCGTGCACTGCGCCGCACGCAGGTCACGCGGGGGCCGCCAGGGAACCGACCTGCCGCACCGCCCGCTCCAGGGCGTACGAGGAGTCCTCGGCCAGGCCCTTGACCTCGCCGTTGAGTCGCGCGACGACCTGCAGCGCGCTACCCAGCGTGTCGATGGACCAGTACCGCGTCTGGGCCTGGACCTTCTTGACCTTCCACGGCGGGAACCCCTGCCGCGCGAGGTCTCCGGGCGCCACGCCCCGCTGGGTGCCGACCAACGCGATGGAGTTCACCGCGTCCGCCAGCGCATCAGCCAGCACGACGTGCGGGACCCCGGTGTGCATCGCCCACTCCAGGGCCTCGATCGCGCCTGCCACGTCACCGGTCACTGCCCGCTCGGCGACGGTGAACCCGCTGACGCCCACGACCCCGGAGTGGTACTCACGGACCGCCTCCACGTCGACCTTGCCGCCGGTGTCGGACACCAGTTGATCGCACGCCGAGGCCAGGGATCGCAGATCGGTGCCGACAGCCTCCACCAGCGCCTCACACGCTTCGGGGGCCACTCGGATGTTGTGCCCCCGAAACTCCGAACGCACGAAGCCGACGACCTCGGTATGCCGGGTGATCCTGGCCGCCGCGTGCTCGTGTGCCCCGGCCTTACGCAGGTCCGCGACGAGAGTCTTGGCCCTGCCCCCGCCGGTGTGTTGCACGATCAACACGGTCTGCGGGGGCAGATCTCCCGCGGCCCCGAGCACCGCGGACACCGCGTCCTTGCCCAACTCGGCGGCGCCCGTGATCACCACGATCCGGGCCTCCCCGAACAGTGACGGCGAGAGCAGTTCGAACAGCTGCGCCGCCGTGACCTCGGGACCCCCCAGCCGCGAGACCACGGGCGGGTCCTCACCGGCCGGGGTGGAGGCGCGTACCGTCGCGACGACACCGGAGGTGGCGCGTTCGGTGAGGAACTCGTCCTCCCCGAGCACCAGATGCAGCGGAGCCGGTGCGGGGCCTGTCGCCATGGTGGAACTCCTCGTAGTCGGTCTCGTCGTCGGCCTCGTCAGCGCCCCGGCGTCGTACCCCGGACGGCGCCGCCGACATGACCGCCGGCGGCGGTCAGAACGGTGCGCGGCCTGGACGGTGCCGGGATCATGACAGTGCGTTCAGACGACAGTGCTGTCACATGACTGCGCTGTCACGCCTCCCGACATCGTGCCACGCCCCTGCGACACCACGCCCGCGCACCACACGCCCGTGGCGTGCGAGCCGGTGCCGCTCACGCCCGGTCGTAGCGCGGCGAGCCCGGGAGGGACGCAGCCACCTCCGCCACGGTGTCGAGCCACCACAGGGCCGGCGCGCAGGCCGCCGAGAGCAGAACCGCACCGTCCTCCCACACCGGGCCCAGCGCGGCCGCCGCCGTGCCCAGCACCGTCACGATCGGCACCACCGGTGCAGCCGCGATATTGGCCGGCAACGCCCACGGCCCCGCCTCCAGCCCCGAGAACACCAGCACCGGCAGCGTCGCCACGTGCGCCACCACGCACACCGCCAGGACGTCGGCGACGCGGCCCGGCATCCAGGCCCGGCGGATCGCCTCCGCCACCGGCCGCGCCGCGAGCACCAGCGCCGCGGTGGCCGTCACTGACAGCACGAAGCCGGCCCCGGTCGCGGTCGCGGGATCGAGCATCGCCACCAGCAGCACGATCGCCGCCAACGCCGCCAGGGGCCGCCCGGTGCGGTGCGCCGCCAGCGCGGCCAGGCCGATCGCCCCGGTTCCCGCCGCGCGCAGGACCGACGGCTCCGGCCCCACCACCGCCACGAACGCCGCCAGCGCCACCCCGGCGGCCACGATCCGCCCACGACGCCCGATCCCCACCCCGGCCGCCACCAGCAGCACCGTACCCACTACATACGTAGTGTTGGCCCCGGAGACCGCCGCCAGATGCGCCAGGCCCGACGAACGGAAATCGTCCCGCGTCTCGGCGGACACCCCGCCCTCATCCCCCAGTACGAACGACGGCAGCAGCCCCACCGACTCCCCCTCCAGCGCCCGCGCCGACACCACCCGCAACCGCTCACGCACCGACGCCGGGAAACTCCCCGCCGGACCGGCCCGCCCGGTGACCCGGGGCGGTGTCAGGGCCCGCATCGCCGGCGGCTCCCCCGGCGACATCGGCTCCAGTACCGCCACCGAGGCCAGGACCCGCGTGCCCGGAGCGAGCCCACGCCAGCCGTCACGGGCCAGCAGCACCACGTCGAGATCCGCCTCCCTCGCCGCCGGGCCCGATCCCGTCACCTCCACCCTGACCGGCACCATCACCCCGCCCGTGCGCACCGGGCGGTCGAACCCCGTCACCACGGCCTCCACCCCGGTCCTCTCCCCGACCGCCGCCACGAGCGGGTGTGCCGCCAAGGCGTACGACCGCCCCGCCTGCACCCCGGCCGCGACCGCCCCCACCGCGCACACGACCGCCAGCACCCAGAGCGCCGGGCGGTCCGGCCCGGGCCGGACACCGGCGCCGAGCGACCACACCGCAGCCGCCACCGCGCCGCCGGTCAACACCACCGCCACCGCCAACGCCGAACCCGGCCGGAGACCCACCGTCACGGCCGTCACGATGAACACCGCCGACGTGGGCAGGACCAGCCTGAGATCCCTGACGGCCGGTAGCCCCGATCCGCCGGACCCGGTGTACTCCGTCCCGCTTCCTCCGGCTGTCCCCTGCCCTTCCGCTTCCGCCCCTCCCGCGGGCCCCGTCCGCCCCACCGCGCTCAGACGGTCACGAGCGGACGCAGTCGGGCCAGCGTGGCGGGCCCGATCCCGTCCACCTCCGCCAACTGGTCGACGCTGCCGAACGCGCCGTTCGCCGCGCGCCAGGCCAAGATCGACGAGGCGGTCACCGGCCCCACGCCGGGCAGCGCGTCGAGTGCCGCGGCATCGGCGGTGTTGAGGTTGACCAGCCCGCTTCCCTGATCGCCGGCGTCCGGGGCGGCCCCGCCCTGCGCCGGCGCTCCGGGCCCGGGTGATCCCGCCGGCTCCGGTCCGGGGCCCACGATGTCGCTGCGCGGTCCCCTCGGCCCGTCCGGTCCGGGCGCCACGCCCACCAGGATCTGCTCACCGTCGACGAGCCTGCGCGCCAGGTTGAGACCGTCCCTGTCGCCGCCGTCGAGAACCCCGCCGGCATGATCGAGGGCGTCGGCCACGCGCGCGCCGGGCGCGAGGGTCACCAGTCCGCTGCGCCCCACCATGCCGACGACGGAGACGACGACGAGGTCCTCCTCCACAGCCTGGTCTGCGGTCGGCGGGGGGTTCGTGTCGGTCGTCTCCCCGGCGCTGTTCTCGACCGCGGCCCGGCCGGCCGGCGCCGTCACACCGGGTGTCGCCAGCGGCAGCTCCGGCACCGGTGCACCGTCGGGGACCGTGGAGAGCAACCGGTGGACCGAGAACGCCCCCAGCGCCACCACCAGGACGACCAGAGCGACGCCGGCCAGTCGATCGGGCGCCCACCGGATCCTGCGCCACCACGGCGGGTCCGCCCAGGCGGCCAGGTCGGGTTCGGCCGGGGCGATGCGCTCGGGGCGCTCGCCGGCGGGATCGGGCACCGCCCACGGGGCGGTCGGCGGGGTTGGCCGCCGCGTGGCGGATGTGGCGGCAGCGGCGTCAGGGGACGCCGCCGTGACCGGCTCCGGGGTGGCCGTGGTGGCGGACGCCAGGCGCTGCAGTGCCGCGGCTCGGGTGGGGTCCCGTCCGGCGTCGACGGGGGCTGCGGGCCTGGCCCGGGTGTCGGATCGCATGGGGCCGACGCTAGCCCCGACCGGGTCGAGCTCCCGGCCGGAAGCGGGTCGTCAGTCGGTGGCCTGTGGAGAAAGAACGGGTATGGGGAATTCGGGGTCCATGAGCTCTGTGACGGACACACCCACAGTTCCAGGGCCCAGATGCCAGGCCAGCACCTCGTCGAACTCGACGATCATGACCCGCTCCGGGAACGGGGTCTCCTTGCGGATCTCGGTGGCCATCTCCTCGGCCCGCTCCGGCGCCTCGTGATGATGGACCACGACCAGGACGTCGCCGCGGCCGATCTCGTCACGCAGGAGCGCCCGCAGCCGCTGATGAGCCTTGGTGGTGGTCCGGGCCTTGGCGGCCAGGTCGACGGAGCCGGCACGCAACACGATCACCGGGCGCATCGCCAGCACGCTTCCGAATATCGCGGCGACTGCACTGATCCGGCCGCCGCGACGCAGGTGCTCGAGCGACTCCAGGGCGGCGAACGTCGACGCCCCCCGGCTGAGGCGTTCGGCGAGTTCGTACACGCCGGACAACCCGAGACCGTTGCGGGCGGCCCACGCACACTGGGCCACTGCGGCGCCGAACGCCATACCGGCGCCCTGGGAATCCGACACCAGCACCCGACCACCGAACCTGGTGGCCGCGTCCGCCGCGGACTCCCAGGTCCGCGACAGCTGCCGGGACAGGTGCACCGACACCACGCCGGTGCACTCGGGATCCGAGAGCAGTTCCTCGTAGATGGTGGCCAACTGGTCGGGGGTCACCGCCGCCGTGGAGACCGTCCTGTCCCCCTCCTCGACCACGTGGAGGTGCACGACGGTGATGCCGAACTCGTCGACCCACTCCTGCGGGAGGTCGGACGCGGAATCGGTGACGAGCCGGACGGTCACTGTTCCCCCACCGGTGGTGTGATCCCCACGTTCCACTGGTCCAGTCGCCAGAGCAGTCCGCGTGCGGTGTCGGTGACGGGAGGCACCTCGGGCTCGGGGGCCCCACCAGGCGAGCCCTGAGCGCGAGGATGGGCGGACAGCTGCACCCAGCACGCGTTGCCCAGACCGTTGAACATCGGATACTGCTCCACCCGGAGCTCCAGCAGCGCCGCGGTCAGCGCCGCGATCGCCCCGCCGTGCGCGACGAGCACGGCGGGATGTTCGTTCCATTCCGGTGACTGCTCCACCAGCTCGTCGACCACCGCGCGGGTGCGTTGGGCGACATCGATACGGCTCTCCCCCTCCGGGGGCGACCACCGCGGACGGCTGCGCCACTGCTGGCGCGCGTCCGGCCACTTCTCGTCGACCTCGGAGTGGCTCATCCCCTGCCACGACCCCAGGTGGGTCTCCCGCAGCCTGGGGTCGGTGTGTACGTCCAACCCGACCTCGGCGGCCAGTGCCGTCGCGGTGTCGCGTGCGCGGCGCAGGTCCGACGACAGGATCGTCCACGGTCGGCGCGGGGCCAGCACCCGGCCGACCGTGTGCGCCTGCCGGACACCCAGCTCACTGAGCTCGGTGTCCAGTTGGCCCTGCATGCGGAACGACGCGTTGTAGTGTGTCTGCCCGTGCCGCAGGAGGATGAGACGACGGGTCACCGCGGTCAGAGCTCCCCGTCCCGCTGCGGCTCCTCGGGTGCCAGCGAGTCGCCGGCGGCGTGGCCCGCACCGTCACCGGCCGGGCGGGTGCCGGACTCGATGCCCTCGATCTCCACGACGGGGCAGTCCTTCCACAGGCGGTCGAGCGAGTAGTAGTCGCGCTCGTCGACGTGTTGGACGTGCACCACCAGCTCGTTGTAGTCCAGCAGCGCCCACCGGCCCTCACGGGTGCCTTCGCGGCGCAAGGGCTTGTGGCCCGCCTCGCGGAGCGCGTCCTCGATCTCCTCGACGACCGAGTTGACCTGACGTTCGGTCTCCGCGGAGGCCAGGACGAAGCAGTCGGTGATGACGAGCTGTTCGGAGACGTCCAGCACGACGATGTCGGTCGCCAGCTTCTCGTCTGCTGCGCGGGCCGCGATGGCGGCCATCTCCAGGGCCTCGGGGCTGGCTGTCACTGGGGGATCTCCTCGGTGTGGGGGCTGGTCGGGACGGACTCACGATGTACCGGGGCCGTCGCTGCGGGGGTGCCGTCGAGTCTGGTGGACCCTTCCGGCCGGTAGAGGTTGCGTTTGGCGATGTACTGCACCACCCCGTCGGGCACCAGGTACCAGACGGGGTGGCCTGCTGCGGCACGGCGTCGGCACTCGGTCGACGAGATCGCCAACGCCGGGATCTCAAGCAGGTGGACGCGGCCGTCGCCGGTCTCGGCCAGATGGGTGGCGGACAGTTCGAAGCCCGGCCGGGAGACGCCGACGAAGGTGGCCAGGTCGAACATCTCCTCCCAACCGCGCCAGGTCAGGATCTTCTCCAGCGCGTCGGCGCCGGTGATGAAGAACAGGTCGACGTCGGGCTGCTGCCGCAGCAGGTCGCGCAGCGTGTCGACGGTGTAGGTGGGCCCGCCGCGGTCGATGTCGACGCGGCTGACCGAGAACCGGGGGTTGGAGGCGGTGGCGATGACCGTCATCAGGTAGCGGTCCTCGGCCGGGGAGACCTTCCGGCGTTCCTTCTGCCAGGGCTCGCCGGTGGGCACGAACACCACGTCGTCGAGGTCGAACCGGTGGGCGACCTCGCTGGCCGCCACGAGGTGGCCGTGATGGATCGGATCAAAGGTCCCGCCCATCACTCCGATGCGCCGCCGTGTTCCGGCGGCGGCTCCTGTCGTGGTCATGGTGGTCGAGTCTATCGGGCAGCCCTCCCGACCCATCGCCACGCTCCATCGCCGCCCGCGCCGTCCTGGTGGCTCACACCGGCAGCAGACCCGCGACGACCGCCGTGAGCTGCTCGACGTTTCGACACTCGTGCATGGGCACGTACTGGGAGTAGAGCCTGGCCATGGAGTCGCCCGTGCCCCACTGGCGCTTGGGCTCCGGGTTGAGCCAGTGCGTGTGCCCCACCCGTTCGCTGACGAACTCGAGGGCGTCCACGGCCGGATCCCGGTAGTTGTTCCGGCCGTCCCCCAGGATGAGCAGCGAGCCGGTCCTGGTGAGGGTGTGGGCGTAGCGGTCGGCGAAACCGGACAGCGCGTGCCCGTAGTCGGAGTGCCCGTCGTAGGTGACGATCTCCGCCTCGTGCACCATCCGGCTCATGGCCGCCCCCAGGTCCGAGCCGGACTCGAAGAACGAGGTGACCTCGTCGGTGGTGTCGACGAACGCGAACACCCGCACCCGCGAGAACTGCTCCCGCAGCGAATGCACCAGCTGGAGGGTGAAGTGGCTGAAGCCGGCCACCGACCCGGAGACGTCGCACAGCACCACGAGCTCGGGACGGGCCGGGCGCGGCTTGCGCAGCACCAGCTCGACCGGTACGCCGCCGGTCGACATGGATCTGCGCATGGTCTTGCGCATGTCGATCGCCCCGTGGCGGTGGCGGCGCCGACGGGCGGCGAGTCGGCTGCCCAGCTGCCGGGCGAGCGGGCCCACCTTGCGGCGTAGTGCCTGCAGGTCCTGGTCGTTGGCGCGGAGGAAGTCAACCTGTTCGGCCGCCTGCCCCACCGCGTACCGGGCCACCCGGTCGCGGCCGACGGTCTCGGCGGTGCGGCGGCGGGTCTCGTCGGCGACCTCACGCAGGAATCCGCGGACCATGTCGGCCGCGGAGTTGGCGGCGGCGGTCTTCTCGGCATGCCGCTTGGATCCGTCCGGGTCGAACGGGTCGGCGCCGAGGAGTCCGTCGAGCACCTTCTGCATGATCGCGCCGGTGTCGAGCGGGCTGAGCGCCTGGTAGGCGGAGTAGCGCGGGCCGGCGGCCGAGTCGTAGGAGCCGAGTTGTTCCACGAGCATCTCGGCCAGTGCCCGTGCCTTGGCCCGCGACTCGTCGGTGTCCTCCAGCAGCAGTGAGGCGATGAGCTCGTTGAGGGCCTCCGGGTCGACCCGGCCCTCCTCGTCGGTGGGGATCTCGACCTCGAGTGCCACCGCGTCGCCCGGGGTTCTGGAGCCGATCCCCGCCGGGAACCACAGGTCGAAGAGCTGATCGAACACGCCCCGGTGGGTCGGCTTGTGCAGGATCGTCGACGCGAGTGCCTCCCGCAGTGCGGCCCGGTCGAGCAGGTCGATGTGCACCATCGCCGAGGCCGCGTCCACGGCCTCGCTCGGCCCTACGGGGATGCCCTTGCGGCGCAGCGCGTCGACGAAGTCGACGAGGTGCCCGGACAGTCCGCCCGGTGACTTCTGGATGCCCGAAGTCGTGCTCATGGTGCCCACCTCCCGATCGGCGTGTGTCGTGTCCGGACCTAGTTGAGCCGGAGCTCGGCGGCCGCGCGCAGTTGGTCGGACTGATGTTTGAGCACCACGCCGAGCGTCTGCATCACGGCCTCGTCGTCGATGGTGTCCAGTCCCAGCGCGACGAGGGTGCGACCCCAGTCGATCGTCTCGGAGACGCTCGGCACCTTCTTGAGCGCCATCGCCCGCAGCACGCCCACCACGCGGACGAGTTGCTCGGCCAGCCGGTCGTCGAGCTCGGGTACCCGGGAGGCCAGGATCTCTCGTTCGAGCTCGGGTGTCGGGAAGTCGAGATGCAGGTAGAGGCAGCGTCGTTTGAGCGCCTCGGACAGTTCACGCGCCGCGTTCGAGGTGAGCACGGCGAAGGGCCGGCGGGTGGCCTCGATGGTCCCGAGCTCGGGGATGGTCACGGCGAAGTCGCTGAGCACCTCGAGGAGCAGTCCCTCGATCTCGATGTCCGCCTTGTCCACCTCGTCGACGAGCAGGACAGTCGGCTCGCTGCGGCGGATGGCGGTGAGCAGCGGGCGAGACAGCAGGAACTCTTCGGAGAAGACGTCGTCACGCGTCGAGTCCCAGCCCTCGCCCTGTCCGGCCTGGATACGCAGGATCTGCTTGGCGTGGTTCCACTCGTACAGTGCCCGGGCCTCGTCGACGCCCTCGTAGCACTGCAGGCGGATGAGCTCGGCCTCGGTGGCCGACGCGACGGCCTTGGCCAGTTCGGTCTTCCCGACGCCCGCGGGGCCCTCGATGAGCAGCGGCTTCCCCAGCCGGTCTGCCAGGTAGACGACTGTCGCGGTGGAGCGGTCGGCGAGGTAACCCTGCCGCCCCAGCGCTTCGATCACGTGATCGATGCTCTGGAACGCCGGTCGCTGTGCTGTGCGGGCGCGGTCCATCTGGTGGATCCTTCCGGGTCTTGGTGGTCCGTGGCTGGGTGGTGCTGGAGCCGACGGTGTGCCTCCGGCCCGGCGGCGCCGCCGGATCGGAGCGCACGGGTCAGGGGCGAACGTGCCCCCTGCCGTGGGCGATCCACTTGGTGCTGGTGAGTTCCTCGAGTCCCATGGGGCCGCGGGCGTGGAGCTTCTGGGTGGAGATGCCGATCTCGGCGCCGAAGCCGAACATCTCGCCGTCTGTCCAGGCGGTGGAGGCGTTGACCATCACGGCGGCGGCGTCGACCCGGGCACAGAACTGCTCGGCCACGTCGATGCTGCGGGTGGCGACGGCCTCGGTGTGCCCTGACGACCAGCGCGCGATGTGATCGACGGCCTCCTCGACCCCGTCGACGACCTTGAGCGCGATGTCCATGCTCAGGTACTCCTGACCCCAGTCCACGTCATCCGCCGGGATCAGGCCCTCCCTGTCTCCGTGGACGACCACGCCGGCGGCCTGCAGCGCACCGATCACGCGGTCCACGGCGGCGTCACCGAGTGCCGAGTCGAGAAGGACCGTTTCGGTGGCGTTGCAGACGCTGCAACGGCGGGTCTTGCCGTTGAGGAGCAGCTCGATCGCCTCGTCCAGGTCCGCGTCACCGTGGATGTAGAGGTGGCAGTTGCCGGTGCCTGTCTCGATCGCCGGCACCTTGGCGTTCTCCACCACCGCCTGGATCAGCCCGGCACCGCCGCGGGGGATCACCACATCCACTAATCCACGGGCCTGGATGAGGTGGGTGACCGACGAGCGGTCCTGAGACGGCAGCAACTGCGCGGCGTCGACGGGAAGGCCGTGCTCGGCGAGCACCCCGCGCAGGACGGAGACGAGTGCCTCGTTGGAGTTTCGCGCCGAGCGGGAGCCGCGCAGCAGGGCCGCGTTGCCGGATTTGAACGCCAGACCGAACGCGTCGACCGTGACGTTGGGCCGGCCCTCGTAGATCATGCCGACCACGCCGAGCGGGACCCGGATCTGCCGGAGCTGCAGGCCGTTGGGGCGGATCGAGCCGCGGGTGACCGCACCGATCGGGTCGGCCAGTCCGGCGACCTGGCGGAGTCCGCCGGCGATGCCCTCGATCCGGTCGGAGCTCAGGCGCAGTCGGTCGAGCATCGCCTCACCGGTGCCCTCTGCGGTCTGCTCGTCGATGTCGCGTGCGTTGGCCTCGAGGATCGCCGCCTCCTCCGCGACGAGGGCCTCGGCCGCGGCGAGCAGCACGGCGTTCTTCTTGTCAGCGGTGAGCAGCGCCAGCTCGCGCGATGCGGCGCGGGCGCGGACGGCGGCATCGCGGACGGCCTCACGGACCGGGTCCGCGGGGGCCTGCTCGGCGTCGGCGAGGCCGGTGCGATCAGGGGCGTCGAGATGGCTGGAGGTCATGCGCGCCAGCTTACCCGGGGAATCTGCGGCGGCAGCCGGGGCCGCGGGCCGGACCACGGCCGGCGCGGGCGACCCGTCGGCGCGGGCCGCGCCCGTGCCGCTCACGCCGCCCGCGCCGGGGTGCCGGGCGGGATCCATCGGGGCATCCCCGGACGGGCGCGGTCGGGCACGGTCCGCCACGAGTCCGGGCCGGTGCCGATCCAGCCGTGGTGGATCGGACACACCAGTGCCAGGTTGGACACCGTGGTGGGCCCACCCTCGCTCCATTCCACGACGTGGTGTGCGTGACATCCGGCCGCAGGTCTCTCGCAGCCCGGATAGGTGCAGCCGCCGTGTGCGGCGTAGAGCACCAGTCGCTGTATCGCGCTGGCCAGTCGCCGGTCATGTCCTCGGTCCACGTCGATCCTCCGTAGCTCCTCCCGTCCGTCCCGCAGTGCCGACAGGAACCACGAGCGCCGTCCGGCCAGTGACACGGCCTGCGCTGCGCTGAGCTGCGCGCCACCGTCGGTCACGACCAGTCCGCCCTGTTCACCGTTCTCCACGGCGTCGAGCTGCTCCGGCGTCAGACGCACCACCACTGCGGCGACGCCCCGGGTCGCGGACGGCTCGACAGCCAGCCCCAGTGCGAGCACGTGACACAAGGCGTCGTAGGCCCGCTGACCGGCGGTGTGCGTATCCGACTCGGCGAGGCCACCGTGATCGGCGGGAGTCCCGGTGCCGGGTTCGGCGGGCTCGCCGGGGGCGGGGTCCATCGGGGTGGCCATGCACTGCCCGGGCGCGCCGAAGCGGGCGATGACCGCGGCCAGCAATGCCTGCAGTCGCGGCTCGCAGGTGATCCCGACACTCGACAGCCCGTCGAGCCCGGGCCGGTTGTTCCGTAGTTCGCGGCGCTTCTGCTGTTGCTCCTCGAGCCTGTCGAGCCTGCCGGGATCGGCCGCGGCCAGCTCTCGTGCCGCCGCCGCGGTGATCGCGCGAACGCTCATCCCGCCCTCGGCCAGCCCGGTCAGATGCCGGGAGAAGTCCCGACGCGCCTCTTCCGGGGTCCCGTCGGGCAGTTCGGCGACGGCATCCGCGATCGCGCGCTCCTGTCCCGCCGTGATGCGCCCCCGCCTGTGTGCGTCCATCGCCGATGTGCCCTCTCGACGCCCGGCCTCGATCCGGGAACGGCACTGACCGGCGGTCAGCCCGAGCTCCCTACCGAGCCCGGTGGCCGCCGAGGTGAGCGATCTCCCCGCACGCTCGGCCCTGGCCGCGGCCTCCGCCGCACCGGCGGCGCTGACGGCCTCGAGCGTGCGGGAGAGCTCCTCCAGCTGGCGCAGCACTCCGTGGAGCTCCCGGCCGGGAACCTCGGACCAGCTCGCGCCGGAGAGCTCGCGCACCCTCGTCGCGGTCTCCCCCACCAGCTCTTCGATCATGACCCCATCGTACCGCCGAAATAGAACGCCTATTCGAACATGGGGTACCGATCAGATAACCTCCTTAGGTCGCCTACCAGCACCGACGCCAGTCACCTGCGGACCAGGACCGCCACCATGAATCCACCGTCGTCGGTGAACGGCCGCAGATCCCACGTGGACCACCGCTGCTCGATACGCAGGCCCGCGCGCTCGACCTCGGCATCGAACTCCTCACGCGTCCAGCCGCGGTCCAGACCGAACCCCACCACCAGCCGCCCCGCCGCGCCGTCGGTCCCCTGCCCCTCCGGCGCGATCCGCGTGGCGAGGTTGGCCAGCACGGCGGGTCGGTCGGCCGGGTCCACGAAGGCGAGCACGTTGCCGGCGGACACCGCCAGGTCGAACGGGCCCGTCGCCCAGCCGTCGTCGGCGAGGTCCGCGACCTCCCACGTCGCCTCCGGGCACGCCTCGCGCGCGCGTTCGATGAGGTACGGGTCCAGGTCGACGCCTGTGACCTGATGACCACGCGCGTGCAGGTAGATGCCCATCCGCCCCTGCCCACACCCCACGTCGAGGATCCGGGCGCCGCGCGGGGCCATCGCATCGACGAGCCGGGCCTCGCCGTCGATGTCCACCCCGTCGGCCACCATGTCGTCCCAGCGCTGTGCGTAGGCGCGCGAGTGGTCGGGGTTGGCGTCGAGAATGCTCTTCCAGGTCTGCGTCATGTCGCCAGTATGGACCCCGCCGAGGTCACGGCGCGCCGTGCGCCCCGAGCGGACTGTCCCGCGGTCGGGGAACGCGACAGGACGACGACGACGAGGACCTTGACCCACCCGGCGCTGTCGGAGTTCTGGGGCACGATGGTCGGCATGACCTCCACCCCCGATTTCACCGGCACCACCATGATCGACCACGCGGCCCTGCGATCCCGCGCGGACGAGTTGCTGGCCGCACTCGCCGGCCCCGGCGCGAGTCTTCGCGAAGATCAGTGGACGGCGATCGAGGCGCTGGTCGTGGACCGTCGGCGCGCTCTCGTCGTGCAACGTACCGGCTGGGGCAAATCGGCCGTGTACTTCATCGCCGCGCGACTGTTGCGTGAGGGCGGTGCGGGGCCGACGGTGATCGTGTCGCCGCTTCTGGCGCTGATGCGTAACCAGGTCGAGTCCGCTGCGCGAGCCGGGGTTCGGGCCGCCACCATCAACTCGGCCAACATGACCGAGTGGGACGAGGTCCGGGAGTCGGTGCGGGCCGGCGAGGTGGACGTGCTGCTCGTGAGCCCGGAACGGCTCAACAACCCGGACTTCAGGGATACCGTCCTGCCGGCACTGGCAGCTGATGCCGGCCTCGTCGTGGTCGACGAGGCGCACTGCGTGTCGGACTGGGGTCACGACTTCCGGCCCGATTACCGGCGCATCCGCACACTTCTGTCCGACCTTCCCGAGGGCGTGCCCGTGCTGGCCACCACCGCCACGGCCAACGACCGCGTGGTGCGAGACGTGGCGGAGCAGCTCGGCGTGGGCGTGCATTCGGCCGGCGCAGCCCACGGCCCAGGCGGCCTCCCGGACGCGGACATCGGCCCGGGAGGCGACGCGGGCACCGGCTCCGACGGAGCCTCGTCCGATCCGACCACCCTCGTGTTACGCGGCGGCCTCGACCGGGAGTCTCTACACCTGTCGGTGGTGACCATCGACGATTCGGAGAAGCGCGCCGCCTGGCTGGTGGAGAACCTGGGATCGCTGCCCGGCAGCGGGATCGTCTACTGCCTGACCGTCGCCGCGGCCGAGGACCTGGCCGAACTCCTCACCTCCGCGGGCCACCGCGTGAGCGCCTACACCGGACGCACCGATGCCGGTGAGCGCGAGGAACTGGAGCGCGCGCTGCTGGGCAACGAGGTCAAGGCGCTCGTGGCCACCTCGGCGCTCGGCATGGGATTCGACAAGCCGGACCTGGGATTCGTGGTGCATCTGGGCGCACCGCCGTCGCCGATCTCCTACTACCAGCAGATCGGCCGTGCCGGACGCGCGGCGGACCGCGCCGACGTGATCCTCATCCCCGGGCCGGAGGACCGAGCGATCTGGAACCACTTCGCCTCGCTCGCGTTCCCGCCCGAGGACGTGGTGCGGCGAGTGCTGGGCGCGCTGCTACCGGACCGGCCGCAGTCCACGCCGGCCCTCGAACCGGCCGTCGACCTGGGGCGTACACGTCTGGAGATGGTGCTCAAGGTCCTCGACGTGGACGGCGCGGTGCAGCGGGTGCGCGGTGGTTGGGTGGCCACCGGCCGGCCGTGGGAGTACGACGCCGAGCGATACGCGGGACTGGCGGAGGCACGGCAGTCCGAGCAGCGGGCGATGCTGGAGTACATCCGCACCGACGGCTGCCGCATGGATTTCCTGCGCTCCGAACTCGACGATCCCACTCTCGACCCGGCCGCCGGTGGGTGCGGACGCTGCGACAACTGCACCGGGCAGCGGCGCGAGACCACCGTCGAGGAGGGGGCGCTGACCCGGGCGCGGGAGGCGCTCGAACGGCCCGGCGTGGTCCTGCCGCCGCGACGCCAGTGGCCGACGGGGCTGGCAAAGCTCGACATCCCGCTCAAGGGCAAGATCGCTGACGGTCCCGCCGAAGGCCGTGCGCTCGCGCGATTGACCGATCTCGGGCTGGGACAGAAACTCCGGGCGCTACTGGCCGAGCCTGATCAGGACGCCCCGGAATGGCTCGTCCGGGCATGCATCCCCGTGCTGCGCGAGTGGGGCTGGGACGAGCGGCCGACCGGGGTCGCAGCCCTGCTCACCGGCCAGCATCCTCTACTGGTGTCGAGCCTGGCGCGGTCGCTCGCGCAGATGGGCCGCATGGACGATCTCGGCCAGATCACCCGCACCGCGTCCCTGCCCCCGGTCACCGCCCAGAACTCGGCATACCGGGTCGCGCAGCTGTGGGGCACGCTCACCGGCCCGGACTCCTCACCCGACGGCCCGGTCCTGCTGGTCACCGACGTCCTCGGCACGGGGTGGACCGTCACCGAGGCCGCCCGGCACCTGCGCGAGGGCGGGGCCACGGCAGTCCTGCCTCTGGCCGTGGCCTCGGAGAGCTGACCGGAGCCGGGACGGACCGCCGGAACCGCGCCCGCCGGTCAGGACTCGCGGGCCATCGCCCGGCCGGCCTTGAGCCCCGAGAAGATGCAGCCGCCGAGGAACGTGCCCTCGAGCGAGTTGTATCCGTGCACCCCGCCACCACCGAAGCCGGCCACCTCGCCCGCCGCGTAGAGACCCGGGAAGACCTCACCGTCCGGGGTGAGGCATTGCGAGTCGAGGTTGGTCTCGATCCCGCCGAGGGTCTTGCGGGTCATCAGATGCACCTTCACCCCGATCAGCGGCCCTCCCGAGCCGGCGGCCGAACCCTTGCCCGGGCCCGAGTCGGCGAGCAGTCGGTGTGGCTTGGCCATGCGCGTGAGCTTGTCCGTCAGCACGCGCCGCGCGTTGTGGATGGCCTGGACCTGCGCATCCTTGGCGAACGGATTGTCCATCTGACCGTCCATCGCCAGGACGAACTCGCGGACCTTCTCCACATCCAGTTCCGGCTCCCCTTCACGCAGCGTCTCGTTGAGGCCGGCGACGAGCTCCTCGATCGTGTCGGCGACCACCCAGTCGACACCCTGCTCGGTGAAGTCGGCGATCGACGGCGGCAGTCCACTGCCCGCCTTCGAGGCGAACTTCTTGAGACTCTTGTCGGTGAGCTCCGGGTTCTGCTCGGACCCGGACAGGATGAACTCCTTGCCGGCGATCGCCGAGTCGAGGATGAACCACGAGTGGTCGTGGCCGGCCTTGCGGATGGCCTCGATGGAGGCGGTGGTGTGGTAGCCGGGGAAGAGCGGCACCGGCATCCGGTCCCCGTTACCGTCCAGCCACAGAGTGGACGGGCCGGGGATGATCCGGATGGCGTGCGACGGCCAGATGGGCGCGAAGTTCGACACGCCCTCCGTGTAGTGCCACATCCGGTCCCGGTTGATCAGGTTCACGCCGGCACCGGCGGAGATGTCGAGCATCCGGCCGTCGACGTGCTCCGGAACGCCCACGATGAGGTGCTCGGGCGCCTCGCCCATACGGTCGGTGGGCCAGTACCGGCGGACCATGTCGGGGTTGCCGCCGATGCCGCCGGAGGACAGCAGCACGGCCTTGGCGCGGAATTCGAACGTCCCGGTCTCCTCGCGGGGCGAGGCCACCCCGCGGTCGAGATCGCAGGGCACGAGGGTCGCGCCGCGCACACCCACGGCCCGGCCGTCTTCCACCACGATCTCGTCCACCCGGTGCCGGACGGCGAACCGCACGCGGCCTTCCCGGGCGGCGTCTCGGACGGGCTCCTCGAAGACGCGCACCACCTCGGGCCCGGTCCCCCAGGTGACGTGGAAGCGGGGCACGGAGTTTCCGTGCCCGGCCACGTCGCCGCCGCCCCGCTCGGCCCAGCCGACGGTGGGCACGATCCGCAGCCCCAGATCGTGGAGGTACTGCCGCTTCTCCCCCGCCGCGAACTCGACGTAGGCGCGCGCCCACTCGCGGGGCCTCGCATCCTCCGGTCGGTCGAACGCGGCGGAGCCGAGCCAGTCACGCCAGGCGAGCTCAAGAGAGTCCTTGATACCGATGCGGCGCTGCTCGGGGGTGTCCACCATGAAGAGCCCGCCGAGCGACCAGAACGCCTGCCCGCCGAGGTTCTTCTCGTTCTCCTGGTCCACCACCAGGACCTTCTTGCCCGCCCGGCTCGCCTCGTAGGTGGCCACCAGCCCCGCGAGCCCGTGACCCACCACGATCACGTCCGGGCTGAACCCCGGCTCGGGCGCCGGAAGCGGACCGGCATTGACCGCGCGCGACGCCGACGGTGGCTGCCACGCGGGGTAGACGGGGTGGACGGGCCTGGCCTCGCCCGTGGTCCGGCCGGGGCGGGATACGGAATTGGTCATGGGTCCAGTGTGCCGTGCGGTCGCCGCGCGCGGGGCGAACTCCGCGCGATGCGGCCCGAGCCGCTCGCCGCGGGCCGCGCCGGTGACACCGGGAAGCGGGTGGCCGGTACCGTCTGTCTCATGCGGATCCACCAGCTCAACTGCGGCACCATGGCCGGCATCTGCCCCACTCGCATCCTGGTGGTGGAAGCCCCCGACGGGCTCGTGCTGGTCGACACCGGCATCGGCCTGCAGGACATCGCCGACCCGTCCGGTCGCCTCGGCCCGTTGCGTCATGTACTGCGGCCTCCATCGGACCCGGCCCAGACGGCGGTGCGGCGCATCGAGGCGCTCGGCCTGGACCCGCGCGACGTGCGGCACATCGTGTTGACGCATTTCGATATGGACCACATCGGCGGGCTCGCCGACTTCCCCGATGCGTCCGTACACGTCACCACACCGGCGCTGACGTGGGCGGTGCGTACGCCGCGGTTCATCGAGAAACGCCGCTACCGCCGCGCCCAACTGTCTCACGGCCCGCGCTTCACGGAGTACGAGTACGGCACCGAACGCTGGGAGGGGTTCCGGGTGCTCGACCTCGGTCACGTGGCGCCCGGGATGATGTTCGTGGACCTGCCGGGACACGCCGTGGGGCACGCCGGCGTGTTCGTGCCAGGAGGAGGGGACGACGACGACAACAGGGACGTCCTCCACGCCGGGGACGCCTTCTATCACCGCGGCCAGCTCGACCCGGACGTCCGCGTCCCCGCACTCGTCCCCCCGGCGGAACGGCTGGTCGCACTCGAGCCGGAGGCTATCGCGATGACCCACTCCGGTCTCGCGGCGCTGGCCCGGCGGCGAGCCGATTCGCTGGACGTGGTGTGCGCGCACGACCCCTCGGGGCCCGGAGGGCTGTAGACGGTGGAGGCCCGGAGATGGTGACGATCCGTGACACAGCCTGGACCCCCGCCGAGCGGACGACTCCGGACCGGGATCTGCCCGCCCGGGCGGCCGCCCTGGCCGACCTCATGCGAGGTCGCCGCACCGCGGTCATCACCGGGGCCGGCATCTCCACCCCGTCCGGGATCCCCGACTACCGCGGACCCGACTCCCCCGGGCGCACCCCGATGACCTACCAGCAGTTCGTGGGAGATCCAGGGTTCCGCCGCCACTACTGGGCCCGCAACCACCTGGGCTGGCGTCACATGGAGGCGGCCCGCCCCAACGCGGCGCACCTGCTGTTGGCCGACTGGGAGCGTCGCGGTCTGGTCGCCGGGGTGATCACCCAGAACGTGGACCTGCTGCACCTCAAGGGCGGCAGTCGCCGCATCGTGGACCTGCACGGCACCTATGCGGTGGTCACCTGCCTGGACTGCGGGAGCCGCCGCAGCCGGTGGGCCCTGCACGAGGAGCTCGAACGGCTCAACCCGGGTTTCGCCGAACGGGTGGCCTCGCGGGGGGCGATCGAGGTGGCGCCCGACGCCGACGCCGTCCTCGCCGACACCGCCGACTTCCGGATGGCCGACTGCACCGATTGCGCGGGCGTCCTCAAGCCGGACATCGTCTACTTCGGGGAGAACGTCCCGGCCGCACGCGTCGGTCAGGCCAACGCGCTGGTGGATGAATCCGACGTCGTCGTCGTCATCGGTTCGTCTCTCACCGTCCGCTCCGGATACCGCTTCGTGCGACGCGCGGTGTCCACCGGCACGCCCGTCGCGGTGGTCAACCGCGGCCGCACCCGCGCGCACGACGAGGCGACGCTGACCATCGACGGCGATTGCGTGGAGGTCCTCCGGCTGACCGATGCCGCCCTGCCGCAACCCGGGTGACCGACGAGGAGCAGACTGACAGCATGCAGATCGCGACGACGCCCGAGACCGCACTGGCCCGACTCCTCCGCGGCAACGCCCGTTACGTGGCCGGGGAGAACCTCAACGAGCACAAGGACCCCTCGCGGCGTGCCGAGCTCGCCGGGCAGCAACACCCGTTCGCGCAGGTCTTCGGCTGCTCCGACTCGCGGGTTCCCGCCGAGGTCGTCTTCGACCAGGGGCTCGGCGACCTGTTCGTGATCCGCAACGCCGGCCACATCGTCGACCCGTCGGTGCTCGGCTCGATCGAGTTCGGCATCGAGGCGCTCGACATCCCGTTGACACTCGTGCTGGGGCACACCTCCTGCGGCGCCGTGGGCGCGACCATCCGGGCCGTCGACTCACACTCCACGCCGTCGGGCTACCTGCGGGACGTGGTGGAACGGATCTCCCCGGCCGTGTTCGAGGCGCGACGCGATCCCGAGGTGACGTACGAGGACATCGTGGTCGAGAACGTCAGGCAGACCGTCACCGCGATCCGCGAGAAGTCGGCGTGCGTCAACCGCGCGATCGGCGAGGGGCGCACCGCGATCGTGGGCGCGCTCTACAACCTCGAGGCGGGCACGGTCACGCCGGTCCACACCGAGGGCGACGTCGCCGACAGCTGACCGAGGCGCCGAGCGGTGCCGCTTCAGATCGCCACGAGGTCGTCGGCGTGCACCAGCGGGCGCCCCTGGCCCGAGGAGGCACCTGCCCGACGTTCGGCCAGGCGTTCGCGAACCTCGACCGAGTCGTACTGCGCGATCCCCCGCGCCACCGTCCGGCCCGCCGGGTCGCGCATCTCGATCACATCACCGAAGTGGAACTGCCCCTGCACCCCGGTCACTCCGGCCAGCAGCAGTGAGCGGCGCGAGCCGACGACGGCCCGCACCGCGCCGTCGTCGAGACCGACCGATCCGCTCGTGTCGGCGGCGTGACGCACCCAGAACCGGCGCGCCGACATCCGCTCGGGGCGCGGCGCGAACACCGTGCCCACCCGGGGCTCGGCGGCCAGCGCCTCGGCCGCGCGCTCGGCGGCGGTGAGCAGCACCGGCACCCCGGCGTCGGCGGCCAGCCGGGCGGAGGCCAGCTTGGAGGCCATCCCGCCCGTACCGAGCGCTCCCCCGGGCCCGGCGATCACGCCCTCCAGGTCGCCCTCGCCCCCGACCATCGTCACGGCGGTCGCATCGCCCTTGCGGGGATCCGAGTCGTACAGCGCGTCGACGTCCGAGAGCAGGATGAGCGCGTCGGCGCTGATGAGGTGCGCGACCAGGGCGGCGAGCCGGTCGTTGTCCCCGAACCGGATCTCGTTGGTGGCCACCGTGTCGTTCTCGTTGATCACCGGGACCGCGTGCAGTGCCCGCAGGCGATCGAGCGTCCGCTGGGCGTTGGCGGCGCTGTCCCGGCGGCCGATGTCGGCGGCCGTGAGCAGGACCTGCCCCACCACCCGGTCGTACCGGGCGAACGAATCCCCCCACGCGCGCGCCAGCTCGAGCTGGCCGACACTGGCCGCGGCCTGCTTGGCGGACAGGGTGGTGGGTCGGGCGGTCATCCGGAGCGGGGCCATGCCGGCGCCGATCGCTCCGGAGGAGACCACGAACACGTCCGATCCCGCGGTCATGCGGGACTGGCACACGTCGGCGAGCGCGTCGAGCTCTGCACGCCGGATGCCGCCGTGGAAGCTCGTGATGGCCGAGGAGCCGATCTTGACGACCACCCGCCGGGCGGTCCCGATCCGGCGACGTAGTTCCCCCTCGACCGTCACTCCAGGCTCTCCTCGTCCGGATCGATGAGTCCGCGGCGGACGTACTTGTGGTACTTGCGCTCGGCGGCGCCCGGACGCTCGGTGGACTCGAACCGCAGGTCGGTGCCGCGCCCGATCCGCATGAGGTCGACGCCCGCCGGGGTCTGCGGCTCCCACTCGAAGGAGACGTCCCCGATCGTGACCGAGCACCCCTCCTCGGCGCCGGCCTTGATGAGTGCCTCCTCCACGCCGAGGCGCGCCAGGCGGTCGGCGAGGAAGCCCACCGCCTCGTCGTTGGTGAAGTCGGTCTGGCGGATCCACCGCTCGGGTTTGGTGCCGGTGACGATGAACGCCCCACGCTCGGCCGGGTCGGGCCGGATCTCGAACTGGTCGGCGTCGACGGCCTTGGGCCGCAACACGATCCGCTCGGGCTGCGGCGGCGGGGCGGCCCGGCGGTGCTCTGTGATGAGCTCGTAAAGGCCGTATTTGAGCTCGTCGAGCCCCTTGTGCGCCACCGCCGAGATCGGGAAGACGGGCCAGCCCTTGTCCTCGAAATGCCCACGGACCATCTCCGCCATCTCGGCGGCATCCGGTACGTCGATCTTGTTGAGCACCACCACGCGGGGCCGATCCGCCAGGTCGCCCATGCCGGCGTCGGACAGTTCGGACCGGTACGCGGCGAGCTCGGCCTCCAGGGCGTCGACATCGGAGATCGGGTCACGCTCGGGCTCGGGGTTCGCGCAGTCCACCACGTGGGCCAGCACCGCGGTGCGCTCGATGTGGCGCAGGAAGTCCAGGCCGAGCCCGCGGCCCTCGCTGGCGCCCGGGATGAGCCCCGGGACGTCGGCGATGGTGAACGTGTCGTCGGCCACCGAGACCACTCCGAGGTTGGGGGCCAGGGTGGTGAACGGGTAGTCGGCGATCTTGGGCTTGGCCGCCGAGAGCACGGAGATCAGCGAGGACTTCCCGGCGGACGGGAAGCCCACGAGCCCGACGTCCGCCATGGATTTGAGCTCGAGCGTGACGTCGAGGACGTCGCCGGGCTCACCGAGCAGGGCGAAGCCGGGCGCCTTGCGCGACCGTGAGGCCAGGGCGGCGTTACCGAGGCCGCCCTTGCCGCCCCGGGCCACGACGAACCGGGTCCCGGCCCCGACCATGTCCGCGATCGGCTCGCCGTCCGGGCCGATGACGACCGTGCCCGGCGGCACCGCCAGCTCCAGATCCGCACCGTTCGAACCGTTGCGGTTGCCGCCCATGCCGGGCTGCCCCTTGCCCGCCCGGGCGTGTGGGCGATAGTGGAAATCGAGCAACGTGTGGACCTGCGGATCCACCACCAGCACCACGTCCCCGCCCCGGCCGCCGTTGCCGCCGTCGGGGCCGCCCAGCGGCTTGAACTTCTCCCGGTGCACGGAGGTGCACCCGTTGCCGCCGTCCCCCGCCGCGAGGTGGAGGACGACGCGGTCGACGAATCTCGACATGGTGTGGGCTCCTCCTGGTGGTGGGACGGGGGAAGGCAGCTGGGCGTGGCCGATGCTGCCCGACAAATGCTCTCGGGGGCCGGGTGGAGTCCTCAAAAGACCCCGCCCGGCCCCCGAGGGCGGATCGTGACCGTGTGGCTGCCGGCTCAGGCCTCGGCGCCGGTGGGCACGATGTTCACGGTCTTGCGGCCGCGCTTGGTGCCGAACTCCACCGCACCGGCGGAGAGGGCGAACAGCGTGTCGTCTCCGCCACGGCCGACGCCCACGCCCGGGTGGAACTTGGTGCCGCGCTGACGCACCAGGATCTCGCCGGCGTTGACCTCCTGGCCGCCGAAGCGCTTCACACCGAGGCGCTGCGCGTTGGAATCACGACCGTTACGGGTGCTGGATGCGCCCTTCTTGCTTGCCATGTCCGAGTCCCTCCTTCAGGGATCACGCCCGAGGGCGCTGAGCTGGTGGCCTGGAACGGCCGGAAGTGAATTACTTGATACCCGTGATCTTGACGACCGTCAGCTGCTGACGGTGGCCCTGACGCTTGTGGTACCGGGTCTTGTTCTTGAACTTGTGGATCCGGATCTTGGGACCCTTGGTCTGCTCGACGATCTCGCCGGAGACGCTGACCTTGGCCAGAGCGTCGGCATCGGAGGTGACCGACGCACCATCGACGACGAGGATCGGGGACAGCGACACGGAGGTGCCGGCCTCGCCCTCGATCTTCTCGACCTTGACGTGGTCCCCTTCGGCGACCTTGTACTGCTTGCCGCCGGTCTTGACGATCGCGTACATGGAGGGCTTCCCCTTGCTTCTCGGGTGTGTGGCCGCCCGTGCGGCCACACCGTGTGTGCGGTGTTCTTACTTGCTCTCCGACTCACGTCGGCCAGGATCGCAGGCCCCGAACCCTCGACGGATCCGGTCCACGACTCTTCGCGCGGCGACATAACGCCGCGGCGAGCGACCTGTCAAGGTTACGGTCCGGCGGCACAGCTGGTCAAACCGACCATGCCGCCGGGTCCGGGACTCACCGTGTCAGTCGCTCTCGGGGGCGGTGGTGGAGCGGGTGGCCCGGCGTCGTGCGGGCCGCTTGCGCGGCTCCGCGACCACGGCCGTCGGTGCCGCCGCCAACGTCGCGGCCTCGACCTCCACGGCCGGGGTCGGGGCGGCGGGCTGAGTTGCGGAGTCCGTTGAGGCGGCTCCGGCCTCCCGCCGGCTCGCCCGTCGCCGCGGGCGCCGGCCCTCCGGCTGACCGCTCGCCCCCGACGCGGTGTCGGCGGCGCCGCCTGCTGCGGGGGTGACCGCCTCGTCGGCGGTGACCTGCTCGACCGCCGTGGCCGCCTCGGCGACAGCCGCGGATTCGGCCTGGGGCGTCTCGGCGACCTCCGAGGCGGCGGTCTCCTCGGCGGCGGCGACGGGCGCCGGCGCCGTCGAGGGGGCCCTGCGGGTCGCGCGGCGACGACGCGGCGGCCGCGTGGTCCCCGCGGCGTCCGAGGACTCCGGAACGGGCTCCGAAACGGCCTCTGCAACGGCCTCCGGGGCAGACGCCCGGGCCGCCGACTCCGCCGGGGCCGCGGTTTCGGTGGTGGCGGGCCGGGCCGGTGTCGTCGTCGTGTCGGTCCGGACGGACTCCTCCCCCTCGGACCCGTCGGCGCGCCTGCCGGCCTCGCCCGCGGGCTGCCGCCCCATGGCCAGGGCGGCCGGGTGCGCCGACGGCGCGGGGCCGTCCCTGCGCGGCGTCGACCGGGTCGTCGAGGAGTCGCCGGAGGAGTCGCCGCTCTTACCGCCGCGTCGGCGCCCGCGGCGGGAGCCGGGCTCGTCCACGTTGTGCGACTCGGTGTGGACCGGGTCGGCGTGCACGATCAGCCCGCGCCCGTGGCAGTGCTCGCACGGGGTGGAGAACGCCTCGACCAGGCCGGTGCCGAGCTTCTTGCGAGTGAGCTGCACCAGGCCCAGCGAGGTGACCTCGGAGACCTGGTGGCGGGTGCGGTCGCGGCCGAGGGCCTCGGTGAGGCGCCGCAGCACGAGGTCCCGGTTGGCCTCGAGCACCATGTCGATGAAGTCGATGATCACCATGCCGCCGACGTCGCGCAGACGCAGCTGCCGCACGATCTCCTCGGCCGCCTCGAGGTTGTTCTTGGTGACGGTCTCCTCGAGGTTTCCCCCGGAACCTGTGTACTTGCCGGTGTTGACGTCGATGACCGTCATGGCCTCGGTGCGGTCGATGACCAGCGAGCCGCCGGACGGCAGCCACACCTTGCGCTCGAGCGCCTTGGCCAGCTGCTCGTCGACGCGATGGGTGACAAAGACGTCGACCTCCGGGTTGTCGTACCGCTCGAGTCGCTCCACCATCTCGGGCGCGACGCGGGACACGTAGTCGTGCACCGTTTTCCACGAGGTCTCGCCCTGGATGACGAGCTTGGTGAAGTCCTCGTTGAACAGGTCGCGCACGACCTTGACCAGCAGGTCGGGCTCCTCGTACAGCGCGACCGGCGTGCCGGAGCCGGAGGAGGTGCGCTTGGCGGCGGCCTCGGAGATCTCGGTCCACTGCCCGGCCAGACGGTCGACGTCGCGGCCGATCTCCTCCTCGCTGACGCCCTCGGCCGCGGTGCGGATGATCACGCCCGCGCCCTCGGGAACCACGTCCTTGAGGATCGCCTTGAGGCGACGCCGCTCCGTGTCGGGCAGCTTGCGCGAGATGCCGGCGGAGTTGCCGTCCGGCACGTACACCAGGAAGCGACCGGCCAGCGAGATCTGTGTGGACAGTCGGGCGCCCTTCTGCCCCACCGGGTCCTTGGTGACCTGCACCAGCACCATGTCACCGGGCTTGAGTGCCTGCTCGATGCGCCGGGCCTTGCCGCCCAGCCCGGCGGCCTCCCAGTTCACCTCGCCGGCGTACAGCACACCGTTGCGGCCGCGCCCGATGTCGACGAACGCCGCCTCCATGCTGGGCAGCACGTTCTGCACGCGTCCGAGGTAGACGTTGCCCACCATGGAGCGCGCGGACTCGGTGGTGACGAAGTGCTCGACGAGGACCTTGTCCTCGAGCACGCCGACCTGGGTCATGATCCCCTTGCCGTCGACGCGCGGTTTCTCGCGCACCACCATGACGCGGTCCACGGACTCGCGCCGGGCGAGGAACTCGGACTCGGACAGGATCGGCTGACGGCGGCGGCCCGCCTCCCGGCCGTCCCGGCGACGCTGACGCTTGGCCTCCAGCCGGGTCGAACCGGTGATGCCCTGCACCTCGTCCGCGCCGGTGCCGGAGCCCTGTCCCCCGCGCCCGGAGCGCCGACGGCCGTCGCGTTCGTGGATCTCGGTGTGGGACGGCTCGTCGTTCGCGCCCCGGCTCTCGTCCGCGCCGGTGCCGGAGCCCCCGTTGCGACGACGACGACGGCGACGCCGCCGCGACCCGGACGGGGTCGAATCCGTCCCGTCCGAATCGTCGCCGGAGGAACCGTTGCCCGAACCGGACCGGTCGTCGGAATCGTCGCTCTTACCGGACCCCGCCCCGGTGGAGGTGTCAGGGCGCGACTCCCCGGAATCGTCCGAGCCGGCGGCGTTCTCCCGGCCGCTGTCCGCGGCACCGGCGGAGTCGTCCGCCCGGCCGGTGTCCGCGGCTCCGGCGGAGTCGCCAGCCCGACCGGAGTCGGTGCTCTGGTCGTCGCCGCCCTCACCGCGCCCGCGCCCGCGGCCACGGCGTCCACGCCGACGACGTCGGCCCGTCCCCTCACCCTGGCCCGACTGGTCGTCCTCGCGGCGCTCGCCGTCCTGGCCCGTGCCCTCGCCCGACGGGGCGGTCGAGGTGTCACTCGACGTGTCGGCCCGGGACTGGTCCGCACCCGCCGGGGAGGCGTCGGTGGCGTCCACGGTGGGGTCCGGGGTGGGGTCCGGGGACAGGAAGAGCGGGGAGAACGACGGGCTCGCGGTGGAGCGCCGACGTCGACTACCGGACTCGGCGGATCCGACCTCACCTGTGACGATCGCGATCTCCGGCAGCTCCGGGCGTGACTGCGACCGGGACGGCGCCGACGCGGTGTCCGCGTCCGCTCCCCGGTCAGCGGGACGGCGGGACGCCTGCTCGTCCGCGGCGGTCTGCTCGTCCGCCGGGGCCTGCTCGTCGGCGGCCTCTGCGGCCTTCTGCGCGGCCGTCTTTCGGGGGGTTCGCTTGCGTGCGGTGGCCTTCTCTGCGGGTGCCTTCTCGGCGGCCGACTTCTTCGCGGCGGTCTTCTTCGCGGCGGCCTTCCTGGCCGGCGCCTTCTTCGCGGCGGGCGCCTTCTCTGCCGCGGGCGCCTCGGTGGCCGGGGCGGCGGCAGGAGCCGACGCGGCGGTGTCCCCGCCCCGTTCGCGCCCCTCGAACCAGGTCAGCAGGACCTCGCGGGTGACGCCCGACTGGGCGCTCTTGATCTCCACGCCGATCTCGGACATGGCGGCAAGGAACTCCCTGCTCGTCATTCCCACGGCCTTGGCGGCCGCGTGCGCGCGCATCCTCTCGGGAAGCGCCTTGAGATCGTCGATGGTCAGGTTCGGATCCGACACGTGTCTCCTCTGGCCGGACTCCGGGCGCGATCTCGTCACCGTCTTGTCGGTGACCCACGCCGCCGCACGGGGTCGGGCGTTTCTGGTCTCGGCCCCACCTGGGCGGGGCAACGTCTTGTGGTCCGCGGTACCGACCGGGGTCGGCCACGGTAGCGGGCGCTCGTTCCCGGGGCGGACCGGTGGGCCACTCGCCCGGATGAGCTTCGTCCATTCTCCCACACGTGGCGACGAAAGGTCGTCGCGCGGCTATAACGAAAGACAACGCGCCCGCCGGTGGCCGGAACCGGCGGGCGCGAGACAGGTCGGGCCGAAGCGGACGACCCCGGGGGGGATTCGGGACTCAGGCGAGGCCGGGGAACCAGAGTGCGATCTCGCGGGCGGCGGACTCCTCCGAGTCCGAGCCGTGGACGAGGTTGAACTGCGTCTCCAGTCCGAAGTCGCCACGGATCGACCCGGGGGCCGCCTTCTCGACGGGGTCGGTGCCGCCGGCGAGCTGGCGCCACGCGGCGATCGCCCGGGGGCCTTCGAGGACGCCGGCCACGACCGGTCCCGAGGTGATGAACTCGAGCAGATCGCCGTAGAACGGACGCTCGGCGTGCTCGGCGTAGTGCTCGGCGGCGGTCTCCCGCGGCACCCGCCGCAGATCCATGGCCGTGATGGTGAGGCCCTTGGCCTCGATACGGGCGAGGATCTGGCCGGTCAGGCCACGCTCGACGCCGTCTGGCTTGATGAGGAAGAAGGTTCTCTCGGTCACGGACGCAATGCTACAAGCAGCACCGCGGGCTCAGTCGTGCTGGCTGGGCAGGAACCCGCCGGCCATCCGCCGGGCCAGGTCGAACCGCAGATACAGGATGTACGCCCACACCGCGGCGAACATCAGGCCACATATGCCCATCGACCAGTGCACGAAGAATCCCGGGATCACCGCGAGAGCAGCCAGCGTGACGTTCATCGGGATGGCCCAGCTCCGGCGCTGCAGCCCCGCCGCCACGATCATCGCCACCGCGAGCACGCTGACGAACCACACCTTCCAGGCCTGGAAGTGGGCACCGTCGTCGAGCCTCGCGATCACCGTGAGCACGAGACCGATCACGATGGCCTCGAGGAAGAGCGTGCCGGCCATGATGCCGCGCAGTCCCTTCCACGGGTCCACCGAGGGGGCGTGTGCCTCCCCCCGGCCGGTGTTCGGGCCGGCGGTGTCGCCGGTCTCGGGGTTGCTCACTGTGCGTCCTTTCCGAACAGGCTGCGTGCGGCTCCGGCGGTCACCACGGACCCGGTGACGAGGACGCCGACGCCGGAGACGTCGTCGTCGGCCGTGGGGTCCGGCACCCCCACCAGGTCGAGCGCGGCGCTGACCGCGTCCGGCAGCGTGTCCACCACGTGGACACGCTGGGAGGTGAACCGCTCCTCGGCGATCGCGGCGAGGTCCTCGGGCGACATCGCCCGGGGCGAGGCCGTCCGGGTGACGACGACGTCCTCGACCACCGGCTCCAACGCGGCCAGGAACTCGTCGGCGTCCTTGCCGTCGAGCATCGCCACCACCGCGACCAGCCGCCTGAAGTCGAACTCCGACGTGATCGCCTCGGCGAGTGCACGGCCGCCGTGGCCGTTGTGGGCGGCGTCCACGAGGACCGTGGGGCTCGAACTGAGCCGCTCGAGGCGCCCCGGATTGTCGACCGCCGCGAAGCCGGCACGGACGAGCTCGGGGTCCAGCGCCCGGTCCGGTCCGGCACCGAAGAACGCCTCGACAGCCGCCAGCGCGGTTGCCGCGTTGTCCGCCTGGTGTTCGCCGAACAGGGGCAGGAAGACGTCGGTGTACTCGCCCCCGAGCCCGCGGAGGGTGAGCTGCTGGCCACCGACGGCGAGCCTGCGGTCGACCACGTCGAACTCGGAACCGAGCCGGGCCACGACGGCGCCCACCTCCACAGCGCGGCGGATCAGGACCTCCATCGCCTCGGGCTCCTGCCGGCCGAGCACCGCCACCGGGTCCCGGGGCAGCAGGGGGTCGGAGGGGCCGGGCACGATGATGCCGGCCTTCTCCCCCGCGATGGTCGCCAGGTCGTCGCCCAGGTAGTCGGTGTGGTCCAGTCCGACGGGGGTGACGACGGCGACGGTGGGCTGCACCACGTTGGTGGCGTCCCACGTGCCGCCCATTCCGGTCTCGATCACGGCCACGTCCACGGGCGCGTCGGCGAACGCGGCGAACGCCATCGAGGTGAGCACCTCGAAGTAGCTCAGTCGGGGGCCGCCGGCCGCCTCGGACCGTTGGTCGACCAGCTCGAGGTACGGCTGCAGCTCGCGGTAGGTGTCCGCGAACAACCGGGCGGTGATCGGCTCACCGTCCAGGGCGATGCGCTCTGTGACGCTCTGCAGGTGCGGACTCGTGTTCCGCCCGGTGCGCTGGTGCAGGGCCCGCATCAGCGCGTCGATCATCCTGGTGACCGACGTCTTTCCGTTGGTCCCCGCCACGTGGACGACCGGGTACGCGAGCTGCGGATCGCCGAGGACCGAGGTCAGCTCCGAGATCCGGTCCAGGCTCGGCTCGAGCTTCGACTCGGGCCAGCGGGTGGCCAGTTCCTCCTCGACCGCGGCGAGGTCTGCCGTGTCGGCCTGCCACTCGGGGCTGCCGACCTCGGGGATCGGCCGCGGCGGCAGGTGGTCGTCGCCGTCGGAGTCCTCGTCACCGGGCAGCGGCCCGCCGAGCGGGACCCCCTCCACCAGACCGTCCTCGCCGAGCATCTCGGCGACGTCCTCCTCGGTCGGCGTGTCCCACCCCTTCTCCGGGTCGTGCGGCGGGAGCCACTTCCGGTCACCCACTACGAACCACTTCCGGCCGGCATGCCCTCGAGTCGGGCACTGATGCGCTCGACCTCGGCCTCGGCCAGGTCGCGCCGGGCACGGATCTTGTCCACCACGTGCCCGGGGGCCTTGCCGAGGAACGCCTCGTTGCCGAGCTTGGCGCCGGTGGTCTCGAGCTCCTTACGCGCGGCGGTCAGGTCCTTCTCCAACCGGCGACGCTCCGCCGCCAGATCGATGGTGCCGGAGGTGTCGATCTCCACGCCCACCGTCGACAGGCCCAGACGCACCTCGAGCGAGGCCGTCGCCGTGAAGTCCTCGCCGGCCGGGGTCAGCCGGGCCAACGACGCGACCTGGTCGAGCACGTCTGCCGGCAGGTCCGCCTCCGCGGTGCGGGTGAGACGGGCGGGCACCCGCTGGCCGGGCTTGAGCCCCTGGTCGGACCGGAAACGACGGATCTCGGTGATCAGCGTCTGGGCGTCACCGATGCGGCGGACGGACACGCCGGCGTCCCCGGCCGGGACCACCTCGGTCGGCCAGTCGGCCACCACGAGCGACTCACGTCCGGTCAGCGCCGTCCAGAGGGTCTCGGTGACGAACGGGATCATCGGGTGCAGCAGACGCAGCACCACGTCCAGGACGTGGCCCAGCACCAGCCTCGTGTACCCGGCCCGCTCGGAGGCACGCGACTCGTCGTCGCCACCGAACTGGACCTTCGCCAATTCCAGATACCAGTCACAGACCTCGTCCCACGCGAAGTGGTAGAGCGTCTCGCACGCCTTGGAGAACTCGTAGCGTTCCAGCGCGTCATCGACCGTCTGCCGCACCTCACCGAGTCGGTGCAGGATCCAGCGGTCGGCGTCGGTGAGCTCTCCCGCCTCCGGCAGCGTCCCCACGGTGGCGCCGTTCATGAGCGCGAACCGGGTGGCGTTGAACAGCTTGGTCGCGAAGTTGCGCGACGCCTGGGCCGAGTCGTCCCCCACCGACAGGTCACCGCCGGGGTTCGCACCACGGGCCAGGGTGAAGCGCAGGGCGTCGGCGCCGAAACGGTCCACCCAGTCCAGCGGATCGATGCCGTTGCCCTTGGATTTGGACATCTTCTGGCCGTGCTCGTCGCGGACCAGACCATGAAGGAAGACGTCGGTGAACGGGACCGGGCCCGGGGCCGCCTTCTCCCCGGTGAGGCTCTGGCCGACGAACGTGCCGAACATCATCATCCGGGCCACCCAGAAGAACAGGATGTCGTAGCCGGTCACCAGCACGGACGTCGGGTAGAAGCGCTCCAGGTCGGGGGTGCGCTCGGGCCAGCCCATGGTCGAGAACGGCCACAGCGCGGAGGAGAACCACGTGTCGAGCACGTCGGACTCCTGCGTGTACCCCTCCGGTGCCTGCTCGTCCGGTCCCACGCAGACGACCTCGCCGTCCGGGCCGTACCAGATCGGGATCCGGTGCCCCCACCACAGCTGGCGGGAGATGCACCAGTCGTGCATGTCGTCGACCCAGTCGAACCAGCGCGGTTCCTGGCTCTTCGGGTGGATCACCGTGTCGCCGTCGCGCACGGCGTCTCCGGCCATCGTCGCGAGCTCGGAGACCCGGACCCACCACTGTAGCGACAGTCGCGGCTCGATCGGCTCCCCGGAGCGCTCGGAGTGACCCACCGAGTGCAGGTACGGGCGCACCTCCTTGACGATGCGCCCCTGCGCGGCCAGGTCTTCGCGCACCGCTCTGCGGGCCTCGAAGCGGTCCATGCCGTCGTAGCGGGTGCCCGTGTCACAGATGTGGCCGGTGGCGTCCATGATCGTGGGCATCTCGAGATCGTGACGCTGGCCGATCGCGAAGTCGTTCGGATCGTGCGCCGGGGTGACCTTCACGGCGCCGGTGCCGAACTCCGGGTCGACGTGGTCGTCGGCCACCACCCGCATGGTCCATCCCTCGCGGAACGGGTGCGGGATCTCGGTCCCCACCAGGTGTGCGTAGCGCTCGTCCTCCGGGTGCACGGCGATCGCGGTGTCCCCCAGCATCGTCTCGAGACGGGTCGTGGCCACGACCAGATGCGGCTCCGAGTCGTCCAGCGAGCCGTAGCGGAAGCTCACCAGCTCACCCTCGACGTCCTCGTATTTCACCTCGATGTCCGAGATCGCGGTCTGGAGGGTGGGTGACCAGTTGACCAGACGCTCGGCGCGGTAGATCAGACCCCGGTCGTACAACTCCTTGAAGATGGTCTGGACGGCCCGGGACAGCCCCTCGTCGAGGGTGAACCGCTCACGCGACCAGTCGACGCCGTCGCCGAGGCGACGCATCTGCTCGCCGATCGTGCCACCGGACTCACGCTTCCACTCCCAGACCTTCTCGATGAAGGCCTCGCGGCCGATCTCATGGCGGTCGACGCCCTCCTGACGCAGCTTGCGGTCCACCAGGGTCTGGGTGGCGATGCCGGCATGGTCCATGCCGGGCAGCCACAGCACCTCGTAGCCCTGCATGCGCTTGCGACGGGTGAGCACGTCCATCAACGTGTGGTCGAGCGCGTGTCCCATGTGCAGGCTGCCCGTCACGTTGGGGGGCGGCAGCACCACCGAGTAGGCGGGCTTGTCGCTGGCGGCATCGGCCTCGAAGTATCCGGCGTCCACCCAGCGCTGATACAACTCCGCCTCTACCTCACCTGGATTCCAGGAGGCGGGCAGTGCGTCCGCGCGGTCGGTGTTCGGGGCGGGAGATGATGGAGTCGTCACCCGACCATCGTAGGCCGTGCGCGGCGCCGGTCGGCACACGCCATCCGGCCGGGGACATCCGCTCGGGCGGCGGGCCCCGATCCGGGCGGGGTGGCCGGCTCAGTCCACCAGGCCCAGCCCCTGCACCGTATCGCGCTCGGCGACGAGTTCGGCCACCGAGGCGTCGATGCGCGCGCGCTGGAAATCGGTGATCTCCAGGCCCTCGACGACCTCCCACTCGCCGCCGTCACTGCGGCACGGCAGGCCGGTGACCACCCCGGGGACGGTTCCGTACTCGCCGCGGGAGGGCAGGGCGACCGTGGTCCAGCTGCCCTCGGGGGTGCCGCGGACCCAGTCGCGCATGTGGACGATCGAGGCGCCGGCCGCGGACGCCGCCGACGACGACCCCCGCACCTCGATGATCTCCGTCCCCCGGCGCGCGACCCGGGGGATGAACTCGGACTCGAGCCAGTCCCGCTCCAGGCCGGTGGTGACCGGGACGCCACCGCGCCGGAGATAGCTGACATCCGGGAACTGGGTGGCCGAGTGGTTGCCCCACACCACGACCCGGTCCAGCTCCCCCACCGGGGCGTCGAGTCGGGTCGCCAGCTGACTCAGTGCCCGGTTGTGGTCCAGGCGCATGAGGGCGGTGAAGCGCTCCGCCGGCACGTCCGGGGCGTGGCGGTGGGCGATGTAGGCGTTGGTGTTGGCGGGATTGCCCACCACGAGAACGCGGACGTCCTCGGCCGCGTGCTCGTTGATCGCGCGCCCCTGGTCCCGGAAGATCGCCCCGTTCGCGGTGAGCAAGTCTGCCCGCTCCATCCCGGGGCCACGCGGACGGGCCCCGACCAGGACGGCCGCGCTGGCACCGTCGAACGCCACGGCCGGGTCGTCGGTGATGTCGATCGAGGCCAGCGACGGGAAGGCGCAGTCGTCGAGCTCCATCGCCACCCCCTCGGCCGCACCGGTCTGGGCGGTGACCTCCAGCAGCCGGAGCCGGACGGGGGTGTCCTTGCCGTAGACACCTCCGGCCGCGAGTCGGAACAACAGCGCGTAGGAGATCTGACCGGCGGCGCCGGTGACGGTGACGGTGACCGGGGTGGGGTTGCTCATGCGCACGGGGGCCTTCCGGGGTCGACGACGAGGACGGAGCCCACAGTATCGGGGATGTGTCCCCCGGTCCGCCGCTCGCGGCGGGGTACACCCGTTGTTCGTCGTGCGGCTGCCCGTGCGTACTCCGCACGTCCTCCACCCGTGAGGTGGGGCCACCCGTGAGGTGGGGGCGGGCTACGCGGACTTCTCGCGCGGCTCCTCGTCGGAGATCGGGACGATCGTCGGCAGGACGTTGTCGCGCACCGTCTCCCCGGTCACCACCACCCGTGCCACGTCGTCACGCCCCGGGATGTCGTACATCACCGGCAGGAGGACCTCCTCCATGATGGCGCGCAGACCGCGGGCACCGGTACCGCGCAGGATCGCCTGATCGGCGACCGCCTCCAGTGCCTCGTCGGTGAACTCCAGCTCCACCTCGTCCATCTCGAACAGCCGGGCGTACTGCTTGACCAGTGCGTTCTTGGGCTCGGAAAGGATGTTGACGAGCGCCTCGCGGTCCAGGCTGGTCACCGTGGCCACCACCGGGAGACGGCCGATGAACTCGGGGATCAGTCCGAATTTCACCAGGTCCTCCGGCATGACCTCGGAGAAGTTGGCGGTGGTGTCGAGTTCGTTCCTGCTCGCCACCTCGGCGCCGAAGCCCAGGCCCTTGCGCCCCACCCGATCGCCGACGATCTTCTCCAGGCCCTGGAACGCTCCCGCCACGATGAACAACACGTTGGACGTGTCGATCTGGATGAACTCCTGGTGCGGGTGCTTGCGGCCACCCTGCGGCGGGACCGACGCCTGAGTGCCCTCGAGGATCTTCAGCAGTGCCTGCTGGACGCCCTCGCCGGACACGTCGCGGGTGATCGAGGGGTTCTCCGCCTTGCGGGCGATCTTGTCGACCTCGTCGATGTAGATGATCCCCATCTCGGCACGTTTGGTGTCGTAGTCCGCGGCCTGGATGAGTTTGAGGAGGATGTTCTCCACGTCCTCACCCACATAGCCGGCCTCCGTCAGCGCGGTGGCATCGGCGATCGCGAACGGCACGTTGAGCATCTTGGCCAGGGTCTGCGCGAGGTAGGTCTTCCCGCAGCCGGTGGGCCCCAACATGAGGATGTTGGACTTGGACAGCTCCACGCCGTCACCCCGGCCGAGCGACGCACCGACCCGGATCCGCTTGTAGTGGTTGTAGACGGCCACCGCCAGGTTCCGCTTGGCGGCGTCCTGCCCCACCACGTACTCGTCGAGGAAGGCGTGGATCTCCGCCGGCTTGGGGAGCTCGTCCAGGCCGGACTGCTGCGCGTCGTCGACCTCGGACTCGATGATCTCGTTGCACAGCTCGATACACTCGTCACAGATGTAGACCCCGGGACCGGCGATCAGCTTCTTGACCTGCTTCTGGCTCTTCCCACAGAAGGAACACTTCAACAGGTCGCCGCTCTCACCCACACGTGCCATGAGTTCTACGTCCTCGCATTCCGGTGCGCCGATTCGCGCCCCACAGTCGACGGTACGCGGTGCGGGTGGAAAAGCCGACCCGACCACGCGCGGTCAGTTCATTGCACCCGACGGCGCGCCGCTCCCTCCAGCGGCGCGCCGTCGCCCGAGTCAGTTGCTCGCCGACAGCTTGCGGTAGTCGAAGACGGTGTCGATGATCCCGTACTCCTTGGCCTCCTCGGCCGTGAGGATCTTGTCGCGATCGGTGTCCCTGCGGATCTCATCGGCGTCGCGGCCGGTGTGGCGGGCCAGGGTCGTCTCCATGAGGCGACGCATCCGCTCGATCTCCGCGGCCTGGATCTCCAGGTCCGAGACCTGACCCTGCATGCCGCCGGTGGCGGGCTGGTGGATGAGGACGCGTGCGTTCGGCAGGGCGGCGCGCTTGCCCGGGGTGCCGGCGGCGAGCAGGACCGCGGCAGCGGAGGCCGCCTGGCCCAGGCAGACGGTCACGACGTCCGGGCGCACGTACTGCATCGTGTCGTAGATCGCCATGAGCGAGGTGAACGAACCGCCCGGCGAGTTGATGTACATCGTGATGTCGCGGTCCGGGTCCAGGCCTTCCAGGACCAGGAGCTGCGCCATGATGTCGTTCGCCGAGGCGTCGTCGACCTGGGTGCCCAGGAAGATGATGCGCTCCTCGAAGAGCTTGTTGTACGGGTTGGATTCCTTGACGCCGTAGCTGGAGTGCTCGACGAACGACGGCAGGATGTAGCGGGACGTTGGCAGTGAGGACGGCATTGAGGTCATCGAAGACTCCGTTGCTGTGGTCGGGACGGGGTTGGCGGCGGGGGCGTTCCCGCGGGGGTCGGGAACGATCACGACGGGGACGTCCCGCCGGACTGCGACGCACTCGCGATCACGTGATCGACGAAGCCGTACTCCTTGGCCTCCTGCGCGGTGAACCAGCGGTCGCGATCCGAGTCCTCGGTGACCTGCTCGAACGTCTGGCCCGTGTGCTTGGCGATGAGCTCGGCCATCTCCCGCTTGGTGGCGGCGAACTGCTCGGCCTGGATGGCGATGTCGGCGGCGGAACCACCGACGCCCGCCGAGGGCTGGTGCATCATGACCTTGGCGTGCGGGAGCGCGTAGCGCTTGCCCTTGGCGCCGGCGGCCAACAGGAACTGCCCCATCGAGGCGGCCAGGCCCATGCCGTACGTGGCCACGTCGCACTCCACCAGCTGCATCGTGTCGTAGATGGCCATGCCGGCCGTGACCGAGCCGCCCGGCGAGTTGATGTACATCGCGATGTCCCGGGTGGGGTCCTCGGCGGCCAGCAGGAGGATCTGGGCGCACAGCCGGTTGGCGATGTCGTCGTCCACCTGGGAGCCGAGGAAGATGATCCGCTCCTGGAGAAGGCGCTCGTACACCGAGTCGCCGAGGCTGAGCCCGTGCGTACCCGGCGAGTTGAGGGCGGGCTGCGTCGAACTGGGCTGAGCCGCTGAACCGTTCTGTGCCACGGGGAACCTACCTTCGCTGATCGTCATCGCCGCTGACGCGACGCCCGGCCGACCGGCGGCCGGGAAACCGTTACGTCAAACACTAACCAACTCCACCGACGGAACCGTCCCGCCGGGCCTGCTGTTCGCTCTCAGCGTCCGACCACCACCGCGGACACCCACGCCCGACCGCCCAACCGCACCGTCACCGGCACCGCCACCGCCACCGAGCGAGGGTGCCGGTGCCGGTGTCCGAAGGTTATGTCGCCTGTCGGTCGACAAAACGCCGCATAGGGTCGGCCCGGTTGACGGCGCGAGTGCACAAGCCGAAGTCGGAGTACGACCCCCGCGGAATCAGTCATCTCGACGCCGACGGCCGGCCACCGGGATTCGGTGACCGGCCGTCGAGGCGGTCTCTGGGGCGGCGGAACCGGCCTGGAGCGGGAACGTCAGTCCTCGCCGACCTTCTCGTCGTCGGCATCGGCCGCGGTCTCCTGCGCCTCGGCGTCCTGCACGTCGGCCTCGTCGGCCTCGGTGTCCTCGCCGGTGCCGAAGAACTCGCTGGTGTCGACGGCGTTGCCCTCGGTGTCCTTGACGGAGACCTTCTCGATCACGTCGGCGAGAGCCTTGGAGCGGCGCACGTCGGCGAACAGCGAGCCGAGCTGGCCGGCACCCTGGATCTGCTGGATGAACTGGTTCGGGTCCATACCGTAGCGCTGGGCCTGGAACATGATGTGCTGCATCAGCTCGTCCTGCGAGACCTCGGTGGAGGCCTCCTCGGCGACCGCGTCCAGCAGCAGCTGGCTGCGGATGGCGCGGGCGGCCCCCTCGCGGGTCTCGGCCTCGAAGGTCTCCCTGTCGGTGCCCTCGGCGGCCAGTGCCTGGTCGAGGACCGAGGCGTCGCCACCGAACTGGTCGATGAGCTGGTGCATCTGGGCGTGCGCCTCGGACTCCACGACCTTCTCCGGGGTCGGGATGTCGGTGGCCTCGAGAAGGGCCTCGAGGACCTTGTCGCGGATCTCCCCGGCGAGGCCGGCCCTGGCCTGCTGGGCGACCTTCTCGACCAGGTCGGCGCGCAGCTCCTCGAGGGTGTCGAACTCGCTGGCCATCTGGGCGAACTCGTCGTCGGCCTCGGGCAGCTCGCGCTCCTTGACGGACTGGACGGTCACCGTGATGACCGCGTCCTTCCCGGCGTGCTCACCGGCGACGAGCGAGGACGTGAACTCCTTGGACTCGCCGGCCTTGAGTCCCTCGGCCGCGTCGTCGAGCCCCTCGACGAGGGTGCCCGAGCCGAGCTCGTAGGACAGGCCCTCGGTGGAGGCGTCCTCGACCGGCTCACCGTCGACCGTCGCGGCCAGGTCGACCGACAGGAAGTCGCCCTTGGTGGCGCCGCGCTCGACGCCCTTGAGGGTGCCGAACCGGGCACGCAGGTTGTCGAGCTCGGCGTCGACGGCGGCGTCGTCGGTGACCGGAACCTCGACGGTGACCTCGATCTCCTCGAACGTCGGCAGGGTGATCTCCGGCCGGACGTCGACCTCGGCGGTGAACTCCACCACGTCGTTGTCCTCGAGCTTGGTCACCTCGATCTCCGGCTGCGTCATGACCTTGAGGTCGTTCTCCTCGACCGCGGCCGAGTAGCGCGAGGGGATCATGTCGTTGATGACCTGCTCGAGAACGGCCGGCCGACCGATCCGCGCCTCAAGGAGCCTGGCCGGGGCCTTGCCCCGACGGAAGCCGGGGATGTTGACCTGGCCGGCCAGCGCCTTGTACGCCTTGTCGAAATCCGGTTCGAGCTCCGCGAACGGCACCTCGACGGTGACCTTGACCCGGGTCGGGTTCAGCTGCTCGACAGTGCTCTTCACGGTGATGTTCTCCTAGAAAGTCTTGTGGTGTTCCGTGTCTGAATACCGCTGGTCGGGATGACAGGATTCGAACCTGCGACCCTCCGCTCCCAAAGCGGATGCGCTACCAAGCTGCGCCACATCCCGGTGAGTCGCGCGGTCGGCCACCCCACGCCAGACGCGGAGAACCTGCCGAGCCGCCAAACCAACTCGCCCAGTGTACGACAGGCCACCCGGGGCGCCGATTCCGAGTTGACGGGGCGGGAGTTGGGAGCTGCGCGACTGTCCGGTAGTCTTGGCGGAGCGCGAGCACGACGAGGGATGAACACCCTGGTCAGGGCTCCGATGCGGGTGTAGCTTAATGGTAAAGCCCTTGCCTTCCAAGCAAGATACGCGGGTTCGATTCCCGTCACCCGCTCCAACCGAAGAACCACTTCCGACCTGCGGGGCATCCTCTTACAAGAGGGTGCCCCGCAGTCGTCTCCCCGAAGTCGTCTCCCCCCAGCCGTCTCCTCGGGCTGGTGTCGCCGGGGCCGTGGCCACCGCGCCGGCTCAGGACGCCTGACACCCCGGGCACCAGAAGAGCGTGCGGGCCTCCAGCTTCTGCTGCGCGATCGGCGTCCCGCACACCCGGCAGTCCCAGCCGTCGCGTTGGTAGACGTAGTTGCGGGGCCTGTCGGCGCCGCGCCGCGGGAGGTCGCCGTGGTCGTGGGCCGGTCGGATCGTGTGGATCGCCCCGGTGTCGACGCCGACGGCCATGAGGGCCACCAGGTCGTCCCAGATCGCACGGAAGTCCTCCTCGCGCATCCGGGTGCCCGGGGTGAAGGGATCGAGTCCCGCCCGGAAGAGCACCTCGGCGCGGTAGACGTTGCCCACGCCGGCGAGCACCTTCTGGTCCATGAGCAACGCGCCGATGGTCCGGCTGCTGCGCCGGATCCGGTCCCACGCCCGGTCGGGGTCGGCGGCCGGATCGAGGGGGTCGGGGCCCAGCCGGCCACGCACCCCGTCCACGTCCGTCTCGGCGATCACCTCGCAGCGGGTCGGTCCGCGGAGATCGATCACCCGACGTGGGGAGCCGACCTCGCCGTCGTCCTCGTCGTCGTCCCCCACCGAGGCGACGCGCATCCGCACCTGTCCGACCGGGGCCGGCGGCTCGGCGCCGTCGTTCACGCGGTAGGTGTCGAAGAAGCCGTAGAGACCCAGGTGGATGTGGACCGCCAGGCCGCCCTCGTAGTGGTGGAACAGGTGCTTGCCCGTCGCTGTGGCGCGGTCGAAGTACCGTCCGTCGACGACGATGGAGTCCACGAACCGGCCCTGTGGACTGCAGACGCGGACAGGCCCGCCTGCGAAGTACTCGGTGTGCAGGCGGGCCAGTCGGTGGAGGGTGTGCCCCTCAGGCATCGGGGGTCCCGGTCACTGGGTTGTCCGGCTCCGGGGTCTCAGGCCCCGGGGACCGGCGGCGCCTGGTGGGTGCGCTCGTACTCGGCGAGGATGTCGATCCGGCGCTGATGACGTTCGGCCTCGGACCACTGCTGGTCGAGGAACGCGTCGACGATCGCGAGCGCCTCCTCGCGGGAGTGCATGCGGCCTCCGATGCCGATCAGCTGCGCGTTGTTGTGCTCGCGGGCCAGGCGTGCGGTCTCGACGCTCCAGGCCAGGGCGCAGCGGGCGCCGGGCACCTTGTTCGCGGCGATCTGCTCGCCGTTGCCAGAACCCCCCAGGACGATCCCCAGGCTGCCCGGATCGGCGACGACCTTGGTCGCGGCGTCGATGCAGAAGGCCGGGTAGTCGTCCTCGGCGTCGTAGGTGTGGGCGCCGCAGTCGATCACCTCGTGACCATCGGCCTTGAGGTGCTCGACGATGGCGTTCTTGGTCTCGAAGCCGGCGTGGTCCGCTCCCAGGTAGATGCGCATGCGGGAGATTCTGCCACGCTCGCCGGCGGTGCCGTCCGCGCCCGCCCCCATCGGCCGGCTCAAGCCCGACTCGCACCGTCACGGCCATCGCCTCCGGCGCGGGGTGGGCGCCCCGAGCGGCTTGACGCTCCTCAGCCGAACCGCGGCTCCTCGGTGCGTGAGCGCTTGAGCTCGAAGAAGTACGGGAACGAGGCGAGCTGCACGGTGGCGTCGAAGAGCCGACCCGCGTCCTCACCGCGCGGGATGCGGGTGATGACGGGGCCGAAGAAGGCCGTGCCGTCGACGTGCAACACGGGGGTGCCGACCTCGTCGCCCACCGGGTCCATGCCCCTGTGGTGCGAGGCGCGCAGCTTGTCGTCGTACTCGTCGGTTCCCGCCGCGGCGGCGAGGCCGGCGTCCAGGCCGGCCGCCTCGAGGGCCTCGGTGATCACGGCCGGGTCCTCGATGCCGCGCCCCTGGTCGTGAATACGGGTGCCGAGCTCGGTGTAGAGCGGGCCCAGCACCTCAGTGCCGTGACGCTCGGCGGCGGCGATCGCCACACGGACCGGACCCCATCCGCGCTGCATCAGCTCCGCGTACCCCTCCGACAGGTCCCGGCCGTCGTTGAGGACGGCCAGGCTCATGACGTTCCAGGTCAGGGTGATGTCGCGGACCTTCTCCACCTCGAGGATCCACCGGCTGGTCACCCAGGCGAAGGGGCACAGCGGGTCGAACCAGAAGTCGACGGTGCGGGGCGCGGTCTGAGAATCGGTTGACATGCCCCCATCCTCCCCCTCGACCCCGGTCGCCGCCACTGGGCGGTTCGGGTCAGGGGTCGGTGGTAGACCTGAAGCGTCAGTCGTTGCCGAAGGAACCGGGGATCTCCGCCATGCGCTCGCTCAACCTCACCCGCGCCGACGCCGCCGTGCGGGCCGATCTGATCGACGTGGAGTCGTACGAGGTGGACATCGATCTGACCGACGGCGCCGGCGGGCCCGGGGTCGACACGTTCCGTTCGCGCACCGTCGTCCGGTTCCGCTGCACCCGCCCCGGCGCGGAGACGTTCATCGACCTGCGCTCGGCGGTGATCAGGTCCGCGGTCCTCAACGGCCGGGAGCTGTTCCCCGCCGGGGAGGGGAAGAACTACGACGACGAGGACGGGCTCCTCCTCCCCGACCTGCAGGCCTCCAATGAGCTCGTCGTGGACGCCGATCTGGAGTACACGGCCACCGGCGAGGGGCTGCACCGGATGGTCGATCCGGCCGACGGCGAGGTCTACCTCTACTCCCAGTTCGAGACCGCCGACGCCAAGCGGGTGTTCGCCTGCTTCGACCAGCCGGATCTCAAGGCGCGGTACACGCTGACCGTCACCGCGCCCGGGAACTGGGTGGTCGTGTCCAACACGCTGGCCGAGCAGTCCCCGGCCGGGGGCGGAGGTGTGGTGCACCGGTTCGCCCCCACCGAGATCATGTCGACCTATCTGGTGGCGCTCATCGCGGGCCCGTATCACCTGGTGGAGGACGCGTACACCGACGAGCACGGCACCATCCCTCTACGGCTGTTGTGCCGGGCGTCGTTGGCCGAGTTCCTCGACGCCGACCGGCTGTTCGCCGAGACCAAAGAGGGCTTCGCCTTCTACCACCGCGAGTTCGGGCGCCCGTACGCGTTCGGCAAGTACGACCAGATCTTCGTGCCCGAGTTCAACGCCGGAGCCATGGAGAACTCGGGGGCGGTCACGTTCTTGGAGGACTACGTGTTCCGCTCCCGGGTCACCGGCTACCGGTACGAGCGGCGCAACGAGACCCTGCTGCACGAGATGGCCCACATGTGGTTCGGCAACCTGGTGACCATGCGCTGGTGGGACGACCTGTGGCTCAACGAGTCGTTCGCCACGTTCGCCTCGGTGCTGGCCCAGGCCGACGCGACACGGTACCCGGACGCGTGGACCACCTTCGCCAACGTCGAGAAGTCGTGGGCCTATCGCCAGGACCAGCTGCCCTCCACCCATCCCGTCGCCGCCGATATGACCGACCTGGAGACGGTCGAGGCCAATTTCGACGGGATCACCTACGCCAAGGGCGCCTCCGTCCTCAAGCAGCTCGTGGCCTATGTGGGTCGTGAGCCGTTCCTTGCCGGCCTGCGCGCGTATTTCACCGAGAACGCCTGGGGTAACGCCGAGTTCGGCGATCTGCTGGGTGCACTCGAGAAGGCCTCCGGCCGCAACCTTTCCGGCTGGGCGGACCAATGGCTGCGCACCACGGGCATGAACTCGATCTCGGTGGAGGTCGCGACCTCCGGCGGCAACGGCACGATCTCCGAGCTGACGGTGGTCCAGGGGCCGGCGGAGCCGGGTGCCGGCGAGCTGCGCACCCACCGTCTCGGCGTGGGCCTGTACAGCCGTGACGAATCCGGCGCAGTGGTGCGCACCGCGCGCGCCGAGCTGGACATCTCGGGTGAGCGCACGGTGGTCGCCGATCTCCGGGGACAGCCGGTACCGGACCTGATCCTGCCCAACGACGACGACCTCACCTACTGCTCCGTCCGTCTCGACGACCGTTCGGTGGCCACCGTGCTGGAGTCGCTCGAGGATGTCGCCGACCCCCTGGCCCGCACGCTGTGCTGGTCGGCCCTGTGGGAGATGACCCGGGCGGCGCGACTGCCCGCACGCAGGTTCGTCGAGGTCGTCTCCCGTGCGGCGCCGCGTGAGCCGCACATCGGCGTCGTCCAACGCGTCCTCACCCAGGCACAGACCACCCTGGCCCGCTACGCCGACCCCGACTGGGCCGCGGCAACCGGCTGGAAGACCTTCTCACGCGCGATGCTGGAGGCTGCACGGGCCGCCGAGCCGGGTTCTGATCACCAGCTGGCGTTCCTGACCGCCCTGTGCGCCTGCCCGATCGGTCCTGATCAGTGCCGCGTACTGGAGACCCTTCTCGACGCGGGTGCCGAGGAGGCGGGCCTTCCCGGGCTCGTCGTGGACACCGACCTGCGGTGGACCGTACTCACGTGTCTCGTGGCCGCCGGCGCAGAGGACGGGGTGCGGATCGATGCCGAGCTCGCCAGTGATGACACGGCCGGCGGGGCCCGGCGGGCCGCCACAGCCCGCGCGGCCCGGCCCACCGTGGAGGCCAAGGAGGAAGCCGAACAGCTGCTGCTGGCGACCGGGGCGGACGCACCGAGCAACGCGGCCGTCCGCGCCACCCTGCTCGGTATCGATCTTCCAGGTCACGAGCATCTGCTGGGCGGTCTGGCCGGCCGCTACCTCGACAACATCGTCACACTGTGGAAGGCGCGGCCCGGAGACCTCGCCCAGACGGTCGCCGAAGGCCTGTTCCCGTCGTGGGCCGTCGACCCCACGACGGCGGACCGCTTCGACGCGGTGAGCGCAGACGAGTCGCTCCCGAGTGCTCTGCGTCGGATCATTGCGGAGCAGACCGCCGACATGACACGGGCGCTGGCCGCGCGGGCCGTCGACACCGCCGAGGCCGGCTGAGTCTCCCTCGGCCGCCCTGCGACCAGCCGCGCCGACGCCCAGTTGCCTGACCGGGCTGCCGCGCCGCCGCCCAGCTGCCTGACCGGGCTGCCGCGCCGCCGCCCAGCTGCCTGACCGGGCTGCCGCGCCGCCGCCCAGCTGCCTGACCGTGCTGCCGCGCCGCCGCCCAGCCGCGCCGAAGCCCAGCCGGACGGTGCCTAGACCGGTCTTGTCGTCACCACTGCGAACCTTGGTGACATCACTGTGAGAAAACCGCGAAATTTCCGCAGTGGTGTCTCCAAACTCTGCGAGGTGCGAGGCGCGAGGCGCGAGGCGCGAGCGGCGACACGCGAGGCACGAGGCGCGAACGGCGACGCGTGGCGTGTGGTGTGGCGCGAGCGGCGACACGCGTGGCGCGAGGCGCGAGGCGCGAACGGCGAACAGGGCCCAGGAAAGTGCTCAGTTGGCCTCGGCGGGATGCGGACGGCGGACAGCGGTCACGCGGCGTCGAGGAAGAGGTAGTCCTCCCAGTGCGGGCCGATCTCGCGCAGCTGCGACACGAGACGCCAGGTGCGGCCGCGCGGCGCGACGAGCGGGGCCCGCAGCTCCCACCCCAGCTCGGACAGCAGCTTGTCCGCCTTGCGGTGATTGCACGGCGCGCACGAGGCGACGCAGTTCTCCCAGCAGTGCTCCCCACCCCGACTGCGCGGGATCACGTGGTCGATCGTCGTGGCCTTGGCGTTGCAGTACCCGCAGCGGTGTTGGTCCCGGTGCATCAGCGCAGCACGGGTCATGGGGATCTGGGAGCGGTACGGGATGCGGACATACTCGCGTAGTCGAATCACCGACGGCACGGGGACCGAGGTACCGACCGACCGGACCACCAGCTGGCGGGGATGTTCGTGGACCACGTCGGCCTTGCCGCCGACCAGCATCACGACCGCCCTGCGGGCCGGTAACGCACTGAGCGCCTCATAGCTTGCGTTGAGCAGCAGTACGCGAGGGGCGGACGAGAGCGGAACGGACCGACCGGGACCGTGGGACCCGACCTCACCGCCCCCGGGCACGGGTTCCAGCCGTCCGACGGGCCGTGAACCCCGTTGTCGACACTCCGAGTTCTCGCGCACTGCTGTGCCCATATGTGGTCTCCGCTCATCTGCTCCGAGCCCAGTGCACCATCAGCGTCCGGACCCGTCGTGAACCTCGCCTGCAACGATGATGCACCTTCGGTGAACTCTTTGTGCAGTTTATGGGCCGGAGAATCCTCGGCATCCGGCGCCGACAGCACACACCCCGGAATGCATCCGACCCCCGTTTCGCCCCCGATCTGGACAATGGGGAGCATGAGCAGCAGCACGTTCTATGACGAGGTCGGCGGCGCGGAGACGTTCCGCAAATTGGTCCACGAGTTCTACCGGGGCGTGGCGAACGATCCGGAATTCCGTGCGATGTACCCGGAGGAGGACCTGGGCCCGGCCGAGGACCGCCTGCGGATGTTCCTCGAGCAGTACTGGGGCGGCCCCACCACCTACTCCGAGCAGCGCGGGCATCCGCGACTGCGGATGCGCCATCACCCGTACGTGATCGACAGGACTGCACACGATACGTGGCTCAAGCACATGATGGCCGCGGTCGACACCATCGACCGCGAGACGATGGACGACGAGCACCGCGCCGCGCTGGTCGACTACCTGAGGCGCGCAGCCGCGATGCTGGTCAACACCCCGGACCAGATGTGAACATAGCGCCCCACGCATCCCGGCCGTGGGAGGAGATGGTCCTGTACCAGATCTACCCACGCTCGTTCGCCGACTCCGACGACGACGGGGTCGGCGACCTCCAGGGAATCATCGACCGCATCGACCACCTCGACACGCTGGGGGTGGACGGGGTGTGGCTCTCCCCGATCATGCGCTCCCCCGGTGTCGATCACGGCTACGACGTCTCCGACCCTCGCGATGTGGACCCCTTGTTCGGGGACGTGAGCACCCTGCGGAGACTCCTCGACACGCTCCACTCCCGGCGGATGGTCCTCATCATGGACCTCGTCCCCAATCACACGAGTTCCCAGCATCCGTGGCTCGAAGCCGCGCTGGCATCCGGCCCGGGAAGCACCGAGCGGGCCCGCTACTTCTTCCGCGACGGTCGCGGCCCGGACGGTTCGCTGCCACCGAACAACTGGCCGTCGGTGTTCGGTGGGCCCGCATGGACCCGGGTGACCGAAGCGGACGGCACACCGGGCCAGTGGTACCTCCACCTGTTCGCCCCGGAACAGCCTGACCTCGACTCGTCGAATCCGGAGGTCGTCGAGGACCTCGACCGTACGCTGCGCTTCTGGCTGGACCTCGGGGTGGACGGGTTCCGGATCGATGTGGCCCACGGACTCGCCAAACCCGAAGATCTTGCGGATCTGCCCGCCGACGTGGAGATCGCCCAGCTCGTCGTGGACGTCCGCGATGCCCGCTGGGACCGCCCCGGCGTCCACGAGGTGCACCGCCGTATCCGGCGCGTCCTCGACGCCTATCCCGGCACCGCCACCTTCGGCGAGGTGTGGATCGGTCCCGTCGACCGCTTCGCACGCTATCTCCGACCCGACGAGCTGCATTTCGCCTTCCATTTCGCCCTCACCGGCGCCCCGTTCGAGGCCGACGCGATCCGCTCGGCGATCGACTCCACCCTCGACGCGGCACGCGCCTCCGGCTCGGCCCCCACCTGGGCGCTGTCCAACCACGACGTCGTGCGCGAGGTGACCCGCTACGGAAACGGTGCCGTCGGGACGGCCAGGGCCCGCGCGATGCTCCTGGCCATCCTCGCCCTGCCGGGGATCGCGTTCATCTACAACGGTGCCGAACTCGGGCTGCCCAGCGACTTCTCGATCCCGCACGACCGCCTGACCGACCCCACCTGGGATCGCACAGACCACGCAGAGCTGGGTCGGGACCACTGCCGCGTGCCGCTGCCCTGGTCCGGCGACCGCCCTCCGTACGGGTTCTCGGGGGCGGACGACACGTGGCTGCCGATGCCCGACACCTGGTCCGACCTGACGGTCGAGGCCCAGTCCGCCGACCCCGAGTCGACACTGTCGCTGTACCGGAGAGCCATCCGGATCCGGCATTCCTGGCCCACCCCCACCACACCCGAAGTGCGCTGGACCAGCACACCTGACGGGTGTCTGGGATTCTTGCGCGAAGACGGCCCCGTCCTGTGCATGATCAACACGTCCCGTCGATCGGTCCCGCTACCGGACGGCACCGTGGTCCTGTCCTCGGCACCGCTCGACGGGGGCCTCCTGCCGCCGGACACCGCCGTGTGGCTCCAGCGCTGACGACGTGAAGGAATCGACAGATGCGACTTTCGGGCAAGACAGCCATCGTGACCGGCGGGGCCGGCGGTATCGGCCGCGGCATCACCCGCGCGTTCGTGAAGGAGGGCGCCTTCGTCCTCGCGGTGGACATCAACGACGAGGCGGGCGCAGCGCTGGTCGATGAACTCGGTGAGAAGGTGCGCTACCTGGGTGCCGACATCTCGGTCGAGGCCAACGCCGAGAAGATCGTCGCCGCCGCGGTCCACGCCTTCGGCGGGGTCGACGTGCTGGTCAACAACGCCCATGCCTCCCGCCAGGCACCCCTGCTGGAGACCACCCAGGACATGCTCGACCTGTCCTTCAACACCGGCTTCTACCCCACGTTCTGGCTGATGAAGGCCGCACACGCACAGTTGGCGGAGCGTGGTGGATCGGTGATCAACTTCGCCTCCGGTGCCGGGATCAACGGTCACCCCACCCAGGGCGCGTACGCGGCGGCCAAGGAGGCGATCCGCGCCATCAGTCGCGTCGCGGCCAACGAGTGGGCCCGCGACGGGATCAACGTCAACGTGATCTCGCCTCTGGCCCTCACCGAGGGCGTGGAGAACTACATCGAAGCCAACCCCGGTGTCGAGAAGAAGTTGCTCGCGGGCACCCCGATGCGCCGGTTCGGTGATCCGGAGGGTGACATCGGTCGGGTGGCCGTGTTCCTGGCGTCCGAGGACGCCTCCTACATGACCGGACAGACGCTCATGGTCGACGGCGGCAGCGTCATGCTCCGCTGACCTGCACGCGGCGTGCGCGGCTGGCGGTGCCGTGCGTGGCTGACCTTCACGCGGTCGCGTGCGCGGCTGACCTTGACGCGGTCTCGTGCCCGCCTTCTGCCACGGACGTCACGTGCCGCCGGCGGTGAGCCGCGGGAGCAGGACGTTGCGCACGGTGTCCGGGTTGCGTTCGATCACCACCCACCGGCGGCCCAGGTCACGGGCTGCCACCGCGGTCGTGCCCGATCCGGCGAACAGATCGACCACCAGGTCGCCGGGGCCCGTGGCCAGCTCGACGATGCGCCGCATCAACGCCTCCGGCTTGGGTGTGCGGAAGCCGTCGACCCCGGCCGCACGCAGCTCCGCCCGGGCGGTGTCGGTCGAGCCGACCTCCTGGGACAGCCAGATGGACTTGAGTTTCTTGATCCGCCCCGCCTCGTGGCGATCCCTTTGGTAGATGTCCACCCGCGGGCCCGAGCGTCCGCGCACTGTGCGGCACACCAGCTCGTCCACGCGTTCGCGGGCCCTGTCCCTGGACCACCGCCACACCGCCGGCGTGAGATCACCGAACACCGGCAGGATCTCGACCATGCCGGGCGCCGGGTCCACCGAGACCGCACCGGTGTCCGGGTCCCCGTGGAGCGGGTACGACATGGTCGGGGTGGTGCGCGGGTTGAAGCGTTTGTTGGTGTTGCGCAGCGGCAACAGTCGGTAGTTGACCCCGTCGGAGTCCACATGCGGAAAGTCTGACGGGTCGACCGCGGCGGCGATCCCGCCCACCAGCGCCACCTTCTCCGGGTTCCGGGCGTACACCATCAGGCGGTCGTGGGACCCGGCGAAGAACCTGTCGAGCTGGCGGCCCTTCGGATTGCTCTCCACGGTGAGATCGGCGATGAACGCCTCCACTCCGAACACCTCGTCGAGCACACAGCGCACCCGGTGTGCCTCGGCATCGTCGAGATGCACCCACACCGTCCCGGTGTCGGCGAGCAGGTCGCGAGCAACGAGGAGCCGGGCCTCGATGTAGCCGAGCCACTCGTGGCGGGGCATGTTGTCGTGGTAGCCGTCGAAGCTGCCGCCCCGGTTGTAGGGCGGGTCGAGGTACACGAGCTGGGTGGCACCCACGGGGCCGAGCCCGTGGGTCTGCAGCGCGGGGTGGGCCTCGGCGATCCGCGCACCGTCACCCACGAGCACCGCTCCCGCGGCCGAACCGGTGGTGGCGGACGCGCAGGCGGGGGCGGCTGATCCGGCGGGGTCGGATGACCCGGCCGTGATTGTCGGGCCGGCCGAACCCCCTGCTGAGGCCGGGACGAGGGCGTAGATCTGCGGGGACGGCCCGTGGGCGCCGGGCGGAACCGGCTCGCCCCGGCCCGGCCAGGTGACGGAGAAGCCCGCGGGGTTCACCGCAGCGGTTCGAGCGTGAGGGCGTCGGTGCGACGGTAGACCGTGCCGTACCGCGCATCGATGCGGAGCCAGGCCCCCCGCTCGCTGACCCGCACCGGCTCACCCTCCGGGGCCCTGCCGCCGCGCTCGGGCACGAAACCGCACATGACGAGCGAGAACACCGTCCGCATGTCGATGCCCACCGGGGCGTCGGAGTCCGCGCGGACGGTGAGGGCCACCTGGTCGAGCAGCGACGGCGGCAGTCCTGCCGGTCCCGCACTCTCCCGCGCCGCCTCCCGGCCGGATTCGGTGAGATCCAGCAGCACCTGTGCGGGCACGTCCTCGACCCGGTGAAAACCGTCGGCGGGCGGGAGCAGCCCCTGCCATGCGGACAGCAGCGGCATCCCGGGATCGATCGCCCCTTCGGCGTCCCCCTGGGGCAGGATGTCGAGCTCGGTGAGCAGATGGTCGGCACCGCACACCACGTCGCCCCCGGGGCAGTCCCCGCGGAGCACCCGGACCGCCAGCGCCCCGAACGGGGTGCGGGCCCACACCCGCATGCGCCCCTCGCCGACGCCGGTGAGCCGGACGACCGCCGCCTCGTCCAGCCTGAGCACCCGACGAAGCAGTGTCCGCAGATCGTCGCGGTCCGCGGGGTCGGGCACGTAGATCATGCCGTCGGTCGCCCCGGGGGCGCTCACGACGGGTCCTCGTGCCGGAACTCCAGCAGATAGTCGCGTTCGGCCTGGGTGAACCGGCGGGGTCGCTGGGTCTGCAGGTCGAACGCGGCGATCCGCGCCGTGCACTCCACCGCGGGTGGCGCCGTGTCCGGGGTGGTGCGACCGCGGACCTCATGGCGTGCCACGAAGAGTGCGCCCCCGACCTTCTCGCACCACATGCGGACTCGGATCGGTCCCTCGGCGTGTTTGACCTGTCCCCGGTACTTGACCGCAAGATCGGTCATCACCGCCCCCGCGGCGAGAGTCGCCGTGGGGATGCCCTCCTCGAACAGCCACGGGATCCGGGCCTCCTCGATGAGTGTGATCATCCGGGCGTGGTTGACGTGCCGGTACAGGTCCTGGTCGGACCAGCGCACCGGCATCGCGGTGGTGAACACGCGCCGGCCCGGCTCACCGGTGACACCGAGCGGGCCCCCGGCGTCCAGGACGAGCTGATGGCTCACCTGGCCGACTCCCGCTCGGTGAGAGCGGCACGCTGCTTGGCGGCCTCGAGTTCGTTGCGCACGGCCGCCGGGAGCTCGACGGGCGACGAGGCGGCGACGTCGTAGGACACCATCACCACGCGAAGGGTGCAGCAGACCTCGCCCGCGGCGTCGAAGATGGTCTGCACGATCTGGTAGGAGGAGGTCCCCACGTGATCGACCTCGATCTCCACGTCCACGGTGGCGGAGTCCCGCAACACCGGGCGCAGGTGATCGATCTCGGTCCGGCGCACGACCTGCGGCAGGTTTCCCAGCCCGAACCGACCGAACCTGCTGCGGGCGAACAGGATCCGCGCCTCCTGCGCGTACTCGATGTACTTGACGTTGTTGACGTGACCGAACTGGTCGAAGTCCGCCCACCGCACCTGCAGGGTGCAGCGGAAGACCCCGCTGTCCGTCGCCTCGCCGCCGGTACTCATAGCCGCCTCCTACTCGACCCCGAGGAGTGCCGCACGTTCCTCGGGGGTGATCTCCATTGTCGTGACCTCGTCTGCGTCCGTCACCACGAGCACCGTGTCCACGATGGCGCACGGCTCGTCCCCGGTGGCGTCCGAGCCGATGGCGGTGCGCATGGTGTACGACGTGCGGCCCACCCGCAGTACCTGCACGTCGACCCACACTTCGGGGACTCCCATCCCGACCACGCGGCGGAAGTCGATCTCCAACCAGCGGGCCAGCGCGATCGGCACCCGTGACCCGGGTACGTCGAACTTCTCGCGGAACCACCGGAGCCGGGCGTCCTGCGAGAACTCCTGGAAACGCACGTTGTTGACGTGCGATCCCACGAAATCCGAGAGGCGCAGCGGGATCCGGATCCGGTGCACGGCCCCCGGCGCCCCATCCGTGGCGCCGGCCGCTCGGGAGCCGCTCGTGTCCGCGGTGGTGGTGGCTGTCATCGCGTACTCAGCCCCGGGTGAGCTTGCGGTGGGTGACGCGGCTCGGGCGCGCGGCCTCGGGGCCGAGTCGCTCGACCTTGTTCTTCTCGTAGCCCTCGAAGTTGCCTTCGAACCAGTACCACTGCCCCTCGGCGACGTTGCCCTCCCACGCGAGGATGTGGGTACAGGTGCGGTCCAGGAACCAGCGGTCGTGCGAGATCACCACGGCGCAGCCCGGGAAGTCCTCGAGCGCGTTCTCGAGGCTGCCCAGCGTCTCGGTGTCCAGGTCGTTCGTGGGCTCGTCCAGGAGGATCAGGTTGCCGCCGACCTTGAGCGTCAGGGCCAGGTTGAGACGGTTGCGCTCGCCGCCGGACAGGACACCGGCCTTCTTCTGCTGGTCCGGGCCCTTGAAGCCGAAGGCGCTGACGTAGGCGCGCGACGGCATCTCGTTCTGGCCGACCTCGATGAAGTCGTTGCCCTCGGAGACGACCTCCCACACCGACTTCTCCGGATCGATGTTGGCGCGGTTCTGATCCACGTAGCTGAGCTTGACCGTGTCGCCGACCCGGACGGTGCCGGCATCCGGCTCCTCCAGGCCCACGATGGTCTTGAACAGCGTGGTCTTACCGACACCGTTGGGCCCGATCACGCCGACGATGCCGTTTCGCGGCAGCGTGAACGACAGATCCTTGATGAGGATGCGGTCGTCGAAACCCTTCTGCAGGTTCTCGACCTCCACCACCACGTTACCCAGCCGCGGCGGTGTGGGGATCTGGATCTCCTCGAAGTCCAGCTTCCGCATCTTCTCCGCCTCGGCGGCCATCTCCTCGTACTTGGCGAGACGGGCCTTGGACTTGGTCTGGCGGGCCTTGGCACCGGAGCGCACCCACTCGAGCTCGGCCTTGAGGCGCTTCTGCAGCTTCTGGTCCTTCTTGCCCTGAACCTCCAGGCGCTCGGCCTTCTTCTCCAGGTAAGTGGAGTAATTGCCCTCGTAGGGGTGCAGCTTGCCGCGGTCGACCTCGCAGATCCACTCCGCGACATGGTCGAGGAAGTAGCGGTCGTGTGTGACCGCCATGACGGCGCCCGGATACGTGGCCAGGTGCTGTTCCAGCCAGAGCACGGACTCGGCGTCCAGGTGGTTGGTGGGCTCGTCGAGCAGCAGCAGGTCGGGCTTGCTCAGCAGGAGCTTGCACAGCGCCACACGGCGCAGTTCGCCACCGGAGAGGTTGGTGACGGGGGCGTCACCCGGCGGGCAGCGCAGTGCGTCCATGGCCTGCTCGATCTGGGAATCGACCTCCCAGGCGTCGACGGCGTCCAGGTACTCCTGGAGCTGCCCCATCTCCTCCATGAGCTCGTCGGTGTAGTTGGTCGCCATCTCCTCGGCGACCTCGTTGTACCGGCGCAGCTTGACCATCGTCTCGCCGAGGCCGTCCTCGACGTTCTCCTTGACGGTCTTGGACTGGTCGAGCTCCGGCTCCTGCATGAGGATGCCGACGGTGGCCTCCGGGTCGAGGAACGCCTCGCCGTTGGACGGCTGGTCGAGGCCGGCCATGATCTTGAGGATCGAGGACTTACCGGCACCGTTGGGCCCCACGACGCCGATCTTCGCACCGGGGTAGAAGGCCATCGTCACATCGTCGAGGATCACCTTGTCCCCGTGCGCCTTGCGAACCTTCTTCATCGTGTAGATAAACTCGGCCATTCTACCCTCTCACCTGCGAATACAGTACTCATCGCCGCGGGTGGGCCGCGGGCACGACCCCCATGTTACGTGGCCGCCCGCGGCCCGTCCGCCACCGCGGAGTCCGCCCCCGCCCCGGGCGCCGCCAGGGAAGAGGCCGCCCCCGCCCCGGGCGCCGCCGGGGAAGGGTCCGCGCCCGCGTCCGGCGACTCAGGCGGAGGCCGCCCCCACGTACCCGCCCGGACCGGGATGCGCCCCCACGAGGTCGGCGTCCTGCTCGCCGCCAGGGCCCGCGTCGCCGTGCTCGCCGCCGGGATCCGACTCGTCGTGCTCGACCGACCCGATCTCCATCGCGTCGGCCCCGGTCTCCTCGTCCCCCTCGGACTCGCCGGCGCGGCCGTCCACGGGCTCGACCGGGTCGAACCTGATCCGCTTGGCCGTGACCTCCATGCGCGACATGTCCGGCCCGATCGCGTTGACGCGCATCTCCAGATCCCGCCGGATTTGCCCTTCCTTCTCGTACTCGTTGGTCAGCAGCCGACCGTGCACGAGCACCGCGTCGCCCTTGAACAGCCGGCCTGCGGTCCGCTGCGCGAGGGTGCCCCAGCAGTTCGCCGAGAAGTAGAGCGTGCCACCGGTCTTCCACTCCCCCGAGGTCCGGTCCAGGTATCGGGTGTTGCTGGCGACGCGGAACGTGAACACCTGGTCGGTGCCCACGCGCCGGGTGATGGGGTCGGTGATGATCGTGCCGCGGACGGTCGTCTGGGTCTCGTTCACTGGGAGTCTCCTTCTCCTCGGGGCCGACCGGGCGTCGGCCTCGTGACCGCCAGAGTGCACCACGTCGTCGTCGTCACCCCTGGTTCCCACCGCCCGCGGCGCCGTCCCTGTGGACAGGGACGGCCCCTGTGGAGAGGGAGGACCCCGACGACGACGAGGGAGTTCGGACTCAGTGCCGGCGGTCCGCCTCGGCCATCCGGGCGAGCATCTCGTTATAGGCCTTGAGCTCGGCGTCGTCGTCACGTTCGGCCTGCCGCTCCGAGCGCCGGGCCTCACGCATGTCGCTCTGATACCACTGCCAGGCCAGCGCGATCATGACGATGAACAGGGGTATCTCCCCCATCGCCCAGGCCACACCGCCTCCGACCCGCTGACTCTGCAGCAGGTCCGGGATCCAGGGCAGCCCGATCCCCGAGTACCAGGGCTCGGCCAGGACCGTCGGGTAGTTCATCAGCAGGATGCCGAAGAACGCGTGGAACGGCAGTGAGCCGAGCAGCACCATCAGCATGTACATCGACGTGAACTGACGAGGCGCCGCGTCCACGCCGATGATCACCCAGTAGAAGAGGTAGCCACTGATGAGGAAGTGCACGTTCATGAACATGTGGCCCAGGTGTTCTGAGGCGATCGTCTGGTAGAAGCCACCGAAATAGATCAGGTAGAAGCCCGCCACGAACTGGATCGACGCCACCACCGGGTGCGTGAGGAACCGAGAGATCGGATTGTTCATGAACTCGACCACCCACTCACGCGGGCCGGGCGGGTTGCCGCGGCCGGCCGCGGGCAGCGCACGCAGTGCCAGGGTGAGCGGGCCACCGAGGGCGAGGAACACCGGGGCGAGCATCGAGATGAGCATGTGGCCCACCATGTGGCTGGCGAAGTCGGCCATCATGTACATCCCCAGACCGGAGCTGGTCGTGACGAACAGCACCACGCAGCCGGACACCCAGAAGAACGTCCGCCCCGCGGGCCACGAGTCCCCGCGGCGACGCAGGTGGATGACGCCCCAGAGGTAAAGGCCCAGCAGCACCACCGAGGCCAGGCCGACCACCAGGTCGAAGCGCCACAGGCCGAAGACCGTCTCGAACGAGAACGGTCCGGGCAGCTCGAACCCGAGGAGCGCCTCCTGCCGGGTCGGCACATACAGGGGTGCCGGCGGCGGGGTGCGGCCGAGCGAGACCGACAGGCCGATCGTGCCCGCCATCACCATGGCTTCCACCAGGATGATCCGCAGGAGCGTGGCCCGGTCGACGGGCGCGTTGGCGTTTGTGGACTCGATCTTGGCGATGATGCGGCGCCGGACCGCGAGCCCGAACATTCCGAGCAGGCACAGCAGCAGCGCCTTCGAGACGATGAGCAGCCCGTAGGTCGAGGTGAACAGGTCATCCGGATGCACGCGCACCAGCGCGTTGACCAGACCGCTGAAGCCCAACGCGACGATCGCGACGGTGGCGACCACCGAGTAGCGGCGCAGCGCCAGAGCCACCCGGCTGCCGCCACGCATGGTGTGGATGATCACCGCGACCAGCCCACCGACGTAGAACGCGGCACTGAACAGGTGGATGATCAGCGAGTTGGTGGCGAGGTCGTGCGCCGTGCTCCCCGAGGCGTGACCCGTGGCCGCGACCGGAAGCAGGGACAGCACCGTCACGGCCAGCCAGATCACCGACCAGCGCCAGCTCAGTGTGAGCCGCTGCCCGATCCCCGCCACCAGCGCGATCATGGCGGCCCACCGCCACGAGGACGCCACGTCGATCTGGTTGATCGCCACCAGCCACTGGTCCGGCGGCAGTGACTGGACGAAGGTCCGGCCGGAGACGTCCGAGAGGGTCAGCGGGATGAGCAGGGCCGCGGCGACCGCCCAGGCGATGTTCGCCCAGGAGGAGATCCGCTGCATGCGGTAGCCGTCGACGTCGAGCGTCTTGTCCTTCTGCGGCGGGGTGAAGAACGCCGCGAACAGCGCGGTCCCCACGGCCACCGAGGCCAGGAGCTCACCGATGGCCCGGATCGCCGGCAACCCCGCTGTGGTCAGCACACCCGGATCGGGCACACCGATCAGCTCCAGCGCCATCTGAGTGGACATGGTCGACAGGGGGATGACCACGGCGGCCGCCACCGCCGCGAGGAGCACGACGAGGAGGATGACCCCCCGGGCCCCGATCCGTCCGAGCAGGGTGGGAGCGGGCTTCGACGACGTCATGACCTCCATCGTAGGAAGGCGGATGCCCCCGCGACGATTCGCGCGTCTCACGGCTCCCCCGGCATCGGCTACCATTCACCCGGCGCCGCCTCGAGCGTGCGTCGCCTGCCTCCGTAGCTCAGTGGATAGAGCATCCGGTTTCTACCCGGCTGGTCAGGGGTTCGAATCCTCTCGGGGGCGCCACGTCGCAACGGCGGTCGGCTGATCAGCCCGCGGCCTCCCGCAGCCGTTCGAGCAGCGGCTCCGCCGCCTCGGCCAGGAACCGGTCCAGGGTGGAGTCGCCGATCTGGATCAGCGCGATGTCGGTGTAGCCGGCCTCCCAGTACGGCCGCACCTTCTCCACGATCGCGTCGAGGTCCGGCCCGCACGCCAGCTGTTCGGCCACGTCGCCGGGTCGAACGAATTTCGTCGCCGCGGCGAACCCGGCGGTCGTGGGAAGGTCGGCGTTGGCGGCCCATCCGCCGGCGAACCACCGGAACTGGTCGTGCGCACGTTCCACGGCGGCATTCTCCGACTCGGGATCCCAGCTGATGGGGATCTGCGCGATCGCCCGGGCGCCGTCCCCGATCCGCGGCCGGCCCTCGAGGGCGTTCCACCCGTCGATGTACGCGGGTTCGGGTTCGGTGGCGATGAGGTGGTCGCCCAGCGGCCCGAGCCGGGTGACGGCCTTCTCGCCGCCCGCGGCCACACCGATCGGCACGCGCCTGTCGGGCAGGTCCCACAGCCGCGCCGAGTCCACCCGATAGTGCTCGCCCGTGTAGGTGACGAGCCCGCCGTCGAACAGTTCGCGGATGATCTCCAGCGCCTCGACGGTCATCTCGTGCCGCTCGTCCAGTGCGGGCCACCGGTGCCCCACCACGTGCTCGTTGAGGTTCTCGCCGGAGCCGATCCCGAGCATGAACCGACCGTCGGCGAGGATCTGCACGGTTGCGGCCTTCTGTGCCACGACGGCCGGGTGGTACCGCAGGATCGGGCAGGTCACGTAGGTCGCCAGGTCGACCCGTTCGGTCACGTGCGCGACGGCGCCGAGGACGCTCCACACGTACGGCGCGTGCCCCTGCGAGGACAGCCACGGGAAGTAGTGGTCGGAGGCCACCTCGAAGTCGAATCCGGCCTGCTCGGCGGCCGCCGCGTAACGCACGAGTTCCTTGGGGCCGGACTGTTCGGTCATGAGTGTGTAGCCGAAACGTGTCATGCCCCCACCCTGCGCGCGCCGCCGGTCCCCTGCCACCGGTCTGCCCGTGGGCAGAACACAGAACGCGTGTACGGCACCGGTCCGCTGCGTCGTCGGCCAACTGTTGCGCAACCCCGAAAGTGGCTCTCACTTCACCGGTTGCCGCCGGCGCCGCGCGAGGGCACGGTCGTGGCATGTCAGAGTCAGCGTTCACCGGGTCCCGGGATGCACGCCGCCGCGCCCTCCTGTTGGATGTCGACGGCACGTTGGTGGATTCGACGTACGTGCACGTGTCGACGTGGCACCGGGCTCTCGACGAGGCCGGCGCGACCGTGCCCCATGTGGAGGTGCACCGCCGCGTGGGAAAGGACGGGGCCACGCTCGTCGCCGAGCTACTCGAGGTCGCGGGGGTCGACGACGACGAGGACAGCGATCGCATCGCGAGCCGGGCACAGGAGCTGCACAGCCGGTATTTCGCCGAGGCCGCCAGATCACTGCGACTGTTGCCGGGCGCCCGCGATCTGGTCCGTGAGGCCCATCAGCGCGGTTGGATCACCGTACTCGCCACCTCCGCGCCGCCTTCAGAGTTCGCCGAGGCGCGCACTCTGCTGGACGTGGACACGCACGTGGACGCCGTGACGACGGGAGAGGACGTGGACCGGGCCAAACCGGATCCGACGATCGTCGGTATCGCCCTCGATCGCGCGGGTGTCGACGCCGCTGACGCGATCATGGTCGGCGATGCCACGTGGGACGCGATCTCGGCGACGAAGCTGGGGATCCGTTCGATCGCGGTGCGCACCGGCGGGATCGGCGACGAGGAACTCCGCGCCGCAGGGTTCTCCGACATCGTCGACGACCCCGCCGCGGTACTCGACCTCCTCGACCGGCTCCCCTGACCTACGGGCCCACCCGGCCGACGCAGGATTCACTCGACGCCAGGTGCGCTCCGCGCCCAAACACCGCGGCTTCTGTCCACCAGATCCCCTGCGGGGCAGAGTGTCAGGCGGTTGGAGTGGAGGGGTCCGCGGCCCAGTGTTCAGTGGTCTCGCTGGTGGTCGGGGTACGCACCGGCAGCAGCAGGAGCAGCCCCACCAGCAACACGAGCGCGATCCCTGCGATACCCGCACGATCGGCTGCGAACACAGCTGTGAACACGGCGAACAGTGACGGTGCGAGGAAGGAGACGGCACGCCCGGTGGTGGCGTACAGCCCGAACATCTGGCCGTCGCTCGCGGGCGGCACCAGGCGCGCGAGGAACGAGCGCGACGCCGACTGCGCAGGCCCCACGAACAGACACATGAGCAGGCCGAAGATCCAGAACATCGTGGTGCCGTCGACGAACAGCAGCACGGTCATGGTCAGCAGCATCGCGACCAGCGATCCGATGATCACGGTTTTGGGTCCGAGCCTGTCGTCGAGATAGCCGGCAGCCACCGCCCCGAGCGCCGCCACGATGTTCGCGGCCACGCCGAAGATCAGCACGTCCCCGGGTGCCAGCCCGTAGACGGTCACCGCGAGGATCGCCCCGAACGTGAACACCCCGGCCAGTCCGTCCCGGAAGATCGCGCTGGCCACGAGGAACTTCACCGTTCGCCGGTCCCGCCGCCACAGCGCCTTCAGATCGGCCCAGAGGATGAGGTACGACTCGACGATGCCGACGCCGGTGTCGTCGTCGTTGTCGTCGTCTCTCCTCGTCGGACCGTCGCCGCCGGGCACCTTCGGCCGGTTCTCGGGCACCTTGAGCAGCACTGGCAGCGCGAACACGGCAAACCACACGGCGGCGACCAGGCACACCATCCGTACGTTGAGGCCGCCGTCGACGGTGATGCCGAGCAGTCCGCGCTCGTCGCCGTCGCCGGAGATGAAGCCCAGGAATGCCGCGAGCAGCAGGAAGATGCCGCCGAAGTAGCCCATGGCCCAGCCGAAGCCGGACACCCGCCCGACGGTGGCCGGTGTCGAGACCTGCCGCAGCATCGCGAAGTACGAGACCTCGGCGAATTCGAACGTGATAGATCCGACCGCCAGCAGCACCAGCCCGATCCAGAACCACGGGTTCGGCACATCGGCGTCGACGAGGAACATCAGCGCCGTGAGCACGATCGTCAGGTACGTCCAGATCGCCAGCGACCGCCGCCTTCGCCCGCCGCGGTCGGCGCGCTGCCCCATGATCGGCGCGGTGAGCGCGATGACCAGGCCCGCCAGCGCGATCGCGATCGACAGCCACGTCGCGGCCGAGAAGGGTTCTTCCAGGTCCTTTCCGACCGAGTCGGTGAGGTAGACGGAGAAGACGAAGGTGACGATCACCGCGTTGAACGCGGCCGAACCCCAGTCCCACATCGCCCACGCCAGGACCCGGCCGCGCGGCACCCGACTCGACGGGCGGGAGAATGACGACGACGAGGCGGTCACGGACGACGGCCCAGACTCAGACGTGCTCACGCCTTTGAACCTAGTGCCTCGCACCTGCTCACGGATGGCCAGCGGTACACCTGCGCCGGCTACGTGGAGGAAGCCTCTCCCGTGTTGCGCAAACGGTTAATCGCACGGCCGGAGGTCTGCGCGCACAGTGTCATCGTCTCGGTATCGGGAGCGTGGACGGCGTCCGTGGCCGTGCCGTGGCGATTCTCGTTGGAAGCACCACGGCACGGCCACTATCGCTCTTGCGTTGCCAGCGTCCGCCGGCTCGGCGGTCAGTCGGTCACTTGCACCCCGTCCGAGAACGACAACGTGCCCGACAGCGTTGCTGGCGCTGGCGTGCCGTTGGTGGCCGGCGGGCAGTAGCTGGGCCCACCCGTGGACTCGTACCAGATAGTGCCGATGTTGTTGGCTGTCACCGAAGAGGTGTCATTGTCGTACGGCAGCACCCCGACGGTACTCTGGCGTGATGGTTGTCGACGCGCCAGCCATTCCCGCTCCGGCCAGCGCTGCCACTGACACAATGCCAGCGACCGTCATGAACTTTCTGGTGATGTGATTCGACATGAGTCACTGCTCCTGTAGGCTTTCGTTCCAAATTTGCCACGCTGGGCCTGCGTAGTAGGAGGTCCGTGCCCAGATGCTGTTGTTGCCGCCCTCGGAGGGGAGGCCGGCGCGCAGGTTAACGAGTCCGTTGAAGAGCCCGAGTGGCCCGCATCCGGTTGCTCCCGGGACCGCGAAGTCCGTGTCGGACGCTTCAATGTTCGGGTAGCTGACGCCGAGGTAGCTGTTCCCGTCATCACCTGTCCAGGGATGCTCGTTGAACATCGTCTCGTCGTCCGCCAGCAAAGTGATGTCGATGGGGTCGTCCTCGGTGCCGATGTAGCAATTATCCCCGAGGAGGGGGTTCGACAGCTTGAGCCGAATCGGCAGGTTCACCGTGGTGTTGGTGAGATCGCTCGTGTCGACCGTTGGGGTCCCAGCTTCTTCGACGTGTGCGGTGATGGCCGTCGGCCCGAAGTCCTCGGCCGATCCGGTACCCAACGCACCGCCGGGCACCGTCACTGGGCTGGAATAGATGCTGCCTTGCTCAGGCTTCCAATCCCATTCGACGAGGCTCTGCCCGCCGGCGATCATCATGCTGTTCGGCTCCATCTCCACTTCGATGTCACCGAGCTGCATGGTGCCTTCCCGCACGACAAACGTCATGCACGACTGAGGCCCCGGTATGGCGGTGCCGTCCTCGTTGAAGTTCAGGATCTCTTCGAACGGGCAAGTCTCCATCCACCCGTTCATGCCGTACTCGGTGTGCTCGGAGTTATTGGAGGACCCTAAGCTTCCGTCCAGCGTGCCTGTTCCCGAGCCGGTGGATGCCGTGGCGAGCCCGCCTCCCGCAAGAGTGAGTGCCGCCCCAAGCGCCGTGACCCCGACGAGGGTTCGACGCACATTGATTTTTCCCATTAGCTTCCCTTCCACTGTGTTCCGGTCTCCCGCGCGCCGTACGTGCGGCCCGGAACCAACGATTGATCTGCCCACAATGTCGCCTCGAGGACCTCCGGCTCCCCCGAAGCCTTAGCTGACTCTCATCTACCCAAAGCATCCCCCCACATGTGATGCCCGTCACCATCTGACCTGTCGACAGGTACGTTAGCCCAAACAGTCACAGCTGTCACCAGGTAATTGTGGTTTTCCCTGAAACAAACAGGAATTGACGTAACACGAGTTACATCTGTTCACATCCGCAACAGCGAACTCGAAAACTTTGCGAATTCACAGGACCCCACAACTGGCGTTCAGCTCAGCTGAAGCGGCACCTCGCCGTCGTCACCATCTCCCCCTGCCACCCACCCCACCGGTACGCTCAGGCACGGCCTTGACCATCCCGACAGAACCGAGGACGCACCATGTCGCTCCCCCTACCCACCGCGTCGAACCGCGCCGTCGTCACCGGCGCATCCTCCGGCATCGGCATGGCGCTGGCCACCGAGCTCGCACGACGAGGCCACTCGCTCATCGTGGTGGCGCGTCGCGCCGAGGTGCTGACAGAGCTCAAGTCGCGGCTCGAATCCGAGTACGGAGTGAGCGTCGAAGTGCGGGCCTGCGACCTGGCAGACCCGGCGGCGCGGCAGCCGCTGCTGGACGAGCTGGCCGGACGCGAGGTCTCAATCCTGTGCAACAACGCCGGCATCGCCACCTTCGGGCCCATCGCCTCGCTGGACCCGCAGTTCGAGAAACACCAAGTACAAGTCAACGCCGTGGCCTGCCACGACCTCGTGCTCGCGGTGCTACCGGGGATGATCGAACGCCACTCGGGCGCGATCCTCAACGTGGGCTCGGCGGCCGGCAACATGCCGATCCCCAACAACGCCACCTATGCCGCGTCCAAGGCGTTCCTCAACACGTTCTCCGAGTCACTACGCGGAGAACTCAAGGGCACGGGCATCAACGTCACGCTGCTGGCGCCCGGCCCGGTGCGCACGGAGGAGATCGCGGAAGAGGACAAGACCTTCGTCGACCGTCTGGTCCCCGACCGACTCTGGGTGGACACCGAGTACACCGCCCGCGTCTCCCTGGACGCCCTGGCACGCAACAAAATGCGCATCGTGCCCGGGCCACTCGGCCAGGCAATGTCCGTTGCCGGCAACTACACTCCGCGTGCCGCGATGGCGCCGATCGTCGGGCGCTTCTACGCCAAGCTCGGGGAAGGCCAGGCTCAAGCCTGACCGGGCCGACCGTCCGACGCCGCACGCCGGACGCCGTACGCCGGCCGCATCCATCCTCGGACGACGAGCGTGCCGGAGGTCGGCGATATAGTCGAATGATGCCAGAGTCGACCCCCGCCGCCCCCGCGTCAGCGATGACGCCCCACCAGGAATCCAAGAACGACCGGATTGTCTGGATCGACTGCGAGATGACCGGACTGGACACCGCCAACGACTCACTGGTCGAGATCGCGGCACTGGTCACCGATTCCGAGCTCAACGTCCTGGGCGAGGGCGTGGACATCGTCATCCACGCCCCCGATTCGGCGCTCGACGCAATGGTGCCCGTGGTACGCGACATGCACGCCTCCTCCGGCCTGACCGAGGAGATCCGGCAGTCCACGGTCACAATCGCCGAAGCCGAGAAGGCCGTCCTGGACTACGTCCGCGAATGGGTGCCCGTGGGCGGCTCCGCGCCCCTGGCCGGCAACTCGATCGGCACCGACCGCGCATTCCTGGCCCGGGACATGCCCGAGCTCAACTCATACCTGCACTACCGGATGATCGACGTCAGCTCCATCAAGGAACTGTGCAAGCGCTGGTACCCGCGCATCTACTTCGGGCAGCCAGAAAAGGGCATGTCCCACCGTGCCCTGGCCGACATCAGAGAATCGATACGCGAACTGCAGTTCTACCGCGCCACAGCGTTCGTGCCGCAGCCCGGCCCCACCTCCGACGAGGTCAAGCAGGTGAGCGCGTCGCTGCCCCCGATCGACTGACGTGCACGCCGCCGGCGCCCCGTCAACACAACCGGAAGCGGCCAGATGACCTGCCGATTTCCTGCCAGCCCGGCGACAGGGTAGAGTCGTGAGCGCTGTCCGCGAGGGCGGCGATGGTGGCTGTAGTTCAGCTGGTAGAGCACCAGATTGTGATTCTGGTTGTCGCGGGTTCGAGTCCCGTCAGCCACCCGGAAGGCGCGAGGTCCCGCCGGATCAGAACATCGACTCTGACCCGGCGGGGCCTCGCCCCACTTCTCCCGCCCCGTGCCCGTGCCCTGGCACGCAGAACACCTCGGAACGCAGCCCCGGAGCGCCAGGCGAAGGCCACCTCCGATCCGGCAACGAGCCCGATGGCCGGGAGCCCCGCTACGGCCGCATACCTCTGCTGCCGCATCCGACCAGCAGGTAAGTTCCTGAGGATAGATTCAGCAACACCGGCAGACAGGGCTAGGCACGACAATCATGGCTTCATTCGCCCTCGCGTTCGTCATCATCGAATACCTCGTGAAGATCATCGCGGTGGGTGTGGTCCCGGAGAACCGGAAGCCGTCCTCATCGCTGGGATGGCTCCTGCTGATCCTGTTCCTGCCCGTCGTCGGAGTGCCACTGTTCCTGATACTCGGCAGTCCGTACGTACACCGCCGGCGTGCCCGCATCCAGGCCCGCGCCAACACCCTGCTCGAAAAGGGCACCGCCGGCCTGCCGTCGACGCCGGAATCGGTGACCCTACCCGCAGACCTCGCCGGCATCGTCGACCTGTCCCGCGCCCTCACCGCACTGCCGATGGTCACCGGCAGCAACCACGGCGTGGAGATGGACTACCGCGCCAGTATCCGACGCATGACCCGACTGGCAGAGCAGGCCACCACCTCCATCCACGCCGAGATCTACATCATGGCGCGAGACGAGGCCACCGAAGACTTCTTCCTCGCACTCGAAGCCGCCGTCCGTCGTGGCGTGACGGTCCGGGTCCTACTGGACCACCTCGGGTCACGAAAGTACCCCGGATTCCGCCGCTTCCTCAGAAGCATGACCGCCGCGGGAATCGAATGGCACCTGATGATGCCCTTCCAGCCGTTACGAGGAAAGGCGCGCAGGATCGACCTGCGCAACCACCGCAAACTGCTCGTCGTCGACGGCACCACCGCGATCATGGGGTCACAGAACCTGATCGCCGCAACCTACGGATCCGCGAAGAACGAGAGAATAGGACGTCGCTGGAACGACATCACCGTCGAGCTCACCGGCGAGATCGTCAGCTCGCTCGAGGCAGTCTTCGCCGTGGACTGGTACACGGAGAGCGGCGAGGTGGTCGACATCCACGCCTACCGCGACTTCGACGGACGCGAACTCGAAGGCGGAATCCTCACCACCGTCCACACCCCTGCCCCACCCGTAGGCGGCCGGGTCAACGCGCTCCAGCTGATCCCGTCCGGCCCGGGCTTCCGCACGGAACCAAACCTCAAGGTCTTCACCTCACTGATCTATACCGCCAGGCACCGGCTGGCCATCGTCAGCCCGTACTTCGTCCCCGACGAATCGGTACTCGCCGCGATCATCACCGCCGCCTTCCGCGGCGTACAGGTCGAGCTCTATGTGAGCGAGGTCGCCGACCAATACATGGTCGACCGCGCCCAGGCCTCCTACTACCAGGCGCTCCTCGACGCCGGGGTGACCATCTACCGCTACCCGGCGCCGGAGGTCCTGCACACCAAGTGCTTCCTCATCGACGACACCTGCGCCGTTCTGGGCTCATCGAACATGGACCTGCGGTCCTTCGGCCTCAACTACGAGATCAGCCTCCTCGCCTACGGCGGCGACGTTGTCGACCAGGTCGCCGAGGTGATCGCGACCTATGCGGCCCGCAGCAGCGTGCTGGACGAGGCCACCTGGAAGAAGCGCTCCCCGCTGCGGCGGTACATGGAATCAGCGATGCGCCTCACCTCGGCACTGCAGTAGACGGCGGTGAAGGCAGCGGTTCCAGCGATCACACGCTCATGAGCTTGGTGCCCTCAAGCGAGGAGTTCAGATCGTCGTTGAACTTCTTCACCGCCAGGCGCAGGACGAGCCCGATGAACAGGAACGGCAGGGTGAACACGAGCAGCCAGCCGATCGCCTTCCAGTAATCGGCGTCGTAGATCCCGCCGATGGCGGCCCGGACCGCCGTCGTCGCGTGGGACACCGGGACGAACGGGCTGATGCTCTGGAACCACTGCGGAAGGACCGCCAACGGGTACGCCCCCCCGCCCGCGGAGATCTGCACCACCAGAAGCAGAACGCCGATCGCCTTACCCGCCTCACCGAACGTCAATACGAGCGTGTAGGTGATCAGCGAGAAGACGAACGACATCACCCAACCCGCCAATATCAGCAGGAACGGATGTGCCGGGCGGACCCCGACGAACCCGATGAGGCCCACGAAGAGGATCGTGCTCTGCAGGAGCGCGAGCCCTCCGAAGATCGCATAGTGCCCGAAATACTCCTGCCAGGGCTTGAGCGGTCGCGCCAACGCCGGGAGGGCATCACGATCGACCTCCGTGCGGATGAGCACCGCGAGGAGCAGCGCCCCCACCCAGAGCCCGAGCACCGTGTACAGCGGCGCCATCTGCGAGCCGAAATTGTCGACCTTGAACACCGGGATCGTCTCGAGGCTGACCGGGGAGGCCAACTCCGCAGCGAACGTCGCCGGGTCCGAGCCGATGATCTTCTGGACCTCACTCAGATCGCCGGTGTTCGCGGCGTCACCGAGTGCGGTCTCGAGCTCGGCGAAGGTGTCCGCGGAGCCACGGAGGTCGCTCGCGAGCAGGCGGACCGCCGTCTCACCGTCCGCCAGGCCGGCGTCCAACGAACCCGCGCCGGCGGCCAACGACTGCTCCGCCGCCCGCAGATCCTGGCCGATCCCGGAGAAGTCACTGCGCACCGACGCCAGGTCTGCGGCCAGACTCTCGAGCTTCGGGCGCAGGCTGTTGGTGTACTGGTCACGGGCACCGATGATCGCCGCCTGGGCCGCATCCACGTCCTGGAGGATCGCATCCCGTGTCGCCGCGCGATCGACCGTGCCCTGCACAGCCGGCGACGCGGCCGCCTCAAGACGCTGACTGAGGGCCTCCTGGCGCGCGATGACCCCGTCAATCCGATCAGCCAGCAGGTTCACCGAGTCCCGGGTCACCGCGTCGAGGCCCGGCGTCGCCGCCTGGGTTCGCAACTGATCGCGGAACTGCGTGTACGCCGCCACCTGCTGATCCACCATCTCGGAGGCCTGCGAGAGCCCGGCTCCGGGCGTCGCGGTGGCGGTGTTGCCGAAGATCCGGTCGATCTCCCCGCGGAGGGTCTCGTAGCTCTCGGCGTTCATCGCGAACACCGTGGACAGTCGCTCTGAAGCCTGCACGAGCACGTTCTGTGCCGAGTTCACAGCGTCGGCGCCCTGGCCGATCGCGCCGGCGGTGTCCCGGAGGGCATCGGACGACGACGAGGCGAGCGATCCGGCGCTGGACAGGAGAGACTGCCCGGAGGAGAGCAACCCCGCGAAGACCTCCGCGGTGTTCGCTCCCGAGTTCAGCTGCACCGCGATCCGCCCCACGGCCGACTCGAGATCGGTGAGGGTCTGCTGCGCATCGGAATCCTCGAGATGCGTGGCCAGGGACGACACCAACGCCAGGCCGACCTCGTCGAGGGTCTGCGTGAAGCTGGTGTTGATCTGGGTCGACACGTCCGAGGCGGCCTCCCCGGTGATCAGCGAGGAGAGCGCGTTCTTCTTCTCGTTCACGTACAGGTCGATCTCCACCGGTGTGGCCCCCGGGGAGAGGAAGGTCATCATCTTCTGGCTGAAATCGGCCGGCAGCACGATCGCCGCGTAGTACTCCTCGGACTTGGTGCCCTCGATGGCCTCGTCGGTGGAGACGAACTGCCAGTCGATGTCGCTGTTGGCCCGGAGCTGGGACACCACCTGCTCGCCGACGTTGATCCGCATCGGGAACAGATTGCTCTCGAACCCCTCGTCGGAACTGGCCACCGCGACCTTGAGGTTGTCCACGTTGTCGAACGGCTTCCAGCTCGATAGCACGTTGAACCACGCGAAGAAGGAGGGGATCAGAACGACGCCGACCAGCACCATCCCGGCGATCACGTTACGGGTGGCCTGCCCGTAGTCGTGACGGATCAGACTGAAGATGTTGCTCACGCGTCCTGCCCCTGCTTCTCGATCTGATCGAGCCGGACATCCGGCCGAATCGCCAGTTCCTCCTGCGCCAGCGCCCGCTTCAGCGCATCGTCGGGGAGCTCGCTGACCTCTGTGCCGTAGATGACGCTCTGGTTCACGTACTCAACCGCCACGATCGCGGCCATCACCAGCAGGCAGAGCAGACCCCACAGGCCGAGAACGGTGGCCTTCGCATCCGGGACGAGGGCCCCCACAACGAGGAGCACCACGGTCCCGATGGCCCCGATGACCAGGGCTGCACGCTGCATGACCTTGTGATTCATATCCATCCAGCGTCGGCGCCGGGCATTGTCCTCCCGGAACCGCTCCCGGTCGGTCAGAGCCCGCACCAGCTGCGTGAGGCGGCGCCGCGAACCCAGGATCTGCACGTCCTCACTCAGGAACAAGCCGGTGTCGGCCAGCTTGCTGTTGAACAGGCGGGCGAAGTTCCCGAGGCGCTGACGCAGGAATACACCGAGGGCGAATGCCAGCGCGGCGAAGAGCGTCAGGACGGCCATGTAGCGGAGGTAGTAGAGCCCGTAGAACCCGCCGATGGTCTCACGCATCGCGTCGATCCCATAGGTGAAGGGGAAGAACGGGAACAACGACCGGAAGAATTCCGGCATCATCTGGATCGGGTAGATGCCGGAGGCCCCGGGAATCTGCATGATCACCAGCAATACGGCCATTCCCTTGCCGATATAGCCGAACGACACCGACAGTGCGTAGATGATCGACATGTAGGCGAGCCCGACGAAAACGCACGTGGCCACGAAGATGACCGGGTTGACCGTCTGGACGCCGATCACCACGTTGCCGATGCTCACGAGCAGTGCCTGGATGATGTTCATCACCGCGAACAGCAACCACCGGCCGAAGTAGGCCTGTCGCACCGTCAACCCGTCGACGTCCTCGGTGTCGACCTCCAGCTTGAACAGCACCATCAGCACGAACCCGGCGATCCACAGGGACAGGTTGGTGAACAGCGGCGCCATGGACGAGCCGTACGCCGGCACGGGGAACACGTCGTTCTCGTGAACGGTCACCGGCCCCGTCATGAAATCGGCGATCGAATCCGGATCGAGTGAGGTCAGCGTGCTCAACTGATCCCAGATGTCCGCAGCGGTGATCGCGTTCAGGTCGGTCTGCAGGGTGACGAGATCCGACTGCACGTCCTGGAGATTGCCGTCCAGCGAGGACAGCGCCGTACCCGTCTCACCGAGTAGCTCTTCGAGTTCGGTGAGCATGTCCGTGGCCTCGCCCACGAGCACCCGCTGGGAATCGAGGGCGGTGGAGAAGGCTCCGACACTGGCGGACAGCGACGCCATGGACTGGTTGAGACCCGGGAAAGTGCCGGTCATCATGCTGTGCAGAGCAGCCGATGATCTCTCGACCGCGTTCATCGCCTCCGTCGCCGCAGCCGTCTGGTCGGACACCGTCGACACCGTGGAGTGCGCGGCACCCAGGGTCTCCAGGAGCTCCCTGTCACGGGCGGTCTGTGCCTCGAGCCCGCTGATCACCTGCTCCATCTGGGCCTTGGCCGGCACCTCGGCGGGCACCGCCGCCGCGAGCGGACGCAGCGCGCCGAGCAGTGTCTGATTGGCGTCGATCACGGCCTGCACATCACTCTGAGCCGTGGTGAGTGCGGTGCGGGCAGCGTCCGCACCGCCGGAGAACTGCGCGATGCTCTCCCGCAGGCGAGTGGTGGCGCCGGTGAGGTTCGCCGCGCCGGAGACATAGGCGTCGGTCAACGTCCCCGAGAAGTCGACCAGATCCTGTTGCACTTCGTTGACGAGGGCCTGTGCGTCGGTGGCCGCATCGGTCACGTCACCGATCGCGGCGTCCACCCGCTCCAGGGCTCTCCGGGCATCCGTGACGGCAGCTGTGCCCGGGCCCACCGCGTTGTCCAGCTCGGTCATGCTCATGCGTGCCGCCTGGACCGTCTGAAGAGCCTGGTCCAGCGCCGTCAAGGTCTCACTGCGGGAGTCGATCAGCCAGTCCCCCGCATCGATTCCCGCCTGCTCGGCCTCCTGCGCAAGGGTCTTCGCGACGGTACCGATGAAGTTCGAGTTGATCTGAGTGTCCAACGTCGATGCGCCGACATCGGTGATCTTAGGGGCGATCGCGTTCGCCTTCTCGTTGGTGTAGTACTCGAGCTTCGGTTGCACGAAGTCGCCGGTGGTGATGGTCAGCAGGTCACGGCTGAAATCCGGCGGCATGACGATGGCGGCATAACTCGACCCCGACCGGACGGCCTCCATCGCCTCGTCGTGGTCCATGAACTGCCACCCGAGTTGGTCGTTCGTCTTGAGCTGGTCGACCACCTGCTCGCCGACGTTGACCTCACCGGTGAGATCCGTACTCGCCCCTTCGTCCTGATTGACGACCGCAACCTTGATGTGGTCCGCGTTACCATACGGGTCCCAGAACGCGATGATGTTGACCCAGGCGTAGAGGGAAGGCAACACGAGCAGGCCGATGATGATCGCCCACGACTTCGGTGCCCGCCGAATACGCGTGAGGTCACGACGAAGCACCTTGAAGGCGTTGCGCATACACATTCCTCTCGTGACGCCCGAGCGAAATCTCTACAGATCGCACAGCTGATTGACGGCCGGGCGATACACCGATCACCGGACCGCTACGCAATTCGATCGCAGGCTACGCCTCGCCCACCCGGATGAATTCTCGTTTAGCGTACTCGGTCGCTTCCACCAGCTTTCATCACCCTCGCGTCACCGGCGGGAATTTCACGTTTTCGAGCCCCTGTGAACGAGACCGGCCCACGGCTACCAGATCGAGATGGCGGCCGTGGGCCGGGTCTGCTTAAGCGGCACCCTGGTCGGCGTTACCGGCCTTCCAGGTCTCCCACGGGACGTTCCAGTCGCCGAGACCGTCCCAGCCCGGGAGCGTGTCACCCACCGTGCCGGTGACCTCGAAGATGTCGCCCCGCTTGGCGTTGTCGTAGAACCACTTCGCGTCGGAGGTGGTGACGTTGAGGCACCCGTGGCTGGTGTTCTGGGAGCCCTGTGCCCACACCGACCACGGCGCGGCATGGATGAAGATGCCGCTGTAGGACATCCGGGTCGCGTACTGCACCGGGGTGCGGTATCCGTCCGCGGAGTCGACGGCCACCCCGTATGTCGAGGAGTCCATGATCATCGACGCGTGCTTCTCACCGATGACATAGATCCCGTTAGGGGTCGGCGTCGCAGCCTTGCCCATCGACGTGGGCATGGTCTTGACCACCTCACCGTTGCGCTCGATGACGATCTGCTTGGTCGAGTCGTCGACCCTTGAGATCACCGCGTCGCCGATCTCGAAGCTGGCCTGATTGTCCTGCTGGCCGTACATGCCGTTGCCGAGGTCCTCGCCGTAGATGTCCACATGCACGTCGACCCGGGTACCGGGCTGCCAGTACTCGGCCGGGCGCCAGCGCACCTCCTGGTCGGACACCCAGTAGAAGGCACCCTCCACCTCGGGAGTGGTGGTGATGTGGATGTTCTCCTGCGCTGCATGACGGTCGGCGATCGGCTCGTCGAACATGACGGCCACCGGCTGGCCGATGCCCACGACCTCGCCCTCGCCCACGGTGAGATAGGCCGCGGTCATGATATCGGGCGTGATGGTGCTGAACGTGGTGTTGCTGCGGGTGACCAGACCTTCCTCGTCGGTCGCAGTGGACTCGAGCGTGTACTGGCGGCCGTAGCCGAGTTCCTCGGTGGTCCGCCACTCGGTGTGCTCCGCGTTGAACTCGCCCTGAACCGGTACGCCCTCCGGGTTACGCATCACCACGGTGTCCAGTCGTCCGTTCTCGGCGGTGAGGACGACGGGCTCGGTCGGGTTCGCGTCACTCGCGCCGTCGGCGACAGACGCGTCGATCACCGCGGCCGGTTCCGCGGGCGCCTCGGCGACCTGCTCCCCTGCCGAACCGGAATCCCCGATGGTGCAGCCGGTCAGGGCCAACGTCCCGGCGAACACGACGGCCAGTGCGAGGCGCCCCCTGGAGGGGGCTCCGGTGGACCGACGCCCTTTCCGATCCGATGTGCGCAGGTTCACTTACGACCCCTTCCAAATAATGCGTCCCCTCGGTCACGGCCACGACCGAGCGGATGTCTACGGTCATTATGCCTGGGAGAAGGGCCTCGTTCCATATCGAAACCATTAAGGACGGCCCGTCAACGACGTGGTGGTCCCTTGTACTGAACAGGCGATTTCGTGAATCGGCGGATGCCCTGTTACAGTTTTCCTCGCACCGAGCGGGCGAGGCGGAAGCCGAGCCAGCAGAGCACGCGCCATTAGCTCAATGGTAGAGCAACTGACTCTTAATCAGTGGGTTCGGGGTTCGAGTCCCTGATGGCGCACAGACGAGATCCCCGGTCTGCATCACGCAGTCCGGGGATCTTCTCGTTTCGTCAGTCGACGCGCACGAACACCGGCGGGACACTCCGGCGTTCGGGGGGCCGGTGGTCCTCAACGACACGCTCACCCCGACCCCCTGCCGACAGTGGCCGTGCGCCGGAACGTGACGAGGGCGTGGTGCTGCCCCGGCCACTTGCGCGCGGGTGCCGCCACGGACCCCAGCGCCGAAGCCCCCTGCCACCCTGGCCCACCGTGCGCCCTGGGGGGGCGACACCGTGATCGCGCGCCCCGGGTGGCGTCGGCACCGTGGTCGTGCGCCCGGGTGGCGTCGGCACCGTGATCGCGCCGACTCGGGTCAGCCTCGGCGAGCCGCCAGGTATGCCTCGATGCGCTGGCGCTCCTTGCGCTTGTTCACCATGGAGAGTGTGACCCCGCCGATCACCAACGCCGCGACTCCGCCGAGAACCGCCAGCACGCGGGGATCTTTGAGAGCTGCGGTGGCGCGTTCCTTGCCCTCCGCCGCCAGATTCTTGGGGCTCACCCGGTCAACCAGCTCGTCCAAGGTCGTCGCGAGGTCGTCACGGGCCTTGGCGATGTCGCCCTCGATGCTGTCGTAACTCCTGGACACGAGACCTCCGTCGATCGCATGGCCGCGGGCCGCCCCGCGGGTTCTTTACCCCGCACACGGTACTGCACCCGAAGAGGATCCGCGCCGGTGCGGCACTGCATCGGATAGGTTGGTGAGGTCACGAGTCCCGATTCGACTTCACAGGAGCACCGGTGAGCACACCACGGCTCGAGGTGGGCCAGAAGGCCCCCTCCTTCACCCTCCCTGACGCCGATGGGACGCCCACGGCGCTCGCCGACCTGCTCGCGGAGCACGGGAAAGTGCTCGTATATGTGTACCCGGCGGCCATGACGCCCGGCTGCACCACGGAGACCGTGGATTTCGAGAACGCGCTCGGGGAGCTCAAGGACGCGGGCATGGGCGTGGTGGGTGTCTCCCCCGACAAGCCGGAGAAGCTCGCCCGGTTCCGCGACAAGCACGGGATCACGTTTCCGCTGCTCTCTGACCCGGACAAGACGATGCTCACCGAGTGGGGCGCGTTCGGCGAGAAGAAGAACTACGGCAAGGTCGTGATGGGAGTGATCCGTTCGACGTTCGTCGTGGAGCCGGACGGCACGCTGTCTTTGGCCCGCTACAACGTCCGGGCCAAGGGCCACGTCGCGATGATCGCCAAGCTCCTGGGCGTGGAGCTGCCCGATCCCCAGAGCGCCGAGGGCTGAGACCGCGCATGACATCCGAGTCGTCAGAACAGTCCCCGGGCTCGCCGCAGGACGCCCGGGACGAGACGGCCCAGAGCGAGCCGATCATCCTGGTCCCCCGCCGCCGTCCCATCCAGGAACGGAGTCGGCGGAAGTTCCAGGCGCTGCTGGCCTCAGCCCGCGAGGTTCTCGTGGAGGTCGGATTCGACTCGTTCACCTGTGAGGAGGTCGCCTCCCGAGCCGGCGTCCCCATCGGCACCCTGTATCAGTTCTTCGCCAACAAGTATGTGTTGGTCTGCGAGCTGGACCGCCAGGATGCGCACGGGGTGATCGAGGAGATCGAGAGGTTCGCGCAGAAGATCCCCGCGCTGGACTGGCCGGAATTGCTCAACGATTTCCTGGACCATCTGGCAGACCTGTGGCTGCGGGACCCCTCCCGCCGGGCGGTGTGGCTCGCTACGCAGGCGACTCCCGCCACGCGTGCGACGGCCGCGGTCAACGAGCGGGAGATCGCCCGCATGATCGCCAGCGTTCTGGCCCCGCTCATGCCGGCAACCGAGCGGCAGCGTCGCGCGTTCATGGCAGAGGCACTGATCCACGTGTCCTATTCGATGCTCAACTTCTCGGTGAGCGCCGGCAACAACGCCGGGGGACTTGCCGATCCGGGCTCGATCGAACCCGCCGGAAGCGGCGCGGCCGGTGCCACGACCTCGGCCGGTTCGGCACCGTCCAGCGCGGCGCCGGCGACTGCGTCGTCGAGCTCGGCACCGGCGACCGCTGCGTCGTCCAGCGCGGCGCCGTCCAGCAGCGAGGAGTTCCACGATGCGACGGTGACCGAGCTCAAGCGGATGCTCACTGCCTACCTGTGGCTGGCGGAGAAGGAAGCCCAGTCGGACTGAGCACGCGGTCTCGGGCCGGAGACGACCCGCCGGACTTCGCTCCCGCCCCTGGCTCACGCCCGGGGGGACACGGTCCCTACAGATTGATCCGGTTATCTGAACCCCGCCTGGCCCCCAGGCCGAGCGGGGGCTGTCTGAACCCCGACCTGGCCCACAGGCCGAGCGGGGGCTGTCTGAACCCCGACCTGGCCCCACAGGCCGAGCGGGCTACCCGAGCGACAGTGCCCCGCCCTGCCCCGCACAACCCCCACCACCCCGATCTTGGCGACACCACCGCGAACCTTGATGCCGCCACTGCGGGAATCCAGCCAAATCTCCACAGTGGTGCCACCAAAACGGCCTGGGGACGTGCTGACGGCTCCAAGCGGCTGGGCGGCAGGCGGCGGGCGACGAGTTGCGGGGCAGCAACGGGCGGCAGACGGCGGGCGTCAGCGGGCGACGAGTTGCGGGGCAGCGACGGGCGGCGGGCGGCGGGCATCGGCGGGCGACGAGCTGTGGCGCGGCGGGCCGTGGCCGGCGTCGGCGGGCGGTGGCTTCCGCGCTATCAGGCCTCGAGCACCACGAACGCCACGGCCGAGCTGCCGTCGTGGCTGAGTGAGACGTTCCAGCGGACGTTCTCCCCCACCGTCGCGGCGACCTGACGTGCGACTTCACCACTGAGCCGCACGGCCGGTCGACCCCAGGCGTCGCAGACCGTTTCGATCTCCGACCAGCGCAGCAGGTCCGGCGCGATGGGCGGCGGCGAGCCGTAGAGCGCGGCGGACCACGCCTTGATGACCGCCTCCTTGACCGCCCATCGCCCCGCGAGATGTCGGGCCAGCGGGTCCTCCCGCGACGCGGCGGGCACCGAGGACCGAGGCGACGCGGCGGGCACCGAGGACCGAGGTGCCGCGTCGGGCACCGAGGAGCGGGCCTCGGCACGCTCGCGACACTGCCGCCGTTCGGTGGGCGAGAACATCTCGGTGAAGCGCGTGCCGGGTTCGGCCAGAGACGCGGCGAAGGCGCCGAGGTCGACAGTGTCGACCCCGACGCCCCGCACGCGACCGCTCACTCGTCGGTGGAGGCGACCGACGCGGACAGCACGCCGTCGTCGTCGATCCGGGCGCCCGGATCCAGCAGGACCGCGGCCTCGCGCTCCTTGACCTCCTCGGCCGAGCCCTCGCCCAAGCGACGTGCCTCCGGACGGACATACAGGGCCGCGCCACCGTAGAGGGCGTCGACGAAGCGGCGGGCGCCGGAGCGTTCGCGCTCGAGGCCGGCCTCCCGGATCCGCTCCGCGTCCTCCGGACCGTACTCCGCGGCCACGGCCCGGTGGAAGGCCTCCGGATGCGTCACCGCGATCAGACCGGAGACGTGGCCGAAGCCCAAGGACGTGAGCAGCCCGGCCTTGAGCGGCATGTCACCGCCCAACTGCAGGCTCTCCCGCAACCACACCAGGTGCGGGTGCGTGTCCAGCACGTCGTCGACGCAGTCCAGCGACCGGTTGGGCGGCAGCGTGCCCGAACGCAGCATCTGCGTGAGCCCGATCAGCTGGAACGCCGCCGCACCACCCTTGGCGTGCCCTGTCAGTGTCTTCTGTGAGACCACGAACAGCGGGTTGCCGTCCGACCGGCCGATCGACTCGGCGAGTCGCTCGTGCAGGTCCGACTCGTTGGGATCGTTGGCCTTGGTCGAGGTGTCGTGCTTGCTCACCACGGCAAGGTCGTCGGCGGTGAGTCCGAGCCGGGCCAGGCCACGGGCCAGCGGCGAGCGCTTTCCGCCACGGCCGGCGCCGAGCGCACCCAGGCCGGGGGCCGGGATCGAGGTGTGCGCGCCGTCAGCGTACGACCCGGCCCAGGCCACCACACCGTGGACCGGCAGGCCCATGCGGGCCGCGACATCACCGCGGGCCAGCAGGATGGTGCCGCCACCGGCCGACTCGACGAATCCACCGCGTCGCCGGTCGTTGGCCCGGCTGTAGTGACGGTCGTCGATGCCCTTGGCGGCCATCGCCTCCGAATCGGCGGTGGCGGACATGTCGGCGAAGCCCTGGATGCCCTCGATCGACAGGTCGTCGAAGCCACCGGCGACCACGAACTCGGCCTTACCGGCGCGGATCTTGTCGAAGCCCTCCTCGACCGACACCGCGGTGGTGGCACAGGCCGCCACCGGGTGGACCATCGAGCCGTAGCCGCCCACATACGACTGCATGACGTGCGCGGCCACCACGTTGGGCAGCGCCTCCTGCAGCGTGTCGTTGGCGCGACTGCGGCCGAGGATGCCGTCGATGTACAGCGACCTCATGCTGGTCATGCCGCCCATGCCGGTGCCCTGGGTGTTGGCGACGTCGGCCGGGTGGACGTGGGCGAGCAGCTCGGCCGGGGTGAACCCCGAGGAGATGAAGGCGTCCACCGTGGCCACGAGGTTCCAGGCCGCCACGCGGTCGATACCGGAGACCATGTCGGCGGGGATGCCCCACGCGGTCGGGTCGAAGCCGGTCGGGATCTGGCCACCCACCACGCGGGTGAGCGTGGTCCGGCGCGGCACCCGGATCTCGGTGCCGGCCTTGCGGGTGACGGTCCACTCGCCGTCCTCGCCGCAGGTGACGACCGTGTTCTCGGGGTCGTCCGCCAGGTATGCGCGGGCCTGGGCCTCGTCGTCCACGACGAAGGACAGGTCCTCCGGCAGGAACACCGAGGTGAGCAGCGGCGCGGAGTTGTCGAACATCTCGGCGCCCGGATCGTCGGCGTAGCGACGCACGCCCACCCGGCCCAGGACCTCCTCGCCGAAACGCTCGGCGATCTCGGCCTCGTCGATCGGCTCGCCGGTCGAGGTGACCGTCCAGCCGGCTCGCGGCGAGTCCTCCCAGGTGATGAGCCCGGTGGACCAGGCCAGCTCCACGACGCCGGCGGCCGTGAGTTGACCGGTGGTCTCGACCTCGAAGCGGGTGCGGGCGCTGCCGTAGGGGCCGACCTCGCCGGCGCCCACGATCACGACCATCTCGTCGAGGGCCTGTGTGACCTCGCCCCACTCCGGACGCTCGTCGCGGGCCACGGCGGGCAGCGACGGCAGCGCCGCGATGGTGCCGGTCGCCTCCTCGCCCGAGGACTCGGCCGGGGTGCTCGGCCGGTCGGCCGCCAGGGCCGACATGTCGAGGTCCGCGGTGCCGAGGCCGCCGGTGAGGTCGACGGTGACGGGGCCGTCGGCGGCGGCCCGCCGGAACTCGGGGGTGCACCACCGCAGCAGCTCGCCGGCGATCCCGGTGGTGGACCAGGTCGACACGCCGGCGGCCTCCACGGCCTCCACGAGCGGATCGTTGTGTCCCATGAGGCCGGTGCCTCGCACCCAGCCGATGATCGCGTGGACGAACGTCACGCGCTGCGACCAGGACTTCTCCGAACCCCACTTGGCGATCATGGCGTCCAGTGCGGCCTTGGCCTCACCGTAGGCGCCGTCGCCACCGAAGATGCCGCGGTTGGGCGATCCCGGCAGGACCACGTGCAGGCGGGAGTCGACGTCGGTGTCGGCGCCGATCGCACCGAGCCCGGCGACGAGCTTCTCCACACCCCACAGCAGGACACGCATCTCGGTCTCGGCGCGCGGGCCGGCGTCCGCCATCGAGCCCTGGACGCGGGGCGCCGCGAACGGGAACAGCAGCGTCGGGGTCAGCGCCGGCTTGAGGACGGTGGTCTGGCCACCGGCCGACTCGACGTGCTCGTTACCGACCCACTCGACCAGTGCGTCGACGTCCGAGTAGGACGTGAGGTTGGCGGGCAGGATCCACAGGGCCGCACGTCCGCGGGCGTTGCTGCGGTAGAGGTCCTTGAAGAAGGCCAGCTTGGACTGGTCCAGGTTGGAGGTGGTGGCCACCACGGTGGCCCCTCCGGCCAGCAGGCGTCCGGTGACGGCGGCGGCGATCGAGCCCTTGCCGGCACCGGTGACGACGGCGACGTCGCCCGAGTATTCGCCCACGAACTCCAGGGCCGCGGTCTCGGAGATCTCCCGGTACGCCGCCGCGTGCGCGTCACGCCGGGCGTCCGCCGCCCTGCTCGCCCACCAGCGGGCCTGGTCGGCCACGATGTCCCCTGCGCCACGGAACGCCTCCGCGACGTCGGCGGGCACGTCGGTCCGGGTCCACAGCCGGGCCAGGTCCTCGCGTGCCGAGGCCCAGCGGTCGTCCAGCAGGACCGCCCGGTCCGGGTCGAAGGCCGGGGCCACCACGCGGCGCCAGTCGCTGCCGAGTTCGGCGGCCACCAGGTCGGCCAGTTCGGTGTCCGGGTCGGCGTCGGCGAGCAGGTCGACGGTGTCGGGCTCGAGGTGTCCGAGTCGGGTCAGCAGCCCGCGGGCGGCCTCGGCGAGCACGCCGTCGGGGCCGGTCACGATGTCGGCGAACTCGCCGAGTGCGGCGGAGGCGACGACCCCGCCCCCGCCGGCGCCGGAGGCCGGCATCTCCACGGTGATGCCGTTGGCGGCGCCGACGGCCCGGACGGCGGCGTCGATGAGCGCATCCAGTCCGGCCACGTCCTTGACCCCGGAGGCGTCGAGGTCGGCCAGGTCCCCGCCACGGATCGAGGCACCGTCACGGGTGCCCAGCGCGATCTCGGCGGTGACGTGGCGCGCCCAACCTTCGCCGAGCTCCCAGGTGCCGGTCACGCGCTCTGTGATGTATCCGGCGCGCTTGCCGGTGCGGCCGAGCACGGCGCGCAGGGCCTCGCCGACCGCGTCCGACAGGACGGGGCCGAACGGCGCGTAGCCGCGTGCCAGGCGCGAGACCTGGTCTGACAGTGTCGGGAAGTCGGCCTCGGCGGCGCCGTCGATGGCGCCCAGGCTCAGCTCGGTACCCAGGTCGAGAAGCAGCTGGTTGCGGCGTGAGGACACACCGTCACACAGCGTCTCGATGGAGTCGCTCGGCACGATCTGCTCGGGACGGACCTTCGTGCGCAGCGCCACCAGCATGCGGGTGGCGGCGGCTGCGCCGAACTCCAGGTCGTCCGGGCGGGGTGCGCCGGGGGCGGCGGCGGCCGGGGCCGCGCTGTCGGATCGGTCCGCACCGGCCGTGCCGGGGGTGTTGACGGCCGGTGCGGGGTCTGTGGGGGCCGCCTGGTCGGCGGCCGGGGTGGACGACGCGGTGGCGGCGGACGTGTCAGCGGCGCCCACCGTGTCGTCGTCGTCGTTCTCCTCCACGCTGGGCGGCAGGGTGCCGTACAGCGTCGCCGAGTCGCGCTCGACGTTGAGCACCAGGGCGCGGGGGCCGCGGTGGGTGGGGAGATCGAGGGTCTTGGAGGCCAGATTCGCCACGGTCGGGGCGCCTGAGACGCCCACCTCGACGAACTGCTCGATGCCGAGCCCGCCGCGCTCCACGGGGGTGAAGAGCAGCTCCTGGGTCTCGATCCAGCGGACCGGGCTCGCGAACTGCCAGGCCAGCAACTCGACCAGCAGCAGGCGGCCGAGGCGGGTCGGGGTGGCCGACCAGGCGTCCCAGTTCGCCAGCACCTCGGCCAGGGATTCGGCCGGCACGAGGTCGGCGATCTCCTGCACGAAGTCGCGCTCCAGGCTGAACAGGCGCGGCACGAGGTTCGGGATGTAGCGGCCCACGAGCACCGAGATGTCGATGTCGTGCGGGATCAGCGCGTCGAGCGTGGCCCGGAAGTCCGGGACACCGCCGCGCAGGACGGTCGAGTGGAACGGGACGTCGATGCCGGGGACCAGGATGAAGGCGTTATTGCCTCCGGAGATCTCCAGCTCGCGGTTGACCGCCGCCTCCAGCGCCTCACAGCCGGCGACGGTGCCGGCCAGGGCGTACTGGGAGCCCGCCAGGTTGTAGTTGACGATCTCGATGAACTCACCGGACTGCTCGGCCACGTCGGCGACCCACTGCTGGATCTCGTCGTCGGAGATCCCCATCTGCGACGGACGGATCGCGGCCATGCGGTAGTCGGAGCGCCCGTGGGCGTCGCGCGGCACCAGCTGGTGCATGGTGGAGCCGCGCTGGAACACGATCTCCAGCAGGGGCTCGAGCTCGAGCACGCCGGAGATGGCCGCCAGGGCGTCGTACTCGCCGATCGAGTGGCCGGCGAAGTAGGCGTCCTCGATCAGCAGGCCATCGGCCTCGAGCTCGGCGCGCTGGGCCACCGCCAGGCACGCCATCGCGACCTGGGTGAACTGGGTCAGGTAGAGGACGCCGTCCGGATGGCGGTGCACCTCTCCGCGGACGGTGACCTCGGTCGGGTTCTCGCGCACGATCGACAGGATCGAGAAACCTAGTGCGTCACGCGTATGCCTGTCGGCCCGGTCCCAGATCTCGCGGGCGGCCGGGCAGCGGGTGCGGCCCTCCATGCCCATGCCCTTGGCCTGGATGCCCTGGCCGGGGAAAGCGTAGACGGTGCGGGGGGCCTCGGTGAGCGCCGTGGCGGCCATGACGGTGGCGCCGTCGACGGTGCACGTCACCTCGAGGACCTGGCCGCCGGCGTGGCGGCCGGTCTGGACGGCACGGACTCCGATGCGGTCGCCGGGGCGGACCGGGGCGAGCATGCGGGCGGTCCAGCCGGCGATCCGCAACGCGGGAGTGGTCCCGTCGGTGGACTGCACGGCGTGCTGCGCGGCGGCCGAGAGCCACATGCCGTGGACGATCACGCCGCCCAGTCCCGCCAGGTCGGCCGCGGTGTCGGAGACGTGGATCGGGTTGTGGTCGCCGGAGACGAGCGCGAACGCCGTCATGTCGTGCGGGGCGGTCAGTGAGGTGGAGACCCGCAGTTGGCGTGTGGTCTCCGCGGGCGCGACGTCATCACCGGAAGGGCTGACGAGCGCCCCGCCGGCCGGGCGGGGGTCGCCCACCTCGGCGCCGCCGGTGCGGCCGCGGATCGCGAACCGTTCCGACAGGGTGCACAGGGGGGAGCGGGTGCCGTCGGCGGACTCGGTGGACACCTCGACGGACACCTCGACCACGCGACCGAGGTCGGTGTCGCGGACCCCGCCGGAGCGGGCGACGACGACGAGCTCGGTCTCGGACTTCGGCAGCGACGCGTGCATGCGGACACCGTGGTCCAGGTGGACCAGGTCGAGCAGTCCCTCGACGACGGTGCCCTCACCGCGGGGGCGTCGGGCCTCGCCGAGGACCGCGAACACGGCCGGCCAGGCGGCGCCGACGAGCGCGTCGGGCACGCCGGCCGACGGCACGAGGGTGGTGGGCAGGCTGCCGGCGGTCACGCCGGTGTGGTCGGAGGCCAGGGTCGGCTCGTAGCTGAAGCGCGCCGTGGCGGTGCCGCCGGTCACCTCGGGGAGCTCGACGATCTCGCGGCCGCCCGCTCCCCCGCGTCCCACGCCGGCGGCGGTGGCGAGCAGGGTGCGCATGGCGGACTCGGCGGCCGCGTCGGTGACGACCGGCGCGGCACCGGTGGCCACGGAGGCGTCCACGGTGATCTCGATGGTCATCTCGGCGGCACCGACGGGAATGGTGAGGTCCACGGTGCGACCGTCGGGGGCCGGGGTCAACGCGGCGCCGGAGACCGGGTGGCGGCCGATGCCGTCGGCGTCGATCTCCCAGGCGTGCAGTACGCCCAGGCGGTGGACGGGGTTCACCACGAGGCGGCCGGCCCAGGTGACGTCCGGGCTGTTGAGGACGTCGGCGACGGGGCCGGAGGCGGTGGTGGCGATCCCGCGACGGCGGCCGGAGACGGCCTCCACCGCGGGCAGGTAGCCGCGGACGCGGTCGGCGGTGGCGGCCTCGAAGCGGTCGAGGAGCTCACCGACGGGCTCGTCGGCGCGGGTGATGCCGGCGACCGAGGTGGTGCCGGGGATGACGCACACGGCGTCGGCGTCGTAGCGGGGGTCGTGGGCCTGCCACAGCGAGTCCGAGCGCCACCAGCGGCGCACGTCGCCGTCGATGACCGGGACGAACGGCACGGGCTTGCCGGGCATGCGGCAGATGTCGAGGAACTCGGCCGCGTCGGCCGGGTGCAGCACGGCGGTGCCCAGGTCGGCGTAGCGGGCCGCGAGCGCGTCGATCACGTCGGCGGGTCGCTCCATCGACTCCACCTGCGGGAACGCGGAGACGATCCGGCCGCTGTCGATCTCGTCCAGGCGGGCCTCGGTGCGCTGGACCATGCGGTGGAAGCGCTCACGGATGGTGGGGTCGAGCCACACCGAGCGGGTGCCGTCGGCCACGTCGCCACCGAAGTCGGCGCCGAGATCGAAGCCGTCCCCCTCACGGGAGACGTGACCGTCCGCGGTGGCGCCGGGGGCGAGGCACAGCTCGACGAAGCGCCGCAGCCACCGCTCGTAGGTCATCGAGTCCAGGTCGCCGAAGTAGGGCTTCGCCGTGCCGTTGATCGCGGCGATGATCTCGTCGCGGCGGGCGGCCACGGCCTCGGCGTCGCCGGCGACCTCGTCGAGCAGACGTCCGGTGCGGGCGGCGGTGTTGTCGATCTCGTGGATGTCCGCGCCGAGCTGGCTGCGGCCGGAGGCCATTCCGCCCTCGGCCCGGCCGGCACCGACCCAGGCGTCGACGCCGACGGTGTCCACGAGGAGTTGCTTGACCTGTGGGCTGGTGGTGGCCTCGAGGGTCGCCATGGCGGCGGTGCCCACGAGGATGCCGTCCACCGGCATGGCCGGGTAGCCGTGGGTGTTGGCCCACGAGCCGGTGAGGTAGTCGGCGGCCCGCTCCGGCGTTCCGATGCCCCCGCCCACACAGAGCACGATGTTGGGGCGTTCACGCAGCATGGCGTAGGAATCCAGCAGGAGGTCGTCGAGGTCCTCCCACGAGTGGTGCCCGCCGGCGCGGCCACCCTCGACCTGGACGATCACGGGCATGTGCGGGACCTCGGCGGCGATCCGCACCACCTGCCGGATCTGGGCGACGGTGCCCGGCTTGAAGCTGACGTGCCGCAGGCCGGCCTCGGTCAGCTCCTCGATGAGGGCCACCGACTCGTCGAGTTCGGGGATGCCGGCGGTGACGATCACGCCGTCGAACGGGATGCCCGCGGCGCGGGCCTTCTGGACCAGACGCTTGCCGCCGACCTGCATCTTCCACAGGTACGGGTCGAGGTACAGCGAGTTGAACTGGGCGCTGCGGCCGGGCTCGAGCAACTCGGCCAGACGCCGGGTGTTCTCGGCGAAGATCGCTTCGGAGACCTGCCCGCCACCGGCGAGCTCCGCCCAGTGGCCGGCGTTGGCGGCGGCCGCCACGATCTCCGGGTCCACGGTGGTGGGGGTCATCCCGGCCAGCAGGATCGGCGAGCGGCCGGTGAGGCGGGTGAACGAGGTCTCCACGTGGACGCTGCCGTCGGGCAGGCTGATCAGCTGTGGCTGGAACGCGGTCCAGGGACGCTCGATCTCCGGGGTCGCACCCGGGGTGAAGAGGTTGCGCAGGCCGCCGCGGGTGGCGGCGGCCACGACGCCGACCCCCTGGCCGCGGACCACGGAACGGTTGAGGCGGGTCAGTGCCTCGCCGGGGCCCATGTCGAGGATCCACTCGGCGCCGGCGTGCAGGGCATCGGCCAGCTCCTCGACCCAGTCGACCGGCTCGGAGAAGACCTGTCGGGCCAGCTCGGCCGCGCGGTCGGCGTCCAGACCACACCGGCCGGCCCAGCGGTGGACCACGTCCACGGCCGGGGCCATGGCGGGATGGTGGAAACCGACCTCGACCTCGAGCGGGTCGAAGACCGGGGCGAACACCTCACCGCCGGTGAGTTTGGCCTCGCGACGACGACGGGACTCCGCCTCCAGGTCGGCGCAGTGCCGGCGCAGGTCCTCGAGATCGTCCGGACGTCCCACCACGACGTGGCGGCGCTGGGCGTTGCGAATGGTGACGGCGGGACGGATCGAGGCGTCCACCTCGGCGAACAGCTCGTCGACGAGAGTGCGGAGCTCCTCGCCGTCGATCCCGGACACCCCCACCATCGGGCTGGCCTCACCACGACGGAACAGGCCGACGCGACGGCCCACCAGGGTCGCGGCGGCGCCGATGAGCTCGGCGACGGCCAGCAGGCGGTCGTCCACGGACCCGAAGGTCTCGACCGACTCCACCGCGAGCACGCCCTGGGAGTGGCCCACGACCGAGGCGGGGGCGACGGCGTTGACGTCGAGCCCCTCGGCGGCGAGCGCACGCAGGGCGCCGATCTGGGTGAGCAGGACCGCGGGCAACGAGACCGCGGCGGAGGAGAGCGAGGCGGCGTCCGGCAGGTCCGTGTAGTCCTCGTCCTCACCGGTGGTGGTGTTGGCCCACTCGATCGGGCGGAAGCCGTGGGGGCGGACCACGGCGATCTCGTCGTGGACCGGCTCGGTCAAGGAGACGGAGGCGTCGACGAGCTCCTGGAGCTCGGGGCCGATGCCGGTGCCGTCGATGAGGTCGCTGAGGGCATCGCGCCACGCGATCCCCTGCCCACCGAAGGCGAGTGCGTAGGCCGTGCCGTCACGCAGCTCGTCCGCCAGGGCACGGCTGGCCGTGAGCCCGGTCTGGATCGGTCGGGGGGTGAGGTCGCGGTCGTCGATCGTCACGTGGGGAACTCCTTGGCACTCGCGTCAGTGGCAACGCCGCCACCGGTGGCCCGGGTTCGGCGCAGCGCACAGATTGCCACAGAAACTTGAGGGACCCCTCAGATTGGACGCCTTCACGTGCCCAAATTGCGCCTCGGAACCACGCCATGGCAGTGACGCTCGCCACAACGGGACATGACGAGAGCCTCATATCTACAGGTGAGGTGCCCCTCACGTTCGGGAGCGTGCCCGTTATCTAATCGTTACATACCTCTCAGGCGGTCCCCGGGGGTAACCGGCGTGTCACGGACGTCCGGCGGGCGGTCAGGCGCCGCAGCGAAGCGCCTCCATCGCGGCGGCATCCAGCCCCTCGGCGGGACAGAGGTCCACCGAGTGGCGGTCGGCGCCGGACGCCCACTCCAGATGCGCGGTACGGATCCCGGTGCCGAAGGTGACCGTGACCAGACCCCCGACCCCCGGGCGCGCCTCCGGGGCGAGGGCCCCCTCTCCGAAGGACTCGATCGCGACGATCTCGGCGACGGTCGCCTCCCCGGGCGCCGGGATGAGCCGCAACGAGATCCGGTCGCCGTCGAACGCCCCGATCCAGGACTCGAAGGTGCCGGAGCCGTCGGCCCGGAGCACGAGGGTCCGGCCGTGGCTGAACCACGAGCCGGTCTCGCGGACGACATCCGCCGGGGCCGGCACCCCCTCGGGCAGCACCAGTTCGTCCACGTCGGAATAGTTTGCGACCACGTCGACAGGGTCCGCGACGGGCACCTGCGCCGGGACATCCGGAAGCGCCGGGCCGGGCCCGGGGTCGGCGGTGGCGACCGCCGCGGCGCCGGCGGTGGTCACGGCAAGTGCCACGGCGAGAATCACGCGACTTGCCCACTGTCCCCCACGTCCAGGCCTCATGGGCCTACTGTAGTCCCACCAGTCACGTGGCCTCGATACATGAATTGCGTCGAAATGGTCACCGATCAGCAACTGTCGGACTAGAAGTAGGGGATCCGCGGTACGAAGATGCCGCGCCCCCGTCAAGGAGGAATCCATGTCCACACCTACCGCCGCGGGCGGTACGAAAAGGCGCGAGGCGTTCTCCGGGCGCTCGGTGTTCGTGTTCGCCGCGATCGGCTCGGCCGTCGGCCTGGGCAACATCTGGCGCTTCCCGTTCGTCGCATTCGAGAGCGGCGGCGGCGCCTTCCTCATCCCGTACCTGGTCGCCCTGCTCTCCGCGGGCATCCCCCTGCTCTTCTTCGACTACGCCATCGGCCACCGCTACCGCGGCTCGGCTCCGCTGAGCTTCCGCCGGATCAGCAGGTACGCCGAACCCATCGGCTGGATCCAGGTGCTCGTGGCGTTCGTGATCGCCATCTACTACGCGGCGATCCTGGCGTGGGCCGCCTGCTACACGTGGTTCTCTCTGGACCAACGATGGGGTGAGACCTACGAGGAGACGGCCGGCTTCTTCTCCGAGGACTTCCTCCGGGCGGGCAGCGGGTTCGGCCTCGACTTCGTCCCGCTCATCACCATCGTCCTGGTGGTCGTCTGGGTGCTGTCGCTGATCATCCTCCTGGCAGGCGTGCAGAAGGGCATCGGGCGGACCGCCATGTTCTTCATCCCGCTCCTGGTGGTCCTGTTCGTGGCCCTGGTGGTCCGTTCACTGTTCCTGCCCGGCGCGCTGGACGGTCTCAACACGTTCTTCACGCCCGAGTGGTCGGCCCTGTCCGACCCGGCGGTGTGGATCGCCGCCTACGGCCAGATCTTCTTCTCGCTGTCCGTGGGCTTCGGCATCATGGTCACCTACTCCTCGTACGTCAAGCGCAGGTCCAACCTCACCAGCTCCGGCCTCGTGGTGGGCTTCTCCAACTCGGCGTTCGAGGTCCTCGCCGGCATCGGAGTGTTCGCCACCCTCGGATTCCTGGTCTCCTCCGCCGCCGGTGCCGGATGGGACGACGTCAGCGGCGGCCCCGGACTGGCGTTCATCGCCTTCCCGGCGCTGATCTCGCAGATGCCGGGCGGCGCGATCTGGGGCGTGGTGTTCTTCATCTGCCTCATCCTGGCGGGCCTGACCTCGATGATCTCCATCGTCGAGGTGGTCATCTCCTCGTTCCAGGACAAGGTCGGCGTCAACCGCACCGTGGCGACACTCGCCGTGGGCATCCCCATGGCCGTGGTGTCGGTCATGCTCATGCCCACGGAGACCGGCCTGCAGAACCTGGACATCATGGACAAGTTCGCCAACAGCATCGGCATCGTCGGAATCGCGCTCATCGCCCTGATCGCGATCATGTTCGTCTTCCGACTCGGCCCGACCCTGCGCGACCACCTCAACTCGGTCTCCTCGTTCAAGGTCGGCCCGATCTGGATCGTGTGCATGGCCGTGGTCACGCCGCTGGTCCTGGCCTACTCGCTGATCGGCGAGATCATCTCGTTGATCGACGAACCCTACGAGGGATACGAGTCCGCGGTCATCAACACCTGGGGCTGGGGAATGATCGCGGCCATCCTGGTGCTGTCGGCCATCTTCACCCTGCTTCCGTGGCGGGGTGCCAGGCATCTGGACGGGCCGCCCGCGACGGATACCGATCCCAGTGACGCCTTCCACGAGGAGCAGTTCTCGTCGTCGGACACCACCACGCCCACCACCGCCCCCGGCGCCGATACCCACAAGGAGGACTGAGCCATGACCGCCACCGCGATCATCATGATGGTGCTGTTCCTGCTCGTCATCTGGGGCGGACTCGCCCTGAGCATCGTGCACTTCGTCAGACACCCTGACGACATCAACACCGAGCCGTAGCGGGCGGGGTGCGCCCGGGGGGACTTGAACCCCCACGTCCGAAGACACTGGAACCTAAATCCAGCGCGTCTGCCAGTTCCGCCACGGGCGCGTGGTACCCGGGGGCACCGCGAGGTGAGTTTAGCCTGCGGTCAGCGGTACCGTGGAGGCGTGTCCGATACCCGTGGTCACCGTACGGCCGGAAGCGATCCCGCCTCCGGCGATCCGGCGTCGCCGGTCAAGCACCGTCCGTCGTGGATCGTGTTCGTGGTCCTGGGGGCGATCTTCTGCCTCGGCATGGGGGCCTGGCAGTTGGCGCGCTATCAGGAGGCCTCGGGCACGGTCCAGAACCTCGGCTACACGTTCATGTGGCCGTTCCTGGCCGGGTTCCTGGTCTACGCCTATCTCAAGTACGTCCGCCTGGAGGCCGAGGAGGCCGACCGTGTCTCCGATGCCGCACACGGCCCCGCCGCCGAGGGTGTGGGCGTGGACGGGGGCGTGCCCGCGGGTGCGGCGCACGATGGTGACGACGACGACAACGCCCACCCGGCCCCGCACACGCCCGCAGCCGGGTCGCCTGCGCGCCCGTCCGGGCACGGCCGGCCAGGACGTGCCCGGCCCGGACGTGGCCGGCGACGTGGGCCCGTGATGACCGAGATCCCCGCCGACATCCTGCCCGAGCGCCGCCCGACGAGGGATGCGCAGGTCCGGGACGAAGGCCTGGCCGCGTACAACTCATATCTCGCCGAGCTGGCCCGTGAGGACCGCGCCGGCGATCGTTCCCAGGAGAAGCCCGCTTCATGACCGCCGCCGCCGACGCCACCACCGACGACCGCAAGCCGGATCCCGACGGGAAGATCTCCGGCGCACTCAAGCGCTACCGCGTCCTGGCGTGGGTCACGGGCGTGTGGCTGCTGGTGCTGACTGCGGAGATGGTCTACAAGTACCTGATCCTGGAGCACTCCGGCGACGCCCCGGACTGGTTCACCTACATCGGCCAGGCGCACGGTGTGTTCTACATCCTGTACCTGTTCGCCACCCTCGACCTGGCCATCAAGGCCCGGTGGGTGGCGCCGCGGACGCTGGCCACCGCTCTGGCCGGGACCATCCCGTTCCTGTCGTTCTGGTTCGAGCACAGGCGGACCAAGGACGTCCACGCCGAGTACGCACTCTGACCACGCCTCGTCACCGGTCGCGCGCAGCAAGCGCGTCGAGCTCCGCGACCAGGCGTTCCAGCGCGGGCAGCGCCGTGGCGATCGCCGTGCGGTCCGACTCGGGCAGACGGTCGAGCGCGGGCGCGAGATACCCGGCTCGTCGCCCCGCCTTCTCCGCACGTCGATGGAGCGTGGCCTCGGTGGGATAGAACTGCGCCGCCCGACTGTCGTCCGGATCGGTCCGGCGTTCGAGGTGGCCGGCGCGGACCAGTCGACTACACACCCCGGAGACGGTGTTCGCCCGGAGCCGCAACGCGGCGGCGATTCCGCTGGTCCCGACACCGGGACGGGAGGCGACGAAGCGCAGCACCTCCTGCTCCGAGCCCGAGAGCGCGCGTTGCCGCCCGGGCTCCGCTGTCGTCAGCGGAGCCCGCGCGGCATCCCGTGAGCTGATCGCGCCCGTCTCGTCACCTCGCCCGACCCGGGCTCCGGCGCGCCTCATGGTGCGCCGGAGTTCCACGATGACCGCCGCGAGCCGCTCGATATCCGGTGCCGAAGCCCTGTCCCCCATGAAGTCTCCTCCGACCCGGATGCCGGGCCACCATTTGCAATTAGGCAAGGCTAAGGTAACTTGCCCAGGGCGATACCTCTGTCACCGAGGTATCCAGATCTAGCAAGCTACCGGAAGGAACGCAGCCATGTCCCCCAGATCCCTACGCATCGCGATCGCGGCCCTGGCGTGCTCGTCACTGGCGCTGTCCAGCTGCGCGAACGCCGAAAGTTCGCGGGACGCCGCATCGGATGCCGGAGACACCGTGGTCTCGCAGGCCACGTCGGGGACCGACGACATGGAGGTTCCCACGGTCGATCCGGCGCAACCAGCTCTCCCCGCCCAGTTCACGGGAGACGACGGGGTCGACATCACGGTGACCGACCTCGACCGTGTGCTCGTCCTCGACGATGTGACGATCGAGATCATGGATGCACTCGGGCACGCCGACAAGATCGGCATCGCCCCCGAGACCTCGGCACACGACGCGATCCTCGGGCAGTCCGAGCGCATCACCACCGCCGGGTCCGGCGCACTCACCGTCGAGGGGGTGGTGGCGCTGCGCCCCACCCTGGTCATCGGTACCAACATGCGTCGCCACGCCGACCTGATCGCCGGCCTCCAGGACGCCGACGTCCCCGCCACGCTCATCGATCGCAGCCAGGACGCACCGGACATCATCACCAAGACCGCTGCGGTCATCGGCCTCGACGCGTCCGGCCGGGATCTGGCAGAGCAGGTCCAGCAGCAGATAGCCACCGCCGAGGCCAACGCCGATTCACTCGACGACTCCGAACGACGGCGCGTCATGGTGCTGTCCTCGAGCGGAGCCGGCGACAGCGGCAACACCACCGCGGCGGGCGCCGACACCCCCGCCGACCAGGTGATCACCTTCGCAGGCGGGATCAACACCGGCGCGGAGACTGGTCTGGACCGGTACCAGGCGATCACCGCCGAGGGCCTCATCGCCGCCCGGCCGGACGTGATCGTCGTGGCCGAGAGTGAGCTCGACGATCTCGGGGGCGAGGCCGGGATCTGGCAGCAGGTCGCGGGTCTGCAGGGCACAACGGCCGCGGAGGACAAGGCGCTGATCGTCATGCCCGACTCCCAGATCCGGGTGGCCGGGGTCCATACCGGAATCGGTGCGGTCTCTCTCCAGAACCAGCTCTACCCTGATCTGTGAGCGCGCCGATGACAACCGCCGCCCCCACCGGGGCCGACCGCACGTCCCGGGCGGCGAACCCCACCGGGTCCGCTGCCGCGGGAACGGTCCGACGCCCCCCGGGTGCACTCGTGGCCACGGTGTTCACCGTCATCCTCCTGGCCGCCGTCGTCTTCGGCGTCGGGACCGGACCACTGTCATTGCCGCCGGACGAGGTTCTCCGGATCCTGTTCGCACAGGTGACCAACGGCTCGCTCGGTGGCGTGGACCCCTCGGCCGCACACGTGGTGTGGGAGCTCCGACTCCCCCGGGTCGCCCAGGCCGCGATGGTCGGGGCGTCGTTGGCCATCGCCGGGGCCGCGCTCCAGGGACTGTTCGGCAACGCACTCGCCGACCCGGGAATCGTGGGAGTCACCTCCGGCGCCTCTCTCGGCGCGATCATCGCGATCGTCCTGGGATTGACGGTCTTCGGCCCGTGGACCGTACCGGCCATGAGCTTCGCCTTCGGGCTGGCCACCACCGCCCTGATCTACGTACTGGCCCGTCCGGGCCGGGGTGGCGGCACCGTCCAGCTCCTCCTGGTGGGTATCGCCGTCACCGCGGTCGGCGGGTCGATCAACGGATTCTTCACCTACATCGCCGACACCACAGAACTCGAGTCGATCGTCTACTGGTCGATGGGGTCGCTGAACAGGGCGTCCTGGGACGCCGTCGGCGCGGCGCTGCCGTTCTTCATCGTGGGACTGGCCGTGCTCGTCTCGATGGCCCGGCCCCTGGACGTACTGGCCCTCGGAGAGAAACAGGCGAAGCATGTCGGTCTCGACGTCAGGCGAACCCGGATCCTGCTCGTCGTGGCCACGGCCGTGATCGTCGCCGCCGCCGTGGCCACCGCCGGCTCCATCGGGTTCGTCGGACTCGTCGTGCCCCACATCGTGCGGATCATCGTCGGCCCCGGACACCGGTGGCTGCTCCCCCTGTCCGCGCTCGGAGGTGCGCTCATGATCGTTCTCGCCGACATCGGCGCACGGACGCTCAACCCGCCCTCCGAGGTTCCCATCGGCCTGTTCACAGGCCTGGTCGGAGGGCCGTTCTTCCTATGGCTGCTCTACCGTCGTCAGAAGACGGCACGGGGGTGATCCCAGTGCTCAAAGCCGACAACGTCTCGGTCACGCTCGGCGGGAACCGCATCATCCACGAGGTGACCACCGAACTCCGCCGAGGCGAGCTCACCACCCTGATCGGCCCCAACGGCGCCGGAAAGTCGACGCTGTTCGCCGCTCTCGCGGCGGACATCGAACCCTCCACCGGCCGGGTACTGCTCAACGGGTGCGACATCCGGTCATTCAAACCAGGCGCACTCGCTCTCGAACGGGCTGTCCTCCCCCAGGACCAGGTCGTCCGCTTCAGTTACTCGGTCGAGGAGATCGTGGGCCTGGCGCGGCTGTCACACAACACCTCGCCGGTCCGGGACACCGAGATAGTCTCCGAGTCGATGGACCGTGCCGAGGTCGGTCACCTGCGATGCCGTGACGTCCAGACCCTCTCCGGCGGCGAGATGTCGCGCTCGGGCTTCGCCCGTGTGCTGGCACAAACCACTCCGGTGATCCTGCTCGACGAACCGACCGCCGCCCTCGACCTCCGGCATCAGGAGCTCGTCCTCCGCACCGCCCGGCGACTTCGCGACGACGGCGCCTGCGTGGTGATCGTCCTGCACGATCTCAACCTCGCGGCCGCCTACTCCGACCGGGTGATCATGATGGCCGACGGCGCCATCGTCGCCGACGGCAGCCCCGCCGAGGTGTTCACGGCCGAGCGGGTGTCGGAGATATACCGGCAACCGGTGATGGTCATAAAGCATCCGGAACGCGGGTGCCCTCTCGTACTGAGCACCGACCGCGCCCGGATCGACTGACGCGGAAGGTCAGGCCGAGCGGTCGCCCGCCGAGGCCAGGGCGCGCAGGGCCGGCGCGAGTGCCCGCAGAGCGCGGCCCCGATGAGAGGCCGCGTCCTTCTCCTGCGGGCTGAGTTCGGCGGCGGTGCTGTGCGCCCCCTCGGGCAGGAACAGCGGGTCGTAGCCGAAACCGCCCTCCCCGCGCGGCGCGCGCAGGATCGTGCCCGACCAGCGCCCCTCCTCCACCGTCTCGGCACCGTCCGGCCCCGGCGTGAAACACGAATCGGGCACCCCGCCGGGGCCCGAGTCCTCCCCCGGCCGGACCAGTGCGCAGGCGGAGACGAACGCCGCGCCGCGTCGCCCGTCGGGGACGTCTGCCAGCTGGGCCAGCAGAAGCTCGTTGTTGGCGGCGTCGTGACCGTGACGGCCGGCCCAGCGCGCCGAGAGCACACCAGGCATCCCGTTCAACGCATCCACCGCGAGCCCCGAGTCGTCCGCCAGGCACGGCAGGCCCGTGGCCCGGGCACCCGCACGCGCCTTGATGAGGGCGTTCTCCGCGAACGTGGCACCGTCCTCGGGCTCCTCCGGGAACTCGGCGACCTCGTCCAGGCCCACCGGCTCGATCCCGACGATCCCCTCCGACTCCAGCACCCGCCGCAACTCGGCGAGCTTCTTGGCGTTGCGGCTGGCGACGAGCAGTCGCACGCTCACGATCTACTCCCCCCGGGCCGGCACGCCGGGCGGGGTGGGCAGCACCCCCGGATACGGCGCGTCCAGCGCCCGACGCTGCAGCTCGAACAGCTTCTCGCACCCGGCCTGCGCCGAGTCGAGCATCTCGTTCAGGGCATCCCGACCGAACGGGGCGGCCTCCGCGGTGCCCTGCACCTCGATGAGCTCACCCGAATCCGTGCACACCACGTTCATGTCCACCTCGGCCCGCGAATCCTCCTCGTACGGCAGGTCACACAGCACCCGGCCGTCGACCACACCGACGCTCACCGCGGCGATCGCCCCGGTGAGCGGGTTGCCGGTCACCGCCCCCTTGGACTGCAGCCAGGTCACCGCATCCGCCAGCGCGACGTACGCACCGGTGATGGCCGCGGTCCGGGTGCCGCCGTCCGCCTGGAGCACGTCACAGTCCAGCGCGATGGTGTTCTCCCCCAGCGCGGACAGGTCGATGCACGCGCGCAGAGAGCGGCCCACCAGGCGACTGATCTCGTGAGTGCGGCCACCGACCTTGCCCCGCACCGACTCACGGCCGGAACGCTCATGAGTCGCGGCGGGCAGCATCGCGTACTCGGCGGTGAGCCAGCCCAGCCCCGACCCCTTGCGCCAGCGCGGCACCCCCTCGGTGACGCTCGCGGTGCACATCACCCGGGTCTGCCCGAAGGTGACGAGAACCGAACCCGCCGGATGCGACGTGAACCCCCGCGTGATGGTCACCTCACGCAGTTCGCCGTCCGCGCGTCCGTCTGCTCTGCCGATACTCGAAGAAGTCACGTGCGCAGATCCTAGCCGCGCCCGCACTCCGCCGCGTGGGGGCGACCCCCGCGAGGCACTCAGATCTGCAGACTCAGACCTGCAGACTCAGATCCGGCTCGGCGATCAGGATCTCACCGCTGAACTCCGAGGCGGCCTCCGCACGCACCGCCTCGGGGTCCGTCCACGGCGGGATGTGGGTCAACACCAGTCGCCCCACGCCGGCCCGGCGCGCCACCAGGCCGGCCTCCCGGCCCGACATGTGAATCCCCGGCGGACGACCCTCCTGATGCGTCCAGGACGCCTCGCACAGCAGGACGTCCGCGCCGGCCGCCAGTTCGACCACCGACTCGCAGTACGCGGTGTCACCGCTGTACGCCAGAACCCGGCCGTCCGCCGAGGTGAGGCGCAGTCCGTACGACTCCGGAGGATGATCCACCCGACCGGCCCGCACGGTCAGGCCCACCTCGTCGTCGTCGTCCTTCACCTCCAGTTCGGGCGTGACATCCCACGTCGACACCTCGAACGTGTCCGACAGATCGTCCACCGCCCCCGGCTCCTCCGCCGACGCCACCCCGATCCGGTACGCCGTCCCCGACGGCCCCACCAACGGCACCCGACCGGCGGTGGCCGAATGCGGACCGAACCGGCGCAACACCAGCAGGCCCGGCACGTCCAGGCAGTGGTCGGCGTGGAGATGGGACAGCAGAATGACGGCGTCCTCCGGCACGGCGTGACGCTGCAACGCCCCCAGGACACCCGGCCCCATATCGATCACCACGGGCGGCAGACCCTCGACCTCCACGAGGTACCCGGACGCCGGCGACGTGGGCCCGCCGATACTTCCCGAACACCCCAGGACAGTCAGAAACATGGGCACCATCGTGCCACGTCGGGTGACGTGTCGTGCCGACTGCGTCCCTGCTCGCCGCACGTGTCACGCACGATCGGCGACCACCGGCGTCCGACCCACCTCCACCAGCCCGGGGCCGAGGAAGCGCGAGGCGACCCTGCGGAACGCATCCGGATCGCCGGTGACCAGGAACTCCCGGGTCGCCGGGACCTCCGGGTCGTGAGGCCGCAACAAATCCTGCGCGGTGAGCACGCGCAGCACGTCCTTTGCGGTCTCCTCGGCGCTCGAGACCAACGTGACGTGGTCCCCCACCGCCAACTGGATGACCCCCGACAGCAGCGGGTAGTGCGTGCAGCCCAACACCAACGTGTCGACATCCGAGTGCCGGATCGGGCCCAGGTAGGCCTCCGCCAACCCCAGGACCTGACGCCCGCTGGTGATGCCGCGCTCCACGAACTCCACGAACTTGGGGCACGCCACCGACGTCAGCTCCACACCCGGGGCAGCCGCCAGCGCGTCGTCGTAGGCCCGTGAGGCGACCGTCGCCCGCGTGGCGATCACCCCGATCCTGCCCGACCGCGTGGTGGCCACCGCGCGACGGGCCGCCGGCTGGATCACCTCCACGACCGGCACCGGATAACGCTCGCGAGCGTCCCGCAGCATCGCCGCCGACGCCGTGTTGCACGCGATCACCAGAGCCTTGACCCCGCGCTCGACCAGCTCGTCGCCGATCGCCAGGGCGTGCGCCCGGACCCGGGCGATGGGCAGCGGACCGTACGGCCCGTGGGCGGTGTCGCCGATGTAGACCACCGACTCGTCCGGCAGCTGGTCCATGATCGCGCGCGCCACCGTCAGACCACCCGCCCCGGAGTCGAAGACCCCGATCGGCGCGTCCCGGTCCGGGGGCGTCGGCCGCGCGAACTGCCGGCCGGGCGTCACGTGAACCGCCCGGGGGCGAGCTGCTTAGGCGCACGGTCGCGCTTGAGGCCGTACGCCGTGAGGAAGCCACCGATCGCCCCGCCCAGGTGCCCCTGCCACGACACCCCGGCCTGCAGCGGAGACAGACCCGCCACCGCGTCGAGCCCGTAGAACACGCCGATCAACACACCGACGAGCAGATGCAGGAACCTGCGGGAGAAGAAGCCCCGCACGATCACGTAGATGATGTAGCCGAACACGATCCCCGAGGCGCCGATGTGGACCGTGCCGGTGCCACCGAGCAGCCATGACACGATCCCCGACGCCAGCCACGAGATGAGCGTGACGGTGACCAGGGGGCGGACCCCCGACATCGCGATGATCGACCCCAACACGAGCAATGCGATCGAGTTGCCGATGAGGTGCGCCCAGTCCCCGTGGAGCAGCGGCTGGAACAGGATGCCCAACAGGCCGTCGGCAGAGAGTGGGCGCACCCCGTAGCCGTCCAGGACCTGCTCGTTCCCGGTCGCCTCCACAAGCACCCAGTCGGCCGCCTCCACCACCCACATCAGGCCGACGAAGCAGAACAGCAGGACGAGCGCCGGCCACCGGCGCGGACCCTTCGCCGCGGGCGCGGCTCCGGTCCCGCCGGCTCCGGCGGTCACGGGGAATCGGGGATCGTGGTACACGGTGTCCTCCTCACGACCCGGTCAGGGCGGTGCACAGGGAGTCCTGCATGAATGTCAGCCAGTGGTAGACGTCGAGCTGGGCCGAACGGGGATCGCCCTCCGGGACGAACTCAGGGATGTCGGTGGCCGGGACGCCGTCCACCGCGCCCGCCTCGAGCAGCACCGCGCCCAGGCCCAACCGGACGTCGTTGAGGCAGCCCATCCAGGCCTGCGCCTGCTCCGGCGTCAGCGACACCGTCCCGCCCCGGGCGGGCAGCGAGCGCAGCAGGACCGCCGCCGACTCGAGCTTGGCGTCGATGATCGCCGGCTCGTGGATCATCCGCATCCCGGAGTTGTGGGCGCGCACGACGGCCGCCCGGTCCGCATCCGAACCGGACGACCCCTTCGGGGCGTCCGCCTTCTCGGGACGGTGGAAGTCCGGCAGCAGCCGGGCCAGAGGCGCCTCGTCCGGCAGTTCCGAGTGGCCACTGCGCATCCCGGTGATCTCGGCCAGCTCGTCGCGCGGCGCCGAGTCGCGGCGCTGCTCGAGCATGTCCACCACATTGCTGACCAGCGCGTGCAGGATCTGCACCTCGTGGCTCTCCATCACCGACTTGATGCGGGGACCGCCCAGGGATGACTTCCGCTGCCACGCCTTCACCGGTTCACGCCTCCCGCTGCATGGTGGCCCACAACCCGGCCTCCTGCAGCTTCCGCACGTCGTTCTCCACCTTGTCCCGGCTCCCGGAGGACACCACGGCGCGGCCGTCGTTGTGGACCTTGAGCATCAGCTCGTGGGCCTTCTCCCGGCTGTACCCGAACACCCGCTGGAAGACGAACGTCACGTAACTCATGAGGTTGACCGGATCGTCCCAGACCACGGTGAGCCACGGTTTGTCGATCCCGCCGTGGAGCTCCGTATCCGTGGACTCCACGGGCGCCGCCGAGGGCATCGCCATGACCGGGGCGATCCGCCGGACGGCCGCGAGCGGTGTCGTCACTGGGTGCATGCATCCCAGGATACGGATTACCGCCCCTGTGGCCACGACGTAGAGTCGGCCGCGTGACCCCGACGACATCCCCCTCCTCCGCGCCCCGGACGGGGGGACCCTCCACCGCGCTCCTCACCGACAAGTACGAGCTCACCATGATCAGCGCGGCGTTGGCCGACGGCACCGCCCACCGCCCCTGCGTGTTCGAGGTCTTCGCCCGTCGACTGCCCTCGGGCCGTCGCTACGGGGTGGTCGGCGGCACCGGCCGTCTCCTGGAGCGTCTCGCCGACTTCCGGTTCTCCGAGGAGGAGATCGCGGTGGTCGCGGACTCCCTCGACGAACGGACCGTCGAGTGGCTCCGGAACTTCCGCTTCACCGGGGACATCGACGGCTACCGCGAGGGCGAGCTCTACTTCCCGGGCTCCCCCGTGCTCAGCGTCCGCGGCGGCTTCGCCGAATGCGTGGTCCTCGAGACACTGGTGCTGTCCGTGTTCAATCACGACAGTGCGATCGCCGCGGCGGCCGCCCGGATGACCTCCGCCGCACGGGGGCGCCGCATCATCGAGATGGGGTCGCGCCGCACACACGAGGAGGCCGCCGTGGCCGCGGCCCGCGCCTCCTACCTGGCGGGATTCCACTCCACGTCCAACATCGAGGCGACCCGCCGCCACGGTGTGCCGTCGGCCGGTACGTCAGCGCACTCGTTCACCCTGCTCCACACGGGACCCGACGGCACCGACGAGGCCGCGGCCTTCCGCAGCCAGGTCGCCACCCTGGGCGTGGGCACCACGTTGCTGGTGGACACCTTCGACATCACCGCCGGTGTGGCCACCGCGATCGAGGTGGCCGGCACCGACCTCGGGGGCGTGCGGATCGACTCCGGCGACCTGGGGGTGCTGGCCCGCCAGGTGCGTGACCAGCTGGACGGCCTCGGGGCCCGGGGAACCAGGATCGTCGTGTCCGGCGACCTGGACGAGTACGCGATCGCCGCGCTGCGCGCCGAGCCCGTCGACGTCTACGGCGTCGGTACCCGCCTGGTGACCGGCTCCGGCGCCCCGACCGCGGGCATGGTCTACAAGCTGGTCGACGTCGACGGCATCCCGGTGGCCAAACGGTCCACGCACAAGGAGTCGCTGCCCGGCGCCAAACGCGCGGTCCGCCTCCACCGCAGCTCGGGTACCGCGGTCGAGGAGGTGCTCTTCCCCGCCTCCGGTACCGCGCCCGAGGAGCCCGGCCTGCAGCAGCGCGAGCTGATGATCCCGCTCCTGCGGGGCGGCGAGCCCGTTCCGGGGCTGCCGACACTCGAGCAGTCCCGCGAGCATCACGCCGCGGTGATGGTGACCCTGCCGTGGGAGGGTCTCGCGCTCAGCGACGGCGACCCCGCGGTGCCGGTCCGGGCACTCGCACCGGGCCGCTAGGGTTACCGCGTGACCGACTCGCTCCCCCCTGTCTCCGAGCTCCTCGACACCGCTGTCGAGAGCCTGGGCGGCAGTCGACGGGACGGCCAGATGACGATGGCCGAGGCCGTGGGGAACGCACTGGCCACCGGCGAGCACCTCGCCGTCCAGGCCGGTACCGGCACCGGCAAGTCACTGGCCTACCTCGTGCCCTCGCTGCGCCACGCGGTGGAGACCGGCGGCACCGTGGTGGTGTCCACCGCCACGATCGCCCTGCAGAACCAACTGGTGGACCGCGATCTGCCCCGCCTGTCCGCGGCCCTGCGGCCCTCGCTCGGGGTGACCCCGTCCCACGCGATCCTCAAGGGCCGCGGCAACTACCTGTGCCTGCACCGGGTCGGCTCCGGGCCGGTCGACGAGGCGGATCCGGACGAGATCGAGACGGAGGAGCTCTTCGACCTGCCCCTGGGCGGAGAGTCCACGGCCGCACGGCCCCCACGGCAGGCCCCGTCCGGCGACACCGGCCCCACCTCGTGGCTGGGCCGCGAGATCGCCCGACTGCACGACTGGGCGCAGGAGACCGACACCGGGGACCGGGACGATCTCCCGCGCGGAGTCTCGGATGCCGCCTGGCGTCAGGTGTCGGTGACGAGCCGCGAATGCCTGGGGCAGCTGTGCCCGGAGTTCACCGAGTGCTTCGCCGAGCGGGCCCGACAGGAGGCCGGGCGGGCGGACATCGTGGTGACCAACCACGCGCTGCTCGCGATCGACGCCATGACCGACGTCTCCGTGCTGCCCGAGCACGACGCGGTGGTGATCGACGAGGCCCACGAGCTGTCCGACCGGGTGACGGGTGTGACCACCGCCGAGCTGACCGGGGCCGCGGTGATCCAGGCCGCCCGCCGCGCCGCCAAGCTGGTGGACAAGCAGACCGCCGACCGGATGGTCGCCGCGGGTGAGGGCCTGGCGACGCTGCTGGAGATCTGCCCCGACGGCCGCTGGGACGTGCTGCCCGAGGGCGCGGACCTCGCGCTGGCGGCCGTGCGCCACACGGCGGAGAACTGCCGCGGCGCCGTCCCCGGCCCCAGGCCCGGTGAGGCCGCCGGCGATCCGCAGGGCGCCTCGGAACGGCAGAAGACACTGGCGGCGCTGGACGAGATCGCCGACGCCGCCGACCGCATGCTCTCCTCGTACGACAAGCCCGTGGCCGAGCGCCTGGAGATCGTCTGGATGAGCGTCGAGGACCGCCGCGGCCGGATCCTGCGGGTCGCCCCGTTGACCGTCGCCGGGCTCCTGCGCACCCGGCTCTTCGCCGAGTCCACCGTCATCCTCACCTCCGCCACCCTCACCACGGGCGGCAGGTTCGACGGGCTCGCCGCCACCTGGGGGCTGCCACCGTCCTCGTCCACCCGTGTCGACTCCTCCACAGCGGTGTCGCTCGAACCACCGTCCGACGACGACGCCGCGTCGCTGCGCTGGACCGGCCTCGACGCGGGATCACCGTTCGACTACCGGCGCAACGGGATCCTGTACGTGGCCGAGCATCTTCCCGCACCGGGACGAGACGGGACCGCGCCGGCCGCGGAGGACGAGCTGGTGGATCTGATCACCGCCGCCGGTGGCCGCACGCTCGGGTTGTTCTCCTCGATGCGCGCGGCCAGAGCCGCGGCCGAACTCCTCCGGGACCGGCTGGACACCCCCGTCCTGTGTCAGGGCGAGGATTCCACGGCCAATCTCGTGGAGCGGTTCGCCCGGGACGAGGAGACCACGCTCGTCGGGACGCTCTCGCTCTGGCAGGGCGTCGACGTGCCCGGCAGGTCCCTGTCGCTGGTGGTGATCGACCGGATTCCGTTCCCTCGCCCCGATGATCCGCTGCTGTCGGCCCGGCAGCGGTCGGTGGCCGCCCGTGGAGGGAACGGGTTCCTCGCCGTCGCCGGAAACCACGCCGCCCTCCTGCTCGCGCAGGGCGTCGGCCGCCTCCTGCGACGCACCGAGGACCGCGGTGTCGTCGCGATCCTCGACTCGCGCCTGGTCACCGCCCGGTACGGCGGCTACCTGCGCGCCTCCCTGCCCCCGTTCTGGCAGACCACCAACCGGGACGTCGTGCTGGGGGCGCTCGAGAGGCTCCGCGACTCCTGAGGCGTCGGCCGTCACCGCGGCAGGATGACCGGCGTCTCGGTATCCGGATCGGGGATCACCCGGCACCGCAGATCGAAGACCTCCTCGATCAGCTCCTCGGTCAGCAGGTCGGCGGGCCGTCCGGTCGCCACCACCCGTCCGTCCTTCATCACGATCAGGTGCGTCGCGAACCTCGCCGCGTTGCCCAGCTCGTGCAGCACCGCCACGATCGTGCGGCCCTGTGCGCGGAGGTCGTCGAGCAGCCGCAGTGTCTCCACCTGGTGCGCGATGTCCAGAAAGGTGGTCGGCTCGTCCAACAGCAGGCACGGCGCATCCTGGGCGAGGGCCAGTGCGATCCACACCCGCTGGCGTTGCCCGCCCGACAGGGTGTCGACGAGCCGATCCGCCAGCTCGTCGACGTGGGTCGCCCGCATGGCGGCCGTCACCGCCTCCTCGTCGCGGGCGCTCCACTGGGCGAAGAGGGTCTGGTGCGGGTAGCGGCCGCGCCGGACCAGCTCGGCCACCCGGATCCCGTCCGGGATCGGTGAGTCCTGTGGGAGCAGGCTCATCCGGCGCGCCAGCTCCACGGGTCGTATGCGGGAGATGTCCTCGCCGTTGACCAGCACCTGACCGGACGAGGGGGCCAGCAGCCTGGTGAAGGCCCTGAGCAGCGTGGATTTACCGCAACCGTTGGGCCCGATGACGGCCGTGAACTCCCCGGCCGGGACGCTCGCCGAGACGTCGGACAGCACGGTCTCGCCCCGCCGGTAGGCCACGGACACCCCGCGGGCCTGTAGTGCCGATTCCACAGTCAACTCCTGTCACTCTCCCGCATCAGCAGGTACACGAGGTAGATCCCGCCGAGGCAGACGGTCACGGCGCCGACCGGGACGCTCGCGGCGGGCAGCGCGTGCTGGGCGATCAGGTCGGATCCGCTCAACAGCACCGCCCCGATGAGGGCTGAGCCGAGGGGGTCGAATCCGCTCGACCACCGCCGGAGGCGTCGGGCGATTTGCGGTGCGGCCAGCGAGACGAAGGCGATGGGCCCGGTCACCGCGGTGACGAGCGCCGTCAGGGCCACACCCACCACGACGGCCACGGCCTTGACCGGTTCGGTGCGCACGCCACGGACGCGTGCGGAGTCGTCGCCGAGTTCCAGTTGGGCGATCCGCCGGGCCAGCCAGGGGATCAGCGCGGCGAGGACGAGGGCGAGCACTCCGGCTCCCAGGAGCTGCGGCCAGCGGACCCCGTTGAGGGATCCGGCTCCCCACACCGCGGCGCGGAGCGCGACGTCGAGCTCCGATCGGGTGACGATCCACGAGTTGACCGCCCCGAGGAACGCGCTGACCGCGATACCCACGATGATGAGCCGGAAGCCCTGGAGACCGGACGAGTAGGCGAACAGGTACACCAGGACGGCCGCGCCCACTCCCCCGATCACCGCTCCGGCCGACACCGCGGCGTATCCCATGCCTCCGAGACTGATCACCACCAGCACGCCGGTGAACGCGCCGGTGTTGAGACCGATGATGTCGGGGCTGCCCAGCGGGTTGCGGGTCAGCGATTGGAAGATGGCGCCGCTGACCCCGAGGCAGGCGCCGAACAGGGCCGCGGCGAACGCGCGGGGGGCTCGCCACTGCACCACCACCATCGCGTCGAGGCGGTCGGCGCCGGGGGCGAAGGCGCGCACGACCCTGTCGAGGGGCACCAGGCGGTCGCCGAACATGAGCGCGGAGGCGACGAGGGCGAGGAGGAGGACGACGACGACAACGGCGACCAGCACATCGGCGGGCGCCACGATGCGGCTGATCCGGCCCAGTCGGATCGCCCGCACGGGTCGCCGCCGCGGGCCGTGGCCTCCGCCGACCGTCCTGTCTGCCGGTTCGCCTCCTGGTCGGCGCGTCACAGGCCACCTCGCTCCGCACGTCGTACCAGCCAGATCAGCACCGGGGCTCCGAGGAGTGCGGTGACGACGCCGACGCGGAGTTCCGCGGGCCACACGACGAGCCGTCCGAAGATGTCGGCCACCACCAGGAGCACCGGGGCCGCCACCACCGAGTGGGCCATGATCCACCGCTGGTCGGGGCCGCTGACCAGGCGGACCGCGTGCGGGACCATCAGGCCCACGAACGCGATCGGCCCGGCCGCCGCGGTGGCGGCGCCACACAGCACGGTGATCGCCAGTGCCGAGGCCCCGCGGACGAGTCCGACCGGCACGCCCAGGGAGCGGGCCCGGTCGTCGCCGAGGGCGATGGCGTTGACGGCGCGGCCGGTGGCCAGGGCCATCACCAGTCCCACCACGATGAAGGGGGCGACGAACGCGACGGTCCCCGCGGGGCGATCCGCGATGCTGCCGACGCCCCAGAACCGCATCTGGTCGAAGACGCGGGGCAGGACGAGTTCCAGGGACTGGGAGATCCCGGTGAACACCGCGGTCAACGCCACACCGATCAGGGTGAGCCGCACCGGGGTCGCGCCGTGTGGCCCGCGGAGGGCGATCGCGTAGACGAGGGCGAACGACAGGAGGGCTCCGACGAAGGCGAACCACACGTAGCCGTCGATCGTGGTGACGCCGAAGAACGCCACCGCCAGCGCGACGGCCAGGCCCGCGCCGGCGTTGACGCCGAGGATCCCGGGGTCGGCGAGCGGATTGCGGGTCAGCGCCTGGGCGAGCGCTCCCGCCACGCCGAGTGCGGCGCCCACCAGGACGCCGAGAAGCGTGCGGGGCAGCCGCATCTCGAGCACGGTGGCCCGGGTGACCGGGTCGGCTGAGCCGGTCAGTGCCGCGATGACCTGCTCGGGGTCGAGCGCCGCGGATCCGATGAACAGGCTCAGCACACACACCACCGCCAGCAGGCAGAGTCCGCCTGCCAATCCCGCTACGCGTCCCACCCTCCGCCGCGTCCCGGCCCCGGTCCGGGGCAGCTCGGACCCGGGTGTCGCGGGCCGGGGCGGACGGTCGTGGCCGGTGGCCGCGGTCGAGGTCACCGGCGGGCGGTGTCGGTGGCGTCCCGGACGAGTTCGTCGGCGACGACGCCCCATCCGAGCGCGTGCCGCGTCCCCGCCGTCCACCCGGCGCTTCGGGCCAGTTCACCGACCGCGTCCCGGCTCCGGGCGTCGCGCCCCGTGGTGACGAACCGCAGCAGCGCCCGTTCGGCGGCGGAGCGGGACAGCCCGTCGGGAACGCTCGAGTCGATGACCAGCGCGCGCGTCGCGGTCCCGGCGAGCTCCCGGAGGTGCTTCCTCGCCGAGGTGTCGTCGAGGTGGCTCAGGAGCATAGCGGAGACCACCACATCCACCAGTTCGTCCGGTGCGTCCGGTGCGCCCGTGCGGACACCGTCCACCGCGCCGCGGGCGAGGCGGGTCACCAGGTCGGCGCCGGGCCCCACCACGACGATGTCCTGACCGCCCGTGTCCTGACCGCCCAGCCCCTGCAGGACCCGCCGGAGTCCGTGCTGGAGGAACACCAGCGACTCGGACTCGTGCTCGAGGTGGTGCGCCACCTCGGGGTCGGTGCGGGCGGCCTCGGCGAACGAGGATCCGGTGTCGACCTGCCAGGCGGGGGGCCCGTCACGCAGGGAGTCCGCCAGGTGGCGGAGGGCGAGCACCTGATCGGCCTGGGTGCCGGTGTACTCGTCCCGCTCGTGGGGGTCGTCGACGAGGTCGACGGCCAGATCGGTCAGTTCCCAGCGACCGGTGTCCGTACGGACGAGCAGTCCCGCTGTGGCGAGGACCGAGGCCAGCGGGTCGAGGGCGTCCCGGACACCGAGTGCCGAGGCCACCTCGCCCGTCGACCTCGGCCCCGGCCTCAGCGCATCGAGGAATCCGGTCTGCAGTGCGGCACGGACCGCGAACCACGCGACCGGGGGCCCGGGGAGCTCCGGTGCGGTCTCGCCGTCCTCCTGCGTGTGGTCGTGATGCCAGTAGCCGGTGATGCTGCGGTGGGATTTCGCCACGCGCCCGGCCAGCCGTCGCCGGAGCGGGAGGAGGGCGCGCGCCTCGGCCGCCGCCCAGACGAACGGGGTGTCGCCGAGTGTCTCCGCGGAGGACACCTCGTCGAAGAGTGCGGCGATGGCGTCCCCGTCCGGTTCCGGCATCCTCTGCAGCCGCAGTGAGTCCCTCTCACCGATCGGGAGCTCGGGAGGCGCTGCGGTCCCGGCGGTCATCAGCACCACGTGCGCGGGGACCGTCAGGGGACGCTCCGTGAGAAAACGGTGGATCGCGGGAAGCGCGGTCTCGTCGCCGATGAGGACGATCGATGTCGCCTCGTCGGGGAGGACCTGTGACGACTTGGGGCCCACGAAGCTCAGGGGTGAGCCCGGGGCCGCGCCCTGCGCCCAGCTCACCGCCGGACCGTCACCGTGCAGGACGAAGTCGAGGGAGAAGGCGCCCGAGTCCGGGTCCACACTGTGCGGGGTGTAGTCCCTGGTGATCCGGTGCTCGGCGGGCGTCCATTCGATTCCGTCGACATGCTGGCGTGGCATCGCCGACTCGATGTCTCCGTCGCCTGCGAAGATCAGCTTGATGTGGTCGTCGAAGCCGGGCGCGCTGAACGCCGGGTGGCTGATCCCCTCGCGGACGAAGGCGCCGAGTTCGTCGCCCTCCAGACGGACCCGACGGATCCGGCCTCCCAGGTCCTCGACCGACACGACGTGCGCGGTGCGCACCACCAGCGGGTGGATGACGAGATCGGGCAGACTCATCGACCGAACTCCGTCTGGACCATGTCGAGGAGGGCGAGCGCCTCGTTGTAGTCGTGCCGAAGTGCCCAGTACGGCAGGTCGTAGGCGTTGCCGTTCACGAAGGCGGGCAGGTTACGCCAGGCGGGGCTGTCGGTCAGTTCGGCCACGGAGGTCGTGTCCGCGTTGAACCCCATGATGAACAGGGTCTCGCTGTCGACGATCTGACCGAGCTGTTCGGTCGACAGCTCGGCCATGTCGCCGCCCGGCTGATACGGGGCGAGGTCGTACTGTGCGACGAGGTCGTTGGTCCGGAATCCGAGCTCGTCGAACATCACGGGCAGCCCGGTGCCCTCGAACAGCAGATACGGCGCGCCGTCGGCGGTCACGCTGATGAAGGACGTCGGCTGCGGCGGGACCTCGATCGATCCGGCGACCTCGGCGACCCGGTCCTCATAGGTGGAGACCATCTCGTCGAACCCGGCCCGGTCGTCGAAGACGTCCACCGCGAGGAACTCGGCCTGGTCGCGCCAGTCGGCGTACGACCGGTCCACGAGGACCGTCGGCGCGATCGCCGACAGGTCCTCGTACGCCTCCTCGGCCTGGAAGCCGGGGAAGCCCCACCCTCCCGCCACGATCAGATCGGGATCGGTGGCGAGGATCGCCTCGAGGTCGAATCCGTCCGCCGACCACGGCAGGAACTGCGTACCGTCCTCGGCGGGATGGTCACCCCACATCTCGGAGAACTCTCCGCTGGCCTGGCTGGCGTCCTCGGGGATCGTCGCCGTCACGGGAACGTCGAGCTCATAGAGGTATCCGACCAGCGCGTAGTTGAGCACCACCACCCGCTCGGGGTCCGCCGGCACCTCGACCTCGCCCTCCGGGGTGCTGACGAGCCGCGTCTCCTCCGCGCCGCCCGAGGCGCCCGCCGACGGGTCCGCGTCCCCGGACGAGCACGCCGCAGTGGCGGCCATCATGAGGGTCAGTGCGGCGGCGACGAGCGGTCGCCTCAGCCCACGGGTGTTGTGTGACATCTATCCTCCGGTGCAAGATTAGGTGAGGCTTACCAAATAGCCCTCGGAGAAGGGTAGAGCGTCGCAGGGTCTCCCGGAAGACCTGATGCGACATGGCCACGGTCAGAAGGCGACACAGTGTCACCTGTCACGTACGAGCGGAAGAACGAAGGTCACCGGTGGGATTCACGCGAGAACTGGCGATGGCGGTTCCCGAGAGTCGGGTTCGATTCTTCGGCCATCCCGAACACACGCACCAGGTACCCCACATCGTGCACATGGTCATGGGCCGCGGGCACCTCACCGTGGACGGGTCGGGCATCACGCTCGAACCACGGACGTCGGTCCTGCTCGCCCCCGGCGTCCCCCATGCACTTGAGCTGGACCGGCACTCGATCGCGCTCGGACCGTTCCTGTCACCGCGGAACACTCCTGTGGAGCGGATCCGGAGGCTCGGCGTCGTCCCCGCCATCACCGACCTGATGCTCGCCAGGCTCGCCGCACAGCCCTACACCCACGAGCAGGTGACCCTGTTCACCGACAGGCTCGACGACATCGTCTCGGCGCTGCTCACCGAGGCGTTCGCCGTCCCCCCGCCCGTCCATCCCACCGCACGCCGGGTCGGTGAGCTCGCCGCGGACTCCCCCGCCACCCTGGCCTCGCTCTGCGAGCGGTTCTCGATCAGCCCGCGCCAGATCCAGCGACTGTTCCCGGCCGAAACCGGGCTCACGTTCCAGCAGTGGCGCACGCGAGCCCGACTCAATGTGGCGGTGCGGGCCCTGCGCGGCGGTTCCAGCAGCGAGAGCGCCGCCAGGGCCGCGGGATTCTCCGACCGGGCGGCACTGCTGCGTGCGCTCAGCCGGGAATGCGGCACCCCGATCGACGAGCTCCGAAGCGATCCACTGTCCTGCCTCCGCGGGCCCGGGACATCGGCCCCGGGGGCTGCCGGTGACCGGGCTCAGAGGTCGGTGGCGATGACCGTCAACGACCCCGGGGCGACCTCGGTGTAGCCGGCGTCGACCACGGCGGCCACACCGGGCTCCGAGCGCGCCGCCGCGGCCGACAACGACCGCCATCGCGCGGGGTCGGCCTCCCGAACCGCGACCCGGCAGCCGTCCGCGATCCATTGCTCCAGCCGTGTCCGTGGCATCTCCGCGATCAACAGCATGATCCCGTGACCGACCTGTGCTGCCGCCTTGCCGACGGACATCTGCAGTCCGGCATCGATCCACACCACCGGTTGCCCGGCCGCAGGCGGTGGGGGTTGATCGCGCTCGAGATCGGTTCCCCCGATCTGCAGGCGGGCCAGGCGCGGGTCGATGTGGTCGACGGGCCCCGGGACGAAGGCGCGCGCCTGGCACCCCTCGACCTCGGCGGTCACGCCATCCACCTCCTGGGCCGCCCGCCACTGCGCTCCCCTGGCCCGGCGGGCGATCTTGCGCATGCGGGCGTCCAGCCACGCCGCGTACGGCTCATGCCACGGGCCGTCCGGGGCGACCCGTTCGTCCAGGCAGAGCAGGGCGACCGCACGGGCCGCGGCTTCGAGCAACGGGGTCCGGGACGGCGGGTCGCCCTTGGGCAGGTGCAGCACGATCGGCATCGACCGAACCGTGCTCCTGTCGTTCGGGTCCTCCGCCCCGGCTGATCCTTCCGACAACCGACGGTGGCACCAGCCGAGGGCCGCGCCCGTCGCCGGGAGGCCCCCGGTTGCGGCGTCAGCCGAGCCGCCGACGCCGCCTCCTTCGGTACCACCGCCACCGGCGGTGCCCGCGTTGCCGCTCAGCGCACCGTCGTTCACACCAGCGGGACCCGACGGTAGGTGCCGGCGGCCGTGTCGGCGGCCTCGATCTCGTCGCGGGTGATGCCCAGGATGAACAGAACGGTGTCCAGGAACGGCTTGGACAGCGACGCGTCGGCCACCTCACGCAGCGCGGGCTTGGCGCAGAACGCGATGCCCAGCCCGGCCGCGGTGAGCATGTCGATGTCGTTGGCACCGTCCCCGACCGCGACCGTCTGGCTCAGGGAGATGCCGAGCTCGTCGGCGCAGTCACGCAGGTACGCGGCCTTGGCCTCCCGGTCGACGACCTCACCGACCACCCGGCCGGTCAGCACGCCGTCCACGATCTCCAGCGTGTTGGCGCGCACGAAGTCCAGACCCAGCTCCTCCGCGAGGCCGGCGATCACCTGGATGAAGCCGCCGGAGACCACGCCGCAGCGGATGCCGAGACGCTTGAGTGTGCGGATGGTGGTGCGGGCGCCCGGGGTGAGGACGATGCCGGAGGCCACCTCCTCCAGCACGGATTCGGGAAGGCCCGCCAGGGTGGCGACGCGCTCGTGGAGGGATTGTGCGAAGTCCAGTTCGCCGCGCATGGCGCGCTCGGTGACGGCCCGGACCTCCTCCTCCTTGCCCGCGTGCGCGGCGAGCATCTCGATGACCTCGCCCTGGACGAGCGTCGAGTCCACGTCGAACATCACCAGCCGCTTGGAGCGTCGGCCGAGGCCGGCTGTGTCGACCGAGATGTCCACCCCGTGGGCGTCGGCGAGCGGGGCCAGCGTCTCGCGCAGCCGCGAGTCGTCGGCGGCGTCCCGCCCGACGGTGGAGACGTGGAGTTCGAGGCCGGTCACCGGGTAGTCGGCGATCCCGCGGATCGAGTCGATGTTCGCCCCGATCGTGGCCAGTGAACCGGTGACGGCCGAGAACGCGGAGGCCGTGACGGGGCTGCCCAGGATCACCACGGCGTGCGTGGACGGCGGCGCCGCCGGGGCGAGGTCGTCGAACTGCACCTCGAGCTGCATGCCCAGTTCGTTCACCTGCTCGGTGAGTTCACGCACCACCGCCACCGCGTCGGCGTTCTCATCGACCCTCGTCATGAGTCCCAGGGACAGGTGCCCGTTGATGACGACCTGCTCGACGTCGACCAGGTCCGCGCCGTGGGAGGCGAGGACCGCGGTGACTCGCGCGGTGACGCCGGGGCGATCCGGGCCGGTGACGGTGAGGAGTGCCGGGGTTCCGGTGGTGCTCACGGATTCTCCTGACGGGAGTTCGTGGACGGCTGGCCGCCCGGTGGTCATCGATGAGAAGTGCGCGTCTGGCGGGTACTCAGCCGAACACGCGAGAACCCCGCCGGTGGACAAGCCTAGCGGCGGGGTTCTCGAGCTGATCCCGTGGGTGAGTACGGGGCGGTCAGCCCTTCTGCGGTGCCGAGCCCCGCTCGGCGACGTCCTTGACCGAGTCGGGATCGTGGGACTTGGTCCGACCCCCGACGTGGGCCTCGGCGCGCATGCGCTCGCTCATGTGCGGGTAGTGCAGCTCGAACGCGGGACGCTCGGAGCGGATGCGCGGCAGCGTCACGAAGTTGTGGCGCGGCGGCGGGCAGGAGGTGGCCCACTCGAGCGAGTTCCCGGCACCCCACGGGTCGTCGACCGTGACGATCTCGCCGTAGCGCCAGCTCTTGATGACGTTCCAGATGAACGGCAGCATCGCGATGCCCAGGATGAACGAACCGACGGTC